>NZ_JBDQQS010000011.1:0-216597 GCF_039888615.1 Hoeflea sp. CAU 1731 | reverse complement strand
GGTGCGCGACGCCATGCATAGTGGAGAACGGTTGCCGGTCGTGCGGTCTGGCACTGTGCTGATCGACGCTATATCGGTGATCTCGGACAAGGGTTTCGGCCTGACCGTGATAATTGATGAAGACGACAACATCCGCGGCATCATCACCGACGGCGACCTGCGGCGCCACGCTCATGTCGACGCCAATTTGACTATCGTCGACGAGGTCATGACCGTGGGGGGACAGACCATACAGCCCGATATGCTGCTCGCGACGGCCCTGAAGACCATTCAGGATCGCCGGATCGGCGCGCTGGTGGTCGAGGAAGCCGGCAAGCCGGTGGGCATTCTTCACGTCCTTGACATGCTGCGCATCGGCGCCGCCTGAAGAGGGACGAACATGCGCGCGGATAACCGCGCGCATGATGATTATGCAACTTCAGGCGCGGATCTTGCGCAGAACGCCCCAAACCGCCGGTACAATTGCCGACGCGAGCGCGACCTTGATCAAATCAGGCAGGAGGAACGGCGCAACGCCGAACTGCCAAGCCTTGTCCGCGCCGATCAGCACAGCCAGCCAAGCAAAACCGAAAAGCATGATGGCTGCTTCGGCCGACAGGACGGCGCCGAACAGCTTGAACGGATTGCGATCCCAACCACGATCCGCAGCCCAGCCGACGATGGCGGCGGCGGCCACAAAACCAACAAGATATCCGCCGGTCGATCCCATCATGTAAGCCAGTCCGATTCCCTTTTCAGGCGTCCCCTGGAAGACCGGCAGACCATAAAGGCCTTCCGCCATATAGAGAAGCAGTGTCACAACGCCGAGACGCAGGCCGAACGTCGCCGCGATCAGGAATATCGCAAGGGTCTGCATCGACATGTCTACAGGCCCGAGAACAACCTTCGTCTTGGCTGATATTGCCAGTATGATCGTACCGGCAACAACCAGGAAAGCGTACCAGGCATAGCGCAGAACAGGGTTGTCGGAAGCCAGATTTACCGCGAGCGAACGCGTCGGCGCAGATGTCAACATATACAATCTCCAAATTTTCAATTCCCGCAACAGACCCGGAGCAACCTCCGGTGGTCATGAAGCAATTGTAGGTATATTGACTAACTTCAGACGTCGCAATACGCAGAAAGGACACTTAAGGCCTTGTCTTCACCCGAATTCAGCACGGCGTTCGAGCCCGCGCAAGGAAGCGCTGTAGAGGTCGAACCGGGCGTCCAGAGAATAACCGCCCCCAACGCCGGTCCATTGACGTTTCATGGCACCAATTCCTACATCATCGGACGTGATTCCGTCGCAGTCATCGACCCCGGACCGCAGGACGACAGTCATTTCGCAACCCTTATGAAGGCGCTCGAAGGGCGCGAAGTCACGCATATCTTCGTCAGCCACACCCACAGCGATCACTCGCCGCTCGCCAGACCGCTTGCCGAGAAGACGGGCGCGAGAATTGTCGCCGAAGGGCCGCACCGCCCTGCCCGTTCCCTGCATATCGGCGAAACGAATCCACTCGAAGGCAGTTCGGACACGGATTTTCGGCCGGACATCGTCGCAAAGGATGAAGAGATTATTTCAGGCGACGGCTGGGCCATGCGGGTCTTGCACACACCCGGCCATACCGCCAACCATGCGGCTTTTGCACTGGAGGGAACGGGTGTCGTGTTTTCTGCCGACCACGTCATGGCCTGGTCCACGTCAATCGTGGCGCCGCCGGACGGCGCGATGGCGGACTACATGACTTCACTGGACAAGATGCTGCAGCGTGAAGACCGGGTTTATTATCCCGGCCATGGCGGGCCAGTGACCGAACCTTCAAAATTCGTCCGCGCGCTGAAGAGCCATCGGCGGATGCGCGAATCCGCCCTGCTCGACCGGCTCTCCAAGGGCGACCGGACAATTCCAGACATGGTGAGATCGATTTACCGGGATACGGATCCGCGCCTTCACAAGGCGGCGGCCCTGTCGTTGCTCGCGCATCTGGAAGACCTAGTGAACCGCCAGATCGTGCAAACGGAAGGCCCGCCTTCGATCGAGGGAAGCTACAGGCTGAAATGATGCACCAAAGCGAAAGCCCCTCTTGTATCTGACCTTCGACACTATGGACGCGGCGCATGACGTCTTTCTCGGAAAGTCGCCGCAATAGCCCTGCAGGGCAATAAGCTGCCGATGCTACCGTACGGCAATTCCCAGGAGCTCTGCGTCCAGTGCATTGAGAAAGCGCGTGATGATTTGCGCGTTTACGCCAAAATCATGCGGGCCAAAACGCGATACCGATCGCATATCGACGAATGTCGTCTGGGCTTCCTCGGTCAACCTGATGCTGATGTCGCTTTCCAATCCCCAGACGAGCGTCCGGGTTTCGGCCTGGATTACGATTTCGGCGGTTTTACCGGCCGCGCCCTCAAGCAGCAACTGAACGTCGAGCGGCCCGAGGATAAGAGCCTCGGTGGCTTCCTCCTCGTTTTGCGGCGCAGTGATCGAGGAAGGCTCCGCCGTCGACACTTCTATGATGCTGCCTGCGCCTTCTTCCGCCTCTGCAACAGGTTCGGATTCCCCATCGGTCTCCGATGCAGGTTCATCCGGCGCAACATCCTGCTCGGATTGCGGCTCAAGCGTCTCGACAATTTTCAGTCCCTGTTTTTCAGCCACCAGACGCACGGCCTGCAAAATACGGTCCACCGCTCCCTCGTAGCGTCGTCCGGTTACCAGTGGATAGGCCTCCGTCTGCCCGGCGTACGGTCCGGCCGGCGTCATGAAATCCGCGATCAACCACTCGCTTTCATGCGACACGGGCTGCAGGAAGCCGGGCGGCTCCTCAACATTGGTCGTGATGTCATAGATCCGCGGCAAGGTAGAGGCCCGATAGAGCACCAGTCCCGAGGGGATAAGAACCGCCATCGCCATGAGCAGGCCTTTGAAAGCCGCCATGCCGCCAACTGCGCCAACCAGCCAAAGACGGAATATCCCCCAGAGCGCCAGGAGCAGAGCAAGCAGGGCTATAACGCCGCTGAGCGCGAAAGTCGCCGCGAAAGTGATCGCCTCCAGAAACCCAAAGCGATGCAGCACGGCTGTGAATACGAAGAGCGCCAACGCGAACAGACCAAGGCGTCGGGACCATTGCGCGGCATGGGAAACGGATCGCTCGTAACGGACTTTCATGATGCAGACAGGATCGCTCTTACCAGCAAAACGCGCTTCCACCCGGCAGTGAGCGGAAATCGGGAATCTGAATAAAGCCTAGGCTGGATCAAATCCAGCCGAGAATGCAAATTCCCTCGACAGCGGCGGACCGGACGCGATAATGTCCCGTCACTTCCCATACGCGGTTCGATCCCTCGTTTCCTCCCATCTCCCATGCAGGTATAACCATGAACAGCAATCCTCCCCTTACGAATGTTCAGGCTCGCGATCTGGATGCGATCCTGCATCCCTACACGCCGCTGCACACCCTGCCGCAAACGGGCGCGACAGTGATCGATCACGGCAAGGGCGTCTATGTCTACGACACCCAGGGCAACGAATATATCGAGGGCATGTCGGGTCTGTGGTGCGCCGGCCTGGGTTTCGGCAACGAAGAGATGGTTGAAGCGGCCACGGAACAGATGCGCTCGCTTCCATATTATCACCTGTTCGGAGGAATGGGCATCGAGCCGGCGATCGAACTCGCCGAAAAATTGAAGGAACTGGCTCCGGTCCCGATCTCCAAGGTGTTTTTCACATCGTCCGGTTCGGAAGCGAACGACACGCAAGTGAAGCTCGCCTGGTACTACAACAATGCGCGGGGAAAACCGGAAAAGAAGAAGATCATTTCCCGGATCAAGGCCTATCACGGTGTCACTATCATGTCCGCTTCGCTGACCGGTCTGCCCTACAACCACAAGGGTTTCGACCTTCCGATCGACCGCGTCGTGCACACCGAGTGTCCGCATTACTACCGCTTCGGGCAGGACGGCGAATCCGAGGCCGACTTCGTGACGCGGTTGGCCACATCCCTGCGCGAACTCATCGAACGCGAAGGACCGGACACAATCGCAGCAATGATTGCCGAGCCGGTGATGGGCGCCGGCGGGGTGATTGTGCCGCCCAAGGGTTATTTCGAGGCGATTCAGCCGATCCTTGATGAATACGACATCTATCTCATCGACGACGAAGTCATCAACGGCTTCGGCCGAACCGGCAACTGGTGGGGCTCGGAAACGCTCGGCATGACGCCGAAGACGATCTCCGCGGCCAAGCAGTTGACGTCGGCCTATGCCCCGCTTGGCGCCGTTATGCTGCCGGAAGACATCTATCAGGCGTTTGTCGACCACTCGCGGCAAATCGGAACATTCGGTCATGGCTTCACCTATGGCGGTCATCCGCTCGGATGCGCGCTGGGCATCAAGGCGATCGAGATTTATCAGAAGCTCGACATTCTCAGCCACGTCCGCAGCCTCATCCCGGTTTTCGAGGCGCGCATGAAGAAAATTGCGGACCATCCGATTGTCGGCGAAGCCCGGTATTGCGGTCTGATGGGCGGCGTGGAACTGGTCGCCGACAAGGCGACCAAACAACCTTTCGACGCTTCCGTCGGCATCGGACCGAAGGCAGCCACTCTCGCCCGGCAGAACGGCGCGATCTTCCGGGCCATCGGCGACACGCTCGCGGTCTGCCCGCCGATGATTATTACGGCCGAAGAGCTCAATGTACTCTTCGACCGGATGGAAAAGGCGCTCGACGAGACAGAACAGCTGGCCAAGAAGGACAATCTTCGGGGTTAAGGCGCGCGTCGCGCAGGTGAAGACCGGAGTCCGGAGGGTCTAATGGCGCCATGCGGACTCAAAAGTCCAATGTGACGGGTTTGACAAATCAAACCGCATTCCTGATGCTCACCGTTTTCGTTTCGAGGAAGACGAGATGGCGGACAAAATGTGGGGCGTCGTTCTGACCGGTCACGGCGGCACGGACATGCTGGAATGGCGTGATGACCTTCCGGTTCCCGTTCCAGGCAGGAACGAGGTGCTGATCGAGGTCGGCGCTGCAGCTGTCAACAACACCGACATCAACACGCGCACCGCCTGGTATTCGAAGGGCGATGCGGACGCCGCCGACGCAACCTGGTCCGGTACGCCTCTGAAATTTCCGCGTATTCAGGGCATAGACGCCTGCGGCAGGATTATCGCTGTTGGCGACGGCGTCGACAGCAGCCGCATCGGCGAGCGTGTGCTGGTGGAGCCGTGTCTCGTAGAAGCGGCGGGCAGGCCGTTGGAGACACCCTGGTATTTCGGCTCTGAGTGTGACGGTGGCTTTTCCCAGTTTACAAAGGTGGCTTCACGTCATGCCCACAAGGTTGACAGCAGTCTGACGGATATCGAACTGGCGTCCTTTCCCTGTTCCTACTCGACGGCCGAAAACATGCTCACCCGCTCGGGTGTGGAGGAGGGCGAAACCGTTCTTGTTACGGGTGCGTCGGGCGGCGTGGGGTCAGCGGCCGTTCAACTGGCGCGCGCCCGGAATGCGACTGTCATCGCCGTCACCAGCCCGACCAAGGCGGAACAACTGCTGAAACTTGGCGCTGCAAGGACGATCGGTCGCGATGAAGAACCCGCAACCACTTTGGATCAGAGCAGTGTCAATGTGGTTGTCGATCTTGTGGCCGGACCCAAATTCCCATGGTTGCTGGATATCCTGAGGCCTGGCGGTCGATACGCAGTCGCGGGAGCTATCGGCGGCCCCATCGTGGAACTCGACGTTCGCACGCTTTATCTCAAGGATCTGAGCTTCTTAGGTTGCACCAAGCTTGGGCCCGAGGTCTTCGGCAATCTCGTCAAGCGGATAGAGCGCAAGGAGATCAAGCCGCTGGTCGCCGAAACCTATCCGCTTCGCGAGATCGCGGCTGCGCAGGAGGCCTTCATGAAGAAAGGTCATGTCGGCAAGATCGTCCTTGAAGTGCAATGAACTACCTGAAATAGGCGCTAACCGGTCTCCCCCTTCAGCGCCGCCTGTGCGGCGGCGAGGCGGGCGATGGGCACGCGGAACGGCGAACACGACACATAGTCAAGCGCCAGTTCCTCACAGAAATGGATCGAGGACGGATCGCCGCCGTGCTCGCCGCAAATGCCGAGCTTGATGTCAGGACGTCCGGCCCTGCCCTTTTCCGCCGCCATCCGGATCAACTGGCCGACGCCCGCGATATCCAGCGAGATGAACGGGTCGCGTTCGATGATGCCCTTCTTCTGATAGGTCGACAGGAATGACGATGCGTCATCGCGCGAGATACCGAAAGTTGTCTGGGTCAGGTCATTGGTGCCGAAGGAGAAGAATTCGGCGGCTTCGGCGATGACATCCGCTCGAATGGCGGCGCGCGGCAACTCGATCATGGTGCCGATCAGATAGTCGATCTTCTGACCCGCTTCTTCCATGATGTCCTCAGCCACCTTCTCGATGTGCTGCTTGACGTATTCGAGTTCCGTCATCATGCCGACAAGCGGGATCATGATTTCGGGCACCACATGTTCGCCAGTTTTCGCGCCGGCTTCGACGGCCGCCTCGAAGATCGCGCGGGCCTGCATCTCGGCGATTTCCGGATAGGACACCGCCAGACGGCAACCGCGATGGCCGAGCATCGGGTTGAACTCGTGCAGCGCCTCCAGCCGCTGGCGCAAAAGCTCCTCCTCGACCTTCATGGCCCGGGCCACTTCCGCGATTTCCTCGTCGGTCTTCGGCAGGAACTCGTGCAGCGGCGGATCGAGCAGCCGGATCGTGACTGGAAGCCCCTTCATTATCTCGAAAAGCTCCACGAAGTCCGCCCGCTGCATGGGCAGCAACTGCGCGAGCGCGGTCCTTCGGCCCTCCTCGTCTCCGGCCAGGATCATTTCGCGCATTGCCACGATACGGTCATCCTCGAAGAACATGTGTTCGGTGCGGCAAAGGCCGATGCCCTCTGCGCCGAAACTGCGCGCCACATTGGCGTCCGCCGGCGTTTCGGCGTTGGTGCGGACTTTCATGCGCCGCGAAACGTCCGCCCATTCCATGAGGCGTCCGAAATCACCGGACAGCTCCGGATGAAGCATCGGCACAGAGCCTCGAAGCACCTGGCCGGAAGAACCGTCGACGGTGATGATTTCGCCTTCCTTCAACGGTCCGGACTCAGTCAGCAGAAGCTTACGGCGAATATCGACCCGGATATTGCCGGCGCCGGAGACACAGGGCTTTCCCATTCCGCGCGCGACGACGGCCGCGTGACTGGTCATGCCGCCGCGCGACGTGACGATGCCCTGCGCCGCATGCATACCGTGAATGTCTTCCGGGCTGGTTTCGACACGCACGAGGATGACCTTTTTGCCTGCTTCCGACTTTTCGACCGCTTCATCAGGCGTGAAGACGATTTCGCCGGTGGCGGCGCCCGGCGACGCCGGCAGACCGCTGCCGATGACATCGCGCGAGACCGACGGGTCGATGGTCGGGTGTAGAAGCTGGTCGAGCGACGCCGGATCGATGCGTTCGATCGCCTCCTGCTTCGTGATCAGGCCTGATTCAGCCAGATCGACCGCGATCCTCAATCCGGCGCGGGCCGTGCGCTTACCCGCGCGCGTCTGCAGCATCCAGAGTTTGCCGTTCTCGATTGTGAATTCGAGATCCTGCATGTCCTTGTAGTGGTTTTCAAGCCTGTTGCAGATTCCGAGAAACTCGGAAAATGCATCCGGCATCAGCTTTTCAAGCGACGGCTTGTCGGAGCCGGCCTCGATGCGAGCAGCCTCGGTAATGTTCTGCGGTGTGCGGATGCCCGCAACGACGTCCTCTCCCTGGGCGTTGACCAGGAATTCGCCATAGAGGGTGTTCTCGCCGGTCGACGGGTTGCGAGTGAAGGCGACGCCCGTAGCCGAGCCGTCTCCAAGATTGCCGAAAACCATCGCCTGCACATTGACCGCCGTGCCCCAACCGGACGGGATGTCGTGCAATTGCCTGTAAGTGACGGCGCGGGCGTTCGTCCAGCTTGAAAACACGGCGCCAATGGCGCCCCAGAGCTGTTGCTGGGGATCCTGTGGAAAGGCTTGCCCGAGCTCTTCCTCGATGACCGACTTGTAACGCGCGATCACCTGCTTCCATTCGTCGGCGGTCAGTTCTGTATCGAGTTCGTGTCCGAAACGCGCCTTCTCGTCTTCCAGGATTTCCTCGAAGACTTCGTGATCCAGCCCCATGACGACATCGGAATACATCTGGATGAAGCGGCGGTAACTGTCATAGGCGAAGCGTTCGTCACCAATGCCTTCGGCCAACGCGAGCACCGACTCGTCGTTCAGTCCGAGATTGAGGACAGTGTCCATCATACCGGGCATCGAGGCGCGCGCGCCCGAACGCACGGAAAGCAGGAGAGGCCTCTTGGCGTCGGCGAAACTGCGCCCCGCCACCTTGCCGACATGCGCCAGCGCCGCGTTGACCTGTTCTGCGAGATCGTCAGGATAGGCGCCCGCATTTCCGAGATACCAGTTGCACGCCTCGGTGGTAATGGTGAGGCCAGGCGGCACGGGCAGCCCCAAATTGCACATCTCGGCAAGATTGGCGCCTTTGCCGCCGAGAAGATCGCGCATGTCGGCCGTGCCTTCGGCCGTCCCGTCCCCAAAAGTGTAGACCCATTTCGTCATGCGGCTTCTCCAGTTACTCCGACAATATGTCGGTGCGCCAATGACCTACATGACAAACAGGGTCGAATACCAGAGCGCGAAGCCGGACAAATTACATTTTATCGATTGAATTTGTGCATTGCGGCAATCAACTTGCGTCGCGCATCTGTTCGGCGGTCTCCAGATCCACGGAAACCAGTTGCGATACGCCCTGTTCAGCCATTGTTACGCCAAAGAGCCGGTTCATGCGCGCCATGGTGATCGGATTGTGGGTAATGATGACGAAACGGGTTTCGGTGGTCGCCGCCATCTCGTCCATCAGATTGCAAAAGCGCTCGACATTGTGATCGTCGAGGGGCGCATCCACCTCGTCGAGAACGCAGATCGGGGCCGGGTTCGTCAAAAAGACCGCGAAAATCAGCGCCATGGCGGTCAGCGCCTGTTCGCCGCCCGAAAGCAGCGTCATGGTCTGCGGCTTCTTGCCGGGCGGACGGGCGAGGATTTCCAGCCCCGCCTCGAGCGGATCTTCCGACTCGACCAGTTGCAACTCCGCAGTGCCGCCGCCGAAGAGATGGGTAAACAGCCGCTTGAATTGTTCATTGACCACATCAAAGGCGGCGAGAAGACGCTCCCGGCCTTCGCGGTTGAGGTTCTGGATCGCCTGACGCAGCTTGCCGATCGCCTCGACCACATCGTCGCGCTCGACAAGGATGGTCTGAAGCCTCTCCGACAGTTCCTGCTGTTCCTCTTCCGCTCTCAGATTGACTGCGCCCAGCCTCTCGCGCTCGATCTTCAACCGTTCCAGCCGGCGATCGACCTGTTCGGGATCTGGAAGATCCTCGTTGGCGGCCAGCTCCGTGTGGCGAATGGCTTCGTGCGGGGGACATTTCAGGGCTTCGCCGATACGGGTCTCGGAGGCTGATCGCTTTTCCTTCGCCGCATTCAGCCGCTCTTCAGCCCGTCCGCGCTGCTCGCGGCCCTGTGACAGAAGCTCCAGCGCGCGCGAGGCTTCCTGATCGGCCTCGCGTTGATCATTCTCCGCGGCCACCAGAATATCGGCGGCCTTCTTCCTCGCCTCTTCGGCGTTGGTCAGTTCGTTCATCAGCCGACGACGCTGCAGCTCGAGTTCGTCGGGCGCATCGGAAAGCTTGTCGGCTTCTTCAGCCGTTTCCTTCAGCCGCTCTTTCAGCGTCGTGATGTGCTGCTCGGCGTTGGAGACCCGCCTGGTCCAGCTCTCGCGCTCTCCGGCGATCGCCCTGAGCCTGCGATCCCGGGCCTCTTTCTCGCGCTTGAGCCCTTCATACACGGCGCGGGCTTCCGCCATCGCGGAGCGATCGGCGGCGACATTCGCTCTCGACGATTCCAGACGGCTTTCAAGCGCGCCAAGGTCGGGGGCGGACGCCAGCGCAAGCTCTGCTTCCTTGTAAGCGCCCTGCGCTTCCTCGAGCTGTGTGTCGATCTGCTTGCGGAGTTCGCTGAGCACGGTGCGGCGATTGGCGATTTCGCCCGTCGCCTTTTCCGCCGCCGCATGCGCCTCACGCGCCAGCGTCAACTCGCGCTGGGCGCTGCGCAATTCCTCGCGCGTCTGACGCTGCTTCTCGCCGCCCGCCTTGAGCGCCTCTTCAGCCTGTTTCAGCCCGACCTCTGCAGCACGCAGGGTTTTTGTCGCCTCAACGGCTTCGGCGTCGAGTTCGGCCAACCGGTTCTTCTGCGCAAGCCTCTGGGCCGCGGCAGTAGGAGCATTTGCGGTTGCGACGAAACCATCCCAGCGCCAGAGCGAGCCGTCGACGCCCACCAGCGCCTGTCCTGTCTGCAACTGGTCCTGCAGCCGTTCGCCTTCTTCCGTAGTCTCGACGATGCCGATTTGCGCGAGCCGCCGCGCCAGTTCCTTCGGACCACTCACGCGAGAGGCGAGCGACGGCGCACCCGCAGGCAGAGAGGGATCGTTTCCGGCATCCGACACAAGCCCCCAATAGGCGGGGGCGGAATTGTCCAGCGGCTGTTCGAGATCGTCGCCAAGGGCCGCGCCAAGAGCAGCCTCAAAGCCTTTCTCGACCTTCATCTTGTCCACAACGGGCGGGAACAGATCATCATTGCCGCCGGCGTTCAGAATTTTCGAGATGGTGCGGGATTCGGTTTCAATCCTGTTGAGTTCCGAACGCGCCTCCTGCACAGGCTTGCGCAACTCCACTTCGGCGCGGCGTCCGGCCTCGATCGTCTCTTCGAGTTCACCAAGCACCGCCTCAAGCGCGGCCACTTTTTCCTCGAATTCCTTCACGGCGGCCAGTTTGAGCGCGGGATCAGGCAGGCCGGCGATCTTTTCGCCAATCTCGTCAAGCTCACGCCTTGTTTCGGCCAGTTGTCTTTCAAACCGGTCACGGCGTTCACTCGCCTCCGCAAGCGCGCGTTCCGACTGGGTTCGCTGTGCGGCCGCCTCGGCCCGTTCGGAGGTCACCTGTCCAAGCGCCGCCTCGCTGCTCGCCAGCGTGGCCTCGGTTTCCCTAAAAAGCGCTTCCTTTTCTGTTTCCACTTCGCCGCCCGACTGGTCGGCTTCCCGCAACTCGTTTTCCTCGGATGCCAGCTTTTCAAGGATGTCGGCGTTGTCGGCGACGAGTTGCTCCTCGCGCTCAATATCGGCGGAAAGCTGCGCCATGCGGCGTTCGATCTCGGACCGTCGGTCGGCCAGCCGTTCAGCTTCTTCCTCGATCTGCGCGCGGGCGATCTGCAACCGTTGCAGGGCGGCTGCGGCCTTTGCCTCGTCTTCACGCAATTTCGGCAGCTTGTGGGCGTTGACCGCCTGATCCTTGGCGGCTTCCATCTGCTGTTGCGAACGTTCAGCCACAAGGCTGGTCGCCTGCGAGAGAGCGGATTCGGCTTCCGCCTCGGCGGCCTTTGCCTCCAGCCAGCGAATATGCAAAAGCGTCGCTTCGGCCTTGCGGACATCGGCGGAAAGGATCTTGAAACGGTTTGCCTGACGGGCCTGTCGCTTCAGGCTTTCGATCTGGGTTTCGAGTTCGGAAGTCACGTCCTCGAGACGCTCCAGATTGGTCTCGGCCGCCCTCAGCCGCAGTTCCGCCTCGTGCCGACGCGAGTGCAGACCGGAGATGCCGGCGGCCTCTTCGAGCAACTGCCGCCTGGCCTGGGGTTTCGCCTGGATCAGTTCGCCGATCCGGCCTTGCCCGACCATGGAAGGCGAACGAGCGCCAGTCGAGGCGTCGGCGAACAACAATTGTACGTCCTTGGCTCGGGCCTCCTTGCCGTTGATGCGGTATACGGACCCGGATTCACGCTCGATGCGGCGCGTCACCTGGATCTCGTCCTCGTCGTTGAAAGCGGCGGGCGCCGTGCGATCGGCATTGTTGAGAAACAGCCCGACTTCGGCTGTGTTGCGCGAGGGACGGTTGCCGGAACCGGAGAAAATGACGTCGTCCATGCCGGACGCGCGCATGTTCTTGTAGGAGTTTTCGCCCATCACCCATCGCATCGCCTCGACGAGGTTGGACTTGCCGCAGCCATTGGGACCGACAACGCCCGTCAGTCCCTTTTCGATGTGGAATTCCGTGGGGTCGACGAAGGATTTGAAACCCAGCAGGCGTAGCCGGTCAAATTTCACGGGAGTTCCTCCCGTAAAACGACGTCAGGAAGTATTTGCAGAAATACGCGATGTAATCTGCAGAATGGGAGGCGTCAAAGCATACTGTCGATAAGGGCCGACATCTGGTCAACTGACATGTTCCCCGAATACCGGTTTCCATTGATCAGGAAAGTCGGTGTGGATGTGACGCCAAATTCCTGAACAGCCTTGTTTTTTACTGTATTCACATCGTCTACAAGCTGCTGGTTCGTCAAGCAGGCCTCAAAGGTCTCCTGTGTAAAACCTGCAAGTTTGGCGATATTCAGCAGCGCGGTGCGCGCGTCCTGGGCCCGCGCCCAGTTCTGCTGCTGCTGCATCAGCACTTCGACCATGGGGAAAAACTTGTCGTCGGGCGCGCATCGCGCCAGCATGATCGCTGCGGTCGCGCGCGGATCGAACGGGAATTCCCGCACGATGAACTGGATCTTGCCGCTGTCTGCATATTTCTCGACGATCGGCTTGAACGTGTTGTTGTGGAAGGCGGCGCAATGCGGACAGGTCATCGACATGTATTCAACGATCTTGACCGGGGCGTCCGCGTCACCGAGATACTTTTCTTCCATCGGACCGGGCTCAAGGACCGCATCCATATCGACACTGCCGTCCGAAGACGGCAGATCCGCCGAGCTGCCAGTGCTTGCCTGGGCCACCTGAACAGTCTCTTCAACGGACGACGAAGCGGAGGTCTGCTTCGTTTCGCCGTCGGATATGGCGCCTGTAGTGATCGAATTGTCGGCGCTCATTTGCGATGTCGACGTAGCGGGCGCCATCGTCTCGGCGGTCTTGTTTTCGCCGCTGTTGGAACATGCCGCAAGCGCGATCGCCAGAGCCGTTGCTCCAGCCAGTTTGGACATGTTCCGGACAATGATGTTCGCATATGACGACATTGGTGATTTCCCTGATTTCCAGCAACTCGGTTGGGACACTTATAGCCAAAAATGCGGCAAAACAACCGTTTTGGAAACGATTCACGGACGTGTTATCACCATAGCGGAAAGACAGGATCCCACCAGCGAATAAAGAGAACTTTCTCATAGACGAGATAGAGTACAAGCGCAGCGCCGCCCACATAGGCCAGAACGACGGGCGGACGAAAATCTCCCCAGCGCCAAAGGTACAGCGCCACGAACCCGATAAGCGCCGCCGGCTGTCCCAGAAAGTAGGCGACGGCGATCAGCGCAGCCAGCCAGAGCAGGAAGATGAGCGAGCGCTTGTCCGTATCGTCGGACGCCGACTGGTTTGCGTCGTTTCTTCTCCACTTCAGATCGCGCCCGATGGACAGAAGCGCAACGGCCATTCCGACAGGAGCGATGACCAGTGGGAAAAGCCTAGCCGAAGGCGTCCAATCCAGCGCAGGCCAGATCGCCGCCGCGAAAGCGACCAGAAAAACGACCCCGAGCGCAAGGGAACTCAGACCACCGTCGGACGCAGACGCTTCCGTGCGGCTGCCTTCCGCAGCCTTCTGGACGCGCATCGTCGCGCGAACAGCGAGTACGAGCGCTCCCGCCAGAACCAGGATGAGAATAAGCGAGAGAGGCCTTTTCATCACGTCGACGAGAGAATAAGTCTGCGTCGACAGAACAATGGCGTTTTCCATCACCGGCCCTAGCACGAAGCCGAGCACGAGCGCCGGACGCGGCCAACAACCGCGCTTCATCAATACGCCCGTCACGCCAAGCGCAAGCATGGTAATCCAGCTCGCAATGTCCGGCGTGTCGAGCCAAGCGCCCATGAAGACGAACAGCAACACGCCAGGAACGAGCAGGTGTCCATTGATAAAGGCCAGACGCGCCACCTGCCTGCTGAGAAGCATCACCAAACCCGCTCCGATGATATTGGCGAATATCAGCATCCAGACCAGCGAGAAGGTAATGTCGAGCTGATCGCTCAGCATCGCGCGGCCTGGCGCAAGACCGAGGATCATGAAGGCTCCGAGGAGGATGGCCATCGAAGCGCTTCCCGGTATTCCCAATCCCACGGTCGGAATCAGGGCGCCCCCGAGGACCGCGTTGTTCGCCGCTTCCGGCGCGATGACGCCGCGCACATTGCCTTTTCCGAACTCCGGCTCGTCATCCGCCTTCGAGCCCTGGGCGGCGTGCCCGTAGGCGACCCAGTCGGCGATCATGCCGCCCAGTCCCGGCAGCATACCGATATAGATGCCGATCCACGAGCATCGCAAAATCAACCACCAGTTGCGCATAGCGTCGCGGACACCCGCGGCCAGCGTTTCGCTCTGTTTCTGCTCCACGCGCGATATCGAACTGTTGCGAACCGCCAGATCCAGCATTTCAGGGATGGCGAACAGGCCGAGGACGAGCGGGATCAATGGCAGACCATCTATCAGATACTGGACATCGAACCAGTAGCGGGGCACTTCGCTGGCGACGGGAAAGCCAATCTGGCTGAGCATGAGCCCGACGGCGGCGGCGGCTAGGCCCTTGGAGATAGCCCGTCCGGAAACCGCGGCGACCATTGTGAGACCGAGCGCGCCGAGCAGGAAGAACTCGGGCAAGCCGAAAGACAGGATCAATGGTCGAATGATCGGCAGCGAGGCCGCCATCGCCAGTCCGCCCATGACGCCTCCAACAGCTGATGCGGTGAACGCCGCGCCGAACGCGCGAGCCGCTTTGCCGTTCTGCGCCATCGGATATCCGTCCATGATGGTCGCCTGGGATGCGGCCGTTCCGGGAATGCCCAGCATAACGGAAGCGATCGTGTCCGAGGTTGCCGTGACCGCGAAGACCCCGAGGATAAGCGCCAGCGCCGGAACGGTGTCCATTCCGAAGGTGAATGGGAGAATGATGACGACGCCGGTTATGCCGCCCAGACCGGGCACCGCGCCAAGCCAGACGCCAAATGCGACGCCGATCAGCAGATACCCGAAGGCAGGCCATGCGAAAACGAGTTGCAGGCCGCTCAAGAACGCGTCGAACATGATCCACCCATCGGCGCGGGCGCGGCGAGGCTCACCGCGCCTTGCTCTGATTGCTTATTGCGTTCCGGATTCAATATAGCCGGTTACAGTTTCGGCAATGGCGGGATCGACATTTTTCAAGCCGTCGATCATGGTCTGCATCGCCTCGGGCGGGGTATAGGTCGGCACGATGCCGGTCTTTTCCACTGCCTCGGCGAGGAATGCGGGGTCACTGATGGTTTCTGCAAACGTCGTGCGTAGCATCTCGACGGTTTCGGCGTCGACACCGGCCGGGACGCCAATGAACCACGTTACGCCAGCCATGCCGTTATTGAGCCACTGGAGCGAATCCCAGATGGGGCCGGAGGGCGGAGAGCCAGTGATCGTTTCGGCGACCTGCCGGAATGTCGAAATACCCTCGAACTGGTCGTTTTGCGCCCGCTTGCCGTCAGAACCGGGCAATTCGTAGTACCAGAGAGGCAACCCCATGCCCGCTTCGACGACGTTGTCCTCAATGCCGCCGAAATAATTCGCCGCCGGAGTGACGTGGAAATTGACTTCGTCGCGCTGCAGGGCCGCGACAATTTTCGAGCCCCCGCCGAAGCCTGTGGTGTAGTCGTAGTCAACGCCGAGCAGATCTAACGACATGCGCGCCGTCAGGTCGAGATAGGATCCCGGTCTGTAGCCGCCGATGTGGACGCCCTGCAGACCGACAAGGTCTTCATATCCCGACACGCCGTCGCCGACGTCGTTGCGCATGTACGCCATTTGCGGCACGCCCACGCCGGCGATCACCTCGAAATCGCTCCAGTCGACATTCTGGCTCTTCGGACCGATGGCGCGCGTAGGGCCGGACCAAGCGACCCAGGCGATCGTAAAGCCATCAGGACGCGCATTGCGCGCTTCGATGATACCCTTCATCTGTGCGCCGCCGGTCACCGGTTGCACGACGAAGTTCGGGTCGCCGGGGATATGCTCTTTCCAGTGATTGGCAAAAAGTTGCGCCATTACGCCGGTCGAGCCGCCAGCGCCGAGATTGATGACGATGCGGACGTTTTCGCCCTCATACTTGTCTTTGGCATGGATCGGCGTCTGGACCGCCATGGTTAGAACGGCCACGCCGGCCGCGAGCATCATTTTTAGCATTTCAGTTTCCTCCCTGTGATTAAATTCAGTGCCGCCTGTTGCGGCGAAACCTCACCTGGTCATCGATCTGCTGAGTTCCTTCTGCGGCAGATAGCTGCCATCGGCGCGCAAACTTTCCACCAGTCGCCGGGTGTCGAGGTCGCACGCCGGCTCACCCGTTTCCATGGATTGCTTCGCGGCCGTGGCGGCCGCCTGCCCCATCATGTAGGCCGCTGACTGCGCCCGGATCGAACCATGCACGGCGTGGCCGCTCGAATGGCAACGACCCGCCACCCAAAGATTTTCCCATCCCTTCGGAACAAGGATGCTGTAGGGCAACCCGACGGAGGCGCCGCGCGCCAGCTTGCCCGTGCCCTCGAAATCGCGCTTGAAACGCTCGTATTCCTCGCGCGAACTGTTCGTGGGATGGTTGTCGGGCGGACGATTGTAGACGCAGATCTGATCCGGAAACTGGCGGCGCGCCTGATAATCCTCGATCGTCAGCGTGAACTCGCCGACAATGCGGCGCGTGTCGCGTACGCCCATCACTGGCGCCGTGGACACCAGTTCGATGTTCTCGCATCCAGGAACATAGTCGCGATAGAATTCGACGAACTCCCGGGCAACGACGCGCCCGCGCATCATGCCCTCGGAGAGGCTCTTGCTGTCGAGGCCGTCCATTCCGTAGACATGGCCGGCGTTGATGTTGCCGATCCGGTTTCCAAGCTTGTTCATGCCAGGAATGAAACGAAACGTCTCCGAAAAATGTCCGTCCTCGACTGCTTTCGGCAACAGTTCCTTGCGGGTCCGCATCTTGACCGCGTCGATCCCGGAATAGTCGTCGCCATAGGCGGGATCGTCCCAGTTCACATTTCCGACCAGCGAACACAAGGTGGCCGGGGCGGTTTCAGGCCAGTCCACGCCGGCGACCTTGCACTCCGCGCCAGCAAGGTCCGAAAGCGCCGCGTCTCCGGTGCAGTCGATGAAGGTTTTCGCCTTGATGAACGTGTAACCCTCGACATTGCAGATGACGGCGCCGGTGATTCGGTTTCCATCCGTCTCCGCATCAATCACGCGGGTAAAGTACCGGACATCGACTCCCGCCTCGACCGCCTTCTCGTCAAGCAGCCGCTTCAACCCTTCCGGATGGAAGGGAATCCAGCGATTGTAGTGCCTGGTCCAGAAATCGGGTGTGACGCCTGGACCGAGAAACCCGCGCTGATGCATGTTCTCGACCATCTCGCGACAGAACCCGCCGACCAGTGGACGTTCGCCGTCGCCCATCGGACCGAAAGTGGTGACGTAAGAAGACGTGCCCATGCCGCCCATGCATCCGGCGGCCTCGGCCAGCAGAACCTTTGCGCCGAGCCGCGCGGCGCAGATCGCCGCCGCAGCGCCGGCGGGTCCGCCACCCGCGACGAGAACGTCATAACTCTCCTCGACCGGGATATCGCGGACCAGTCTGTAGGTCTGCTCGCCGCTCATGCAGTCGCTCTTTTCAGTGGCGTCGCATCACGCCCGGCGGTCATCTGCTCGACAGTTTCAGGGGTAGCGGCGAGAAGATTCATCGCCGCCTCTACGCCACCTTTCCGGTGAGGGACGCCAGCCAGCCCGAGACTCATTTCCACGCCTGCAATGGCCGACAGCAGCGATAGGCTGTTCAGATCGCCGAGATGCCCGATGCGGAACACCCGATCGGCGAGCCGACCCAGCCCGTTTCCGAGCGAAAGGTCGAAGCGGTCCAGCGCGACAGCTCTAATGGCGTCGGCGGAATGACCTTCGGGAACGCGCACCGCTGTCAGGGAGGACGATGCGTGGGCAACCGGATCGGTGCATTGAAGCTCCAGCCCCCAGGCGCCTACTGCCGCCCGGGTCGCCCGTCCAAAACTCTCATGCCGCGAAAAGATCGCGTCGAGGCCGTCCGACTGCATCATCTCAACCGCTTCAAGCGCACCGAATAGCAGGTTTGTGGCCGGCGTATAAGGAAAGAAGCCGCGCGAATTGATATCCAGCATCGCGCCCCAGTCCCAATAGGAACGCGCCAGACCACCGACCTGCGAGGCTGCAATCGCCCGCGAACTGAGTGCATTGAACGACAAACCAGGCGGCAGCATCAGCCCCTTCTGCGAACCGCCGATCGTCACGTCAACGCCCCATTCGTCGGCGCGATAGGGCATCGAGCCAAGAGAGGAAATCGTATCAACCATCAGGAGAGCCGGATGCTGCTCGGCGTCAATTGCCCGGCGCACCGCCGCAATATCCGTCACGCATCCCGTCGAGGTCTCGTTATGCACGACACAGACGGCGCGAATGGTCTTGTCCCTGTCTTCCCTCAGACGCCTTGCGATAGCGTCCGGATCCGCCCCGCCCCGCCAGTCGCCGGCTATCAGCTCGGCTTCAAGGCCAAGTTTATCGGCGATATCGCGCCACAGCGTTGCGAAATGCCCCGTCTCGTACATCAATACGCGATCGCCGGCGGAAAGCGTGTTCACGAGCGCCGCTTCCCACGCGCCGCTGCCCGAAGCCGGATAGACCACCACTGGACCGGCGCAGCCGAACACCCAGCGCAATCCGTCCTGCACGTCTCCAGCGAGTTTCTTGAATGCGGGACCCCGGTGATCGATCGTGGGTCGATCCATTGCCCGAAGCACGCGCTCCGGCAAGCTGGTGGGTCCAGGAATAAAAAGATGGTGACGTCCTGCCATGCCGCGCTGATCTCCTCCCTTTTCAGCCGCGACAATGACGCCGACGGTCGTAGATATTTGAATAACGAATTTTGAATTCATAATCAAGTCTTGCTTCGGCTGCGCGATCGCGGGATAATTGGGCCAACGGGAACAGAGGAGCGACAGACGCTCGCGATGAATCAGGTTCAGCCTATCAACCGCCTGCATCTTCACGAGGTGCTCGTGACGAAACTTCGCGACCTGCTGACCGAAGGCGGGATACCGCCGGGCGAAAAAATCAACGAAAAATCGCTTACCGAGGCGTTCGGCGTGTCAAGGACGCCGTTGCGCGAGGCGCTGAAGGTTCTCGCCTCGGAAGGCCTCGTCACGCTGACGCCGAATCGCGGCGCGAGGGTCGCCCGCCTCAGTGAAAAGGATCTCGACGACGTATTTTCGGTGCTCATGAGCCTGGAGGGACTGGCTGGACGAATCGCTTGCGAGCGCATGACCGACGCGGAAATTTCGAAGGTCGAGTCTCTGCAGGCGCGGATGGAAAAGGAATTCGAGCAGTCCGACCGCAGCGCCTATTTCCACACCAACCAGGAAATCCACGAGATCATTCTCGAAGGCAGCCAGAACGAGGTTTTGATCACAACGCACAGATCGCTTGCCGGACGGATTCGCAGAGTCCGCTATCTCGCCAACATGTCGCCGGAGCGATGGCGCCAGGCCGTCGAAGAACATGGGGCGATTCTCGTGGCTCTGAAGTCGCGCGACGGCGTGCTGACCTCGGATCTGCTTATCACACATCTGTCCAACAAACTGGAAAGCGTGCGCAACACGATCAGGTCTGGCGAGCGGGCTCCAACGGAAGATTCGGCATCATAACAGTGTGGGGACACGTGTTACGACCGAATCTGGAGTTCGAATCGGACGCGCTGCGAGATGTGACGAATTTCAGTTTCGGGAGACTACATCCTGCTCGGGCGGGTCAGAACCGCCTTGCCAAGCCTATCCAGCGCCTGCCGCAACCGGTCATCCTCGATGTCTTCGAGCATGCGATCGAGCCGGCCTTGCTGTTCAGGCGGCATTTCCCGATCACGGGCCGGACGGCGTGATCGTGCCGACACCGGCTTCTGGACGATCTTGACCCGATCGACCGCCGGAAATCCGAAAATGGCGTTCAGCCTCTGGATAAGCTGATCGGTCTCGTGCGCGAGAAAGAGCGCGCGCGCGCCTTCGCAGGCAATCGTAAGCACGCCGGGGACGAATTGTTCGTCTGGCCCGCTTCTGCGCGGCCATTTGATGCTTTCCGGCCGGGTGCAGTTAACATAGTCAGGTCCGACGACTTCGTCCCACATGCCAAGCAGCATGGTGTTGATACCAGCGCGTTTCGCCAGAACGGGATCAATCAGCGCGTTGGCGATTTCGCTGATCTGCCTTGTTCCAACGTTCTTGACCATTCGAGCGCAACCGAGTTTTCCATCAATCGGCATTGAAAATGCCTTGGCGCACTCTACAAGTCCAATGCACCCACTGCAATGCCGACGGCTCCAATGAAGCACACGACCAAGGCGCACGCCGCAACTCTCCTTGACTGGTACGACAGGCATCACCGCAGCCTTCCCTGGCGGGTATCGCCGCAGGACAGGCTCCGCGGAGAGCAGCCTGATCCCTATCGAATTTGGCTTTCGGAGATCATGTTGCAGCAGACGACCGTGCAGGCGGTGAAGCCCTATTTCACGGATTTCCTGAAGCGCTGGCCAACGATCTTCGGTCTCGCCGCAGCCAGCGAACAGGATGTTTTGAAGGCTTGGGCGGGCCTCGGCTATTATAGCCGCGCGAGAAACCTGAAGAAATGCGCCGACATGATCGTGCGCGACCATGGCGGCCGATTTCCGCAGACAATCGAGGCGCTGAAGAAACTGCCAGGCATTGGCGACTATACAGCGGCGGCGATCGCGGCCATTGCTTTCGACAGCCACGCGACCGTCGTCGACGGCAATATCGAGCGGGTGATTTCACGCCTTAGCGCCATCGACACGCCGCTGCCGGCCGGGAAAACCGAAATCAAGGCGATCGTTCACCATATGACGCCGAAGGAGCGGCCAGGCGATTTCGCCCAGGCTCTCATGGACCTAGGCGCCACGCTGTGCACCCCGAAACGACCGGCCTGCGCGCTCTGCCCTTTCAATTCACACTGTGAGGCGCTCGCAACGTCCGACCCGGAGCTTCATCCCGTCAAACCCGCGAAAAAGGCGAAGCCTGTACGCCGCGGCGCTGCCTTTGTCGCCATTGACCGCAACGGCGCCATTTTGTTGCGCAGGCGCCCGGACAGCGGCTTGCTTGCGGGCATGAGCGAAGTTCCGACCACGGACTGGACCGCAAGGCGAGACGGTGACACCGGTACGCAGGCAGCGCCGTTTTCCGCCGACTGGCGATCAAAAGGCAGCATCAAGCACATCTTCACGCATTTCGAACTTCGGCTCGACGTCTATCGCGCGGATGTGGCGGCTAGCGTTCCGCTTGAAAGCACATGGTGGTCCCCGCCCGGAGAAATCGACGGCGAAGCGTTGCCAACTGTCATGAAAAAGGCGATAGCGGCTGCTATCTCCTGAAATCTCGTGAAGCCCTCGGAAGGATTATCGTCTCATGAACGATCCGGTTCGTCACATCATCTTCGATATCGGCAAGGTGTTGCTCCACTACGACCCGCACATTCCCTTCAGCCGGATCATCCCCGACGAGACAGAAAGACAGTGGTTCTTCGACAATGTATGCACCCATGACTGGAACATCGAGCAGGATCGCGGGAGAAGCTGGGAAGAGGCGGAAGAACACCTGATCGCCGAACACCCTGACCACAAGGAACGCATCCGGGCCTTTCGGCTGAACTGGCACGAGATGGTGCCGCACGCCTATGATGATAGTGTGGATGTCATGCGAAGCCTGATAGGCAAGGGCTACGACGTGACTATGTTGACCAACTTCGCCTCAGACACTTTCCGGGAGGCCCAGGAGCGATTCACGTTTCTCAAGGAACCGCGCGGCGTGACCGTGTCAGGCGAGATCGGTCTGATCAAACCTGATGTCGCGATCTACAATAACCATGTGGAAAGCTTTGATCTCGATCCTGCGACCAGCCTGTTTATTGATGACAGCCACCCCAACGTCGAAGGCGCGCGCGCAGCCGGCTGGAAAGCCATTCACTTCAAAAGCGCGCCAAACCTGCTCACTGAACTTGAAAAATATGGCGTCACGGTTTGAGCCCGGATTTCAGACACCGGCCTTCGCCATTTCCTCACGGATGATCTTGCGCAGATTGTCAATCGGCGCCAGGTCACGGCCGTCGGGATAATGCCAGAAGGTCCAGCCATTGCAGGCGTCGAGGCCTTGCACCTGGGCGCCGACGCGGTGGATCGATCCCGACATGTCGCCGCTCACAAGAGTGCCGTCAGCCCTGACAGTGGCGCTGTGGCGCCCCTTCGCACATTGCAGGGTTGCGCCGGGCTGAAGGTGACCGGCTTCGACCAGAACGCTAAATGCGACGCGCGGCTCCGCCTTTTTTCCAGTCATGACGGTCAGTTCAGCGTTAGCCAGCGGCGTCACATCCGCAATCCGGCGCGTTGCAGCCTCGATGTAGTCCTGTTCGCGTTCGATACCGATGAAGGAACGGCCGAGACGCTTGGCCACCGCGCCGGTCGTGCCGGATCCGAAGAAGGGATCGAGAACCACGTCGCCGGGCTTCGACGATGACATTAGAACACGCGCGAGAAGCGCTTCAGGCTTCTGGGTGGGGTGCAGCTTCTTGCCGTCCTCGCCCTTCAACCGCTCGCCGCCGCTACAGATCGGGAAAAGCCAGTCGGACCGCATCTGCACGTCTTCATTGGCGGCCTTCATGGCTTCGTAGTTGAAGGTGTAGTTGCGCGCCGAACTGTCCCGGCTCGCCCATATCATGGTTTCGTGCGCGTTCTGGAAACGGCGGCCGCGGAAATTTGGCATCGGATTGGTCTTGCGCCAGACGATGTCGTTGAGAATCCAGAAGTTCAGGTCCTGCAGGATCGCGCCGACGCGGAAGATGTTGTGGTAGGAGCCGATGACCCAGATTGTCCCGCTTGGCTTCAGAACCCGCCTGCAGGCGAGCAGCCAGGCGCGGGTGAAGGCGTCATAGGCCTCGAAGGAATCGAACCTGTCCCAGGCGTTGGTCACGGCGTCGACCCTGGACTGGTCCGGCCGGTGGAGATCGCCGCCGAGTTGCAAATTGTAGGGCGGGTCTGCGAAGATCACATCCACGGAATGTTCCGGCAGCGCCTCGAGCGCAGCGACGCAATCGCCCTTGATGATGGAATTCAGGAAAGTGCCGGTTTCGGAACCGCCGGCGAGCTCTGCAGGAGAAAGTACAAACATGGACACCCGGATACGCTTACTCGTTGAACCGGCGACATGTTCGCCCAATATGGTTATCAAATAGAAAACGCGGCGCACTTACCTCTGGCTCTTATAATTGTGCCGGCGTTGTCGCGGCTATGACAATGGTGTAATCCCCGGGCGCCGCAACCCTCCGGTCTCCCCAACCGAACAAGAACCAACAAACAGCAGGAAAATTAATGTCAGGTTTTGACCTCATCGTCTTTGATTGCGACGGCGTGCTCGTGGACTCGGAAATTATCGCCGCGCAGGTTGACGCCAAACTGTTGACGGAGGCCGGATACCCGATCGTCGCGGCGACGGTTGCGGAACGATTTTCCGGGATGACCTGGAAAGACATCCTGTTGACCGTCGAAGCGGAAGCCGACATTCCGCTGCAGGCCACGCTTCTGGAAGCCTCCGAGACGATCCTCGACAAAAAACTGGCGCGGGACGTCAAGCCGATCGCAGGCGTCAAATTCGCCGCTCTCAAGACCGGACTTCCACGATGCATCTGTTCCAACTCTTCGCCGAAGAGAATCAGGGCTATGCTGAAACGCACCGGCGACCTGCAGCTTTTCGAACCTAATATTTTCTCATCGCGCGAGGTTGGCGAGAAACGGCCCAAGCCGGCGCCCGACGTCTTCCTCCATGCAGCAAAAACCATGGATGTGCGTCCGGCCAACACAATCGTGGTGGAAGATTCCGCTCACGGCGTCGCCGGGGCGAAAGCCGCAGGCATGCGGGTTGTCGGGTTCACCGGCGCATCGCACACGTATCCCTCGCATGCAGACACCCTGACGGAGGCAGGCGCGGAAACGGTGATCAGCCGACTGGTCGATCTTCCGGCCGTGGTTGAAGCATTGTCAGGCTGGTCAGATACTTTCTGATCCATTCCACCAATATTTCACGAATTTGATATTGCGTTGCGATGTTAATCTGGCAATTATTGGTTGTATAGATTTAGACAATTTCCGGGGAGTTCTTTATTGTGCGCAAGTTTCTTGCCGCTGTCTCATTCATAACAGCGATCTTCATTGTATATCCAACCTTTGCAGGGACAACCGGTTGGGTTGATTTGGAAAACAGAAAAGCTGTCAAAGCCGCCCTTGTCCTCGCTGAAAAGAATATGGGGCCACAGGAATCCTACAAGCGCGTGAAATGCAAGTATGAAGACGGCAAGCTACTGATCAAAGTAGACTACAACATCATTGGACATAGTGGTTTCTTCGGCGTCATGACGGGCATGAAGGAAGAGATAGACGCGCACTTTCAGCAGCCAAGGGAAAAGAAACTGAAATCCCGCATCCGGTCACGGTCTGACGTGGAATTCAAAAACGGCGTTGTCTCCTGCGTGATCTGGTTCAGACCGCTTTGAGACATTTCTCAACAAAGTATTTCGGGAAATACAAATGATGAAAACCGTTCTGTACGGATTCATTGTCATGCTGACCGTCTTCGCCCCCTCGATGGCATTCGCCAAGTCGACAGGGTGGATCGACCTGACAAGCAAAAAGCAAATTCGAGAATTCAATGCACTGCTAAACCGCGGCAAGGGACAGGGACTGGTCTACAAAAAAATCGAATGCAAACTGGAAAACAGTCGACCCTATGCGAAGATTGAGTATGGGAGCACCGGCACACAGAGCATTTATTACATTTATACCGACTTCTGGAAAAACATCGAACCGGAATTCAAGAAGTACAAGCGCCGCGGCGCGATCGTTGTCAGCCGCTCCGATATCGAAACCAGCAAGGGTCTTTTCACCTGCATCATATGGCGGAAATGGTATTGAATGCGCCCGACATGGCAGTAATCGCTGTGCGTGGTTTTCTTGTGGTCCTTACGCTATCGCTCACAACGGGTTCCGCTTTTGCCGACGGCTTTGGCTTTATGACGCCGTCCGGAAACATCTATTGCAACGGCTTTGTAAGCGGCGGCGGCGCCATTGACTGCACGATCGTTTCCAGAAGCGGTGAATTCGCGTTGCCGAAACCGGCGTCATGCGTCGGCCTCTGGGGCCATGAATTCATGCTTGAAGGGTCTGGACCTGCATCAATGGCATGCGGAGGAGCGCCTGAGAGCGTTGATTACTCCGACATCGCTGGTTATGGCGCTTCCGCGGATTTCGGCGATATCAGTTGCACTTCGGAACGCACCGGTCTGACTTGCCGCAATACGAGCGGTCACGGATTTTTCCTCTCACGACGTAAGCAGGAAATTTGGTGACATCGGCAAGACGCCGCGGGATTAGCTCCGTTTGGGAGGTCCTTCGTCGAAACCGACAAAGACGCGGACAGACCGCGACGCGCTGATCGGGATATTAATGTTGGAATCGTTGAACAGGAACTGCGCTGTTGGCGCGCCTTCCGGCAGCGAGGTTTCGAACTGCGTGAGCTCCGAATAGATCACGTTGTTTGTTCCGTTTTCGACGACGGCGACGCGGATGGGCATCTTGACGACGCCTGCTCCTCCGGCCGGGCCTGCGGCCACATGGCCGGCTGCGACGACGGTGATGTTCATTTGACTGCCGGTTATAGAGCACTGACGCGTCGTGTCGGTGATCGACGCCTGGTAGACGATCTTCTGCGGATCATCTTCACCGCCCCGGGCGTATCTTCGAATATAGGCGGTGCCGTCCCTCAATTGCACGCTGGGACAACCGCCCTGGACGACCTTTGCTCCAAGTTTTTCGTCAATGGCGCCGGCGCCGCCGGTATTGCCGGAGGTGTTGCACCCCGCGACGAGAGCCATAAGCGAAACCAATACGAAACCGCGAACAGACTGTAATGACAACATAATCGACTTTCACTTCCCCCGACCGGACAGATGCTAACCAACAAGATGGTCCAATTTGTGGTGCGGGCCTTTTACGTAATCTTGCGATGTTCTATACCAGCGCCACGCTGCATCACAACACCTTCCGACCGAATTGCCGGATGAATCCATACAGGTAAACGAGCTTGCAATATATATCGACCAGGGGCGACGCTCCGGCCCTCGGCTTCAACGACGCGCTCCTCGCAGGCCTTGCCCGCGACGGCGGCCTTTACGTGCCTGAAAGCTGGCCAGAGCTTTCAAAACGGGACATTCGCAAACTGCGCGGCAAGAGCTATCAGGAGATCGCGTTCGAGATTCTCCTGCCCTTCGTCGAGGGCGACGTCGAGCCGGATGCGTTCCGTTCCATGATCGATGACGCCTATGCGACATTCCGTCACCCGGCGGTGGCGCCGCTCGTCCAGTCTGGTCCGAACAGTTTCGTCATGGAGCTCTTTCACGGACCGACGCTGGCCTTCAAGGACATCGCCATGCAGTTGCTTGCGCGGCTGATGGACAATGCGCTGCAGGAGCGCGGCGACAAGGCCACGATCGTGGGGGCAACGTCCGGCGACACCGGAGGGGCGGCCATCGAGGCTTTTGCCGGTCGCGACAACACAGATGTCTTCATCCTGTTTCCGCACGGCCGGGTTTCGCCGGTGCAGCAGCGGCAAATGACGACTTCCGGCGAAAGCAACGTACACGCCCTGTCGATCGACGGCACGTTCGACGATTGCCAGAATCTGGTGAAGGCGATGTTCAACGACATGCGTTTTCGCGACAGCATGAAGGTTTCGGGTGTGAACTCGATCAACTGGGCGCGTATCATGGCCCAGATCGTCTACTACTTCACCACGGCGATCAGCCTGGGTTCCCCGGACCGCAAGGTTTCGTTCACGGTTCCAACCGGCAATTTCGGAGACATCTTCGCCGGATATTGCGCCAAGCGCATGGGACTTCCGATCGCCAAGCTGGTCATTGCGACCAATGAGAACGACATCCTGGCGCGAACGCTCAGAACCGGGCGCTACGAAACCCGCGGCGTCGTGCACACGACGTCGCCTTCGATGGATATCCAGATCTCCTCCAATTTCGAAAGGCTGCTTTTCGATGCATTCGGGCGCGACGCACAGAGCGTGAAACAGGCCATGGCGGGACTGGCCCAGTCCGGCGCCTTTACCATCGAGGCCGAGGCGCTGAAGCGCATCCGCAAGGAGTTCTCAGCAGGCAAGGCGACCCGCAAGCAGGTGGCTGCGATCATCCGCTCGACAATGGAGGAAAGCGGCTATCTGCTCGATCCGCATTCGGCGGCCGGCGTGCACGTCTCGCATCGTTTCCAGAAGCCAAACGCGCCCATGATTACGCTGGCGACAGCTCATCCGGCCAAGTTTCCCGACGCAGTAATTTCGGCTTGCGGTATTGACCCGGCCCTTCCTTCGTGGCTCTCTGACCTGATGCATCGGGAGGAGAAGTTCGAAAGGTTGCAGCCAGATCTCGAAGCGGTCGAGAGCTACATTGCCCGAAATGCCCGCGCTGCCCGTTGAAGAACGCGGAATATAGTATGTCAGTTGAGTGTACCCGACTCGCGAACGGGATGACGATCGTCACCGAACACATGCCCCACCTGGAAAGCGCCGCTCTCGGTGTGTGGCTGAACGCAGGCTCCCGCGACGAACGCCAGGGCGAGCACGGCATCGCCCATCTGCTGGAGCACATGGCCTTCAAGGGCACCCATACGCGCTCCGCCAGGCAGATCGCAGAGGAAATCGAGAATGTCGGCGGAGAGGTGAACGCTTCCACTTCGGTGGAAACGACCGCCTATTATGCGAGGATCCTCAAGGACAACGTGCCGCTCGCCATCGACATTCTGTCGGATATCCTGACGGATTCGGTGTTCGACGCTGTTGAACTCGAGCGCGAAAAACACGTCATCCTGCAGGAAATCGGCGCGGCCACCGATACGCCCGACGACGTCGTTTTCGACCATTTTTCGGAAACCGCCTTTCACGACCAGACCATTGGCAGGCCGATCCTGGGGACGCCGGACACCGTCAACTCGTTTTCTTCCGACCAGATCAGAACCTATCTCAGGCGCAATTACACTGCCGACAAGATGATCCTGGTCGCCGCGGGAGCCGTTGATCACGATGCGATCGTGAAACTGGCCGAGGACCGCTTCGGATCGATCGCGTCATCATCGACCGAAAAGCCGGAGAAGGTCGAAGCGAAATATACCGGCGGCGAATACCGGGAAACCCGGAAGCTCATGGATGCACAGTTGCTGATTGGTTTCGAGGGGCGCGCCTACCACGCGAAAGATTTTTACGCCTCGAACATACTGGCCAATCTCATCGGCGGCGGCATGTCGTCCCGGCTGTTCCAGGAAGTCCGCGAGCATCGAGGTCTTTGCTATTCGATCTATGCGCTGCACTGGGGCTTTTCAGACACAGGCGTTTTCGCGGTGCACGCGGCGACCGGCGAAGAGGACATTCCCGAACTCGTTCCGGTGATCCTCGACGAATTGCGCAAGGTCGCCGACAGGATCGACCAACCGGAAATCGAAAGAGCGCGGGCGCAATTCCGGTCCGGCCTGCTGATGGCGCAGGAAAGTCCGGCCGCCCGGGCAAGCCAGATCGCCCGGCAGATGCTGTTGTTCGGTCGCCCCATCCCCAATGAGGAGCTGATGGAGCGGCTGGAGAACATCACGACGCAGAGACTGACCGACCTGGCGGCGCGCCTGTTTTTCGACTCGCCGCTGACGCTCTCGGCCGTCGGGCCTCTCGACCGGCTGATGTCCATGGAAGAAATTTCGGGCAGCCTGTCCACCGCTCAGGGGTTGCCCCGCTCGGCTCTCGGATAGCACTCCGGATATCCAGGCGGTATGCGCATATTCGACCGTTTCGCCACCACGCCTTATATCGGCGGAAAAGGCTTTTTCCTGCGGCGTCCGGAAGGACGCGACTATCGCGCCTGGTACGAACTCAGAAGCAACAGCCGCGCTTTTCTCGAACCCTGGGAGCCAAATTGGACGCTGGACTACCTGTCCCGACGCTCCTACCTGGGTTTGGTGCGCCGCTACAGGGCCGATTTCGCTGAAGGTCGGGCCGTGCCATTGTTTCTTTTCCGGTCGAAAGACAACGCTCTGTTGGGCGGTCTCAACATCGGGAACATTCGCGGCGGCGCGGTGCAAAGCTGCATGATCGGCTACTGGATGGGCGAGGAGCATTCAGGACAGGGCTGGATGTTGAAGGCGATCGAAGCCGTGCAACCCTACATCTTCGAGACACTGCGGTTGCACAGAATTGAAGCTGCCTGTATTCCGGAAAATACACGATCCGTAAAACTCCTTGAAAAGGCCGGTTTTCAGTATGAAGGCTTTTTGAGGGGATATTTGAAAATCAATGGCAGATGGCGAGATCATAGTCTATATGCTCTGTTGGCTGAAGACAGGTTCGGCGAGCGAAATGGCAAGCGGGTTGACCGGCGTTCAGGTGGGAACGCGGACCGGCGCGCGCCGTAACGACGTGCGACGGAAACCATCTTCGCAAAGGATAGGCGTTCCTTCATTGGCAGCCGATCCTGGGGACTACAGGAATGGCGGCGTATCTTCGGCTTTTTCGCCGGCAATATGCAATTGGGCGAGCTTTGAGGGATCATTCCGATTTGAAAGTGTCTCGCGCTAGATGCAAAACAGAATTTTGGTTTATCTGATTGGTTGTTTCAGAACCTGCGCGGCGTTCTGCCTGAACGCAGCAGCGGCGCTTGTTTGCGTGCTGACGCTGGCCGTGGTCGTGCAGGCGGCGGAACCGGTCAAGATCTCCAGGGACGACAACGCGCTCGACCTGACGACCACGACCGAGATCTTCTCTGAACAGGGCAGCGCATTTCAGACACAAACCGCCCCTGACACTGACGGCATCGTGCGACGTATCGAGGTTCGGGCCAGTTCCGATAATCACTCCGGCGACTGGGCCGTCTTTTCACTCGCCAACGTCACCGACGAGCAGATCGACAGGCTGATCGTCGCGCCGCATTTCAGGCTTGTCGGCTCCGGGCTCTTCTGGCCGGATCTTGGCTCCAACAGAATCACGTCGATTACGCCAAGCGAGGGATTCGCGCTCGATCGCGAGCAGAGCGACGAGGCGGACATCTTTCGGCTGACGCTCAACCCCGGTTCGATCATCACATTCGTCGCGGAGATGGCGTCGCCGAAACTGCCGCAGCTGTATCTCTGGGAGCCGGAAGCCTACAAGGACACCATCAATTCCTTCACGCTCTATCGCGGCATCGTATTGGGGATCGCCGGTCTTCTCGCCGTCTTCCTGACCATCCTTTTCGTCGTGAAGGGCACATCCGTATTGCCTGCGACCGCGGCGCTCGCCTGGGCGGTGCTCGCCTATATTTGCGTGGATTTCGGGTTTCTGTCGAAACTCGTGAGCACAACCCCCACGGATGAGCGCATATGGCGCGCCGGCACGGAGATAACGCTTGCCGCGGGTCTGGTGATCTTTCTCTTCACCTATCTCAATCTCAATCGCTGGCACGCCAATCTGAGCTTCGCGACGCTGACCTGGATCGTCGGGCTCGGCATTCTTTCCGGCGTTGCGATTTACGATCCTTCGATCGCTGCCGGAATTGCCCGGTTCTCCTTCGCCGCCACGGTGATCGCCGGCACCGCCCTCATCGCGTATCTGTGTCTCAATCGCTACGACCGAGCCATCATGCTAATCCCCACCTGGGTGCTGATTATATGCTGGCTGTTCGGGGCGTGGCTGACGGTCACCGGCCAGTTGGCCAATGACATCGTGCAGCCTGCGCTTGGCGGCGGGCTGGTGCTGATCGTGCTTTTGATCGGCTTTACAGTGATGCAGCACGCCTTCGCCGGCGGAGTGCACCAGCAAGGGCTATTCAGTGATCTCGAACGCCAGTCGCTGGCGTTGACCGGTTCCGGCGACATCGTCTGGGACTGGGATGTGTCGCGCGACAGGATCGTCACCATGCCTGATGTAAGCTGGCAACTCGGCATGACGCCCGGCAGTCTTTTCGGCCCGGCCCGAAACTGGCTGCCGCGCATCCATCCGGACGACCGCGACCGTTTCCGCACCACGCTCGACGTCGTGCTCGAACATCGGCGCGGACGGATCAACCACCAGTTCCGCATACGCGCGGAAGACGGGCACTATCACTGGCTGACCCTGCGCGCACGACCGGTCGTTGGCTCGGACGGCGAAGTGATCCGTTGCGTGGGCACACTGATTGACGTCACGGAGCAGAAGAGTTCGGAAGAGCGACTGCTTCACGACGCCGTGCACGACAATCTGACCGGCCTGCCAAACCGCGAATTGTTCGTCGATCGTCTGGACGCCATCATCGCGCTGGCGAGCGCCGAAGACAGCGTCAAGCCTACGATTTTCGCGATCGACATCGACAGATTCAAGCAGGTCAACGACGAACTCGGCATTTCCGCCGGCGACACGATTTTGCTGACGATCGCCCGGCGCCTCAAGCGGCTCTTGAAACCGCACGACACGCTTGCGCGCATCAGCGGCGACCAGTTCGGCCTGATCCTGCTGTCCGAACAGGACCCGGCCAAGGTTGCGGCCTTTGCGGAAGGCATAAACAAGGCGATCATGGTGCCGATCAATTTCAGTCAGAAGGAAATCATCCTGACGACCTCGATCGGGCTCGTGACATGGGTCGACGAGAAGTCCTCGCCGCAGGATCTGGTCAAGGACGCCGAACTGGCCATGTACCAGGCCAAACGAGCCGGCGGCAACCGGATCGAACCCTTCCGACCGGCGTTCCGAAACGCCGGCACCGACAAGCTGCAAATCGAATCCGACCTGAGACGGGCGCTCGAGCGCAAGGAAATCTCGATGGTCTACCAGCCCATCGTTGATATCGAAAGCCACGACATCGCCGGTTTCGAGGCGCTGATGCGCTGGGAGCACCCGCGCCGCGGCAGCATTCCGCCCAGCGAGTTCATTCCGATTGCAGAGAATTCCGACCTGATCAACCGCTTAGGGATGTTCGCGCTGCAGAAGGCCTGCGAGGATTTCGGGGAATGGCAAAGAGCGATTGGAGAACTGCCGCTCTTCGTTTCTGTCAATGTTTCGAGCAACCAGTTGCTGCGCAATGAACTTTATACCGATGTGCGCTCGGTGCTTACCAAGACCGGGTGTCAACCCGGCAACATCAAGCTGGAGCTGACGGAAACCGTCGTGATGCAGAATCCCGAACAGGCGGCGCGGATTCTGGAGCGCCTCAAGCAGCTCGGCATCCGGCTTGCTCTCGATGATTTCGGCACCGGTCATTCCTCATTGTCCTATCTGACGCGGTTTCCCTTCGACACGATCAAACTCGACCAGTCACTGGTTCGCAGCCCGAACGACAAGCAGTTCGTGCTGCTGCGCTCGATCATCGCAATGGCGCAGGATCTTGAAATGAGTATCATCGCCGAAGGCATCGAAACCACGGAGGACGCCGACGAACTGGCTGAAATGGGCTGTGACTACGCGCAGAGCTTTATCTTCGGACCACCCATCGAAAAAGAGTCCGTGGTCAAGCTGCTGCGCGAACACTTCACGCTCGCCTGATTGTCAATCGAATATGGAAAAGTCAGGCCTGACCGCACTCGCTTGAAAGCATGACCGGGTCTATGCCGAGACAGGCGAAGGCCTGGTCGTATTTATCGTCGATCGCTTCACCAAAAATGAAATCGGCGGTGGCCGGACAGGTGAGCCAGCCATTGGCGCTGATTTCGTTCTCGAGTTGCCCCGCGCCCCAACCCGAATAGCCCATCATGACGATTGCCTGTTCGGGCCCGCGGTTTTCGCTGATCGCGCGCAGGATGTCGGTGGTTGCGGTCACGCACAGGTTTTCGGCAACAACCATCGTAGATTGGCTGGTGTAATTGTCGGAATGGAGGACAAACCCCCTGCCCGTGTCGACGGGCCCGCCATGCTGCACCCGCATCCGCCGCGCATGGTCCGGCAAGGTGATTGCTTCCTTCTCGTCTATGAGTTCAAGTTGAAGGAGCAATTCGTCGAAACCGAGCTGCTGCGGACGATTGAGGACGAACCCCATCGCGCCGTTTTCCGAATGGGCGCAGACATAGATCACCGTACGGGCGAAATTGCTGTCGCTAAGACCAGGCATGGCGATAAGAAGCTGGCCTTCGAAGCAGCCATTGCCTCTTTCCTCAGGACCGGTTTCCTCAAGAATGTTCATGAACGCCAGCTTAGCACGCTCATTGTGAATGGGAAGGGACGGAGCGGCCGGATGGGTGGATTTTGCTGCGGCGGCATCACCCGAATATGATCCGGAGCGAACAGAGTTGACTGGTTCGCGCACGCGGCAGCGCCTATTGTGTTGTCATGTTTACGATCCGTCATTCTCTCTTGTCCGTCATAGTTGTGTTTTTTCTTGCCGCCATCACGATTCCGGTCGTGGGGCACACCGCAAGCAGCGAGTGGGCTGAAACGGAGGGCGGGCGCGTGCGCCTTACGGCATTGCCGCCGTCGGAAGACGGCGTAATCCGCGCCATCCTCGACGTCGACCTGCTGCCGGGTTGGAAAACCTATTGGCGCGATCCAGGCGACGCCGGTATTCCGCCACAGCTCGATTTTGCAAAAAGCGCTAATGTCGAGGCGGCGGAGGTAAAGTTTCCGGCTCCCGCACGCATCGACGACGGCTATGCGGTCTGGGCGGGTTACACCTATCCTGTCGCGTTTCCGATCCGCCTCGATCAAGAAGAAGCCGGAATACAGAGCGTCATCGACGTTAACGTCTTCATGGGAATCTGCGAAAAGATATGCATACCCGTACAGGCGGAGTTCAGCGTGACGGTTGCGCCGCAGGACGCAGCGACCGACTACGAAAAACATCTTGTCGAAACAGCTTTTCGCCAATTGCCTGCTCGGCCGCATGATGGGTTCCACATTGACGGCGTCACGCTTGGCGACAATAGCAAGTCAGTCAGCTTTAATGTGCATGCGCCCGAAGGAGAGATTGAAATCTTTGTGACAGGTCCCCAGGGATGGGCCTTCGACGTTCCGCAAGCACAGGCTTCGAAGGATGGCTACACCACATTCGAGGCGCTTGTTCTCGACGCGCCACAAGACGCAACGCTCTCAGCAACCGGCATCACCATCCTTGCGAAAGCCGGACGGCAGAGCATCGAGACCGAAATTAGTATGCCATGAGGCATCGACAGACGCCGGCGATCCAGTATGTATAACGGCGCACACATATGACGGCTACTTAAGCCGCCAAGCAAAGGGATGATAAAAGTGACGATAGCAGCAGGTGAGAAACTGCCCGAACTGACGCTCAAGGAAGCGACGGCCGACGGCATGAACGAGGTGACGACGAAGGATCTGTTTTCAGGCAAGAAGGTGGTGCTGTTCGCAGTTCCGGGCGCCTTCACGCCGACCTGCCATCTCAACCATTTGCCGGGCTACCTCGAAAACCGCGACACGATCCTGGCCAAGGGCGTAGACGAGATCGCGGTGCTTTCCGTCAATGACGGTTTCGTCATGGACGCTTGGGCGAAAGCCTCCAACGGCGCAGGGAAGATCCGCTTCGTGGCGGACTGGGACGCTGCCTTCACCAAAGCGATCGGCATGGATATGGACCTGTCGGCGGGGACGCTTGGCGTTCGTTCGAAACGCTATGCCATGATCGTCGAGGACGGCGTGGTCACATCGCTCAACGTCGAGGACAACCCCGGCCAGGTGGCCAATTCCGGCGCAGCGGCGATTATCGAGCAGCTTTAGGCTTGTAAGGCTCCATGGCGTGGCGGGCGAGTTCGTCCGCCCGCTCGTTCTCCGGATGTCCGGCGTGGCCCTTGATCCAGTGCCACTTGACCTCATGCCGGTTGCGGGCTTCGTCGAGCGCCTGCCAGAGATCGGCGTTCTTGACGGGCTTCTTGGCGGCGTTTCTCCAGCCGTTTTTCTTCCAGCCATGTATCCACTTGCCGATCCCGTCCTTCACATAGGATGAGTCGGTGTAAAGATCGACGCTGCACGGCCGCTTGAGTGTCCTTAGCGCTTCGATCGCAGCGGTCAGTTCCATTCGGTTGTTGGTGGTTTCTGCTTCACCGCCCGACAATTCCTTTTCGACCTTGCCGTAGCGCAAAATCGCGCCCCAACCGCCAGGCCCCGGATTGCCCGAACAGGCGCCATCGGTGAAGATTTCGACTGAATTCATGTGCCGCCCCGATAGCCATATTCACCGACATTCCCGATCCGTCGATGAAAGCGGAGATATTTCAGGTATTCGAGCGGGTTTTTCTTGACCACTTTCGCGTCGTTGGAAACCGTCAACCAGTCATAGAGTCGCGTCAGGAAGAAACGCAAGGCCGCGCCTCTTGCAAGCAACGGCATTGCCTCCAGTTCCGCCTCGTCAAGCGGCCGTACGGATATGTAGCCGTCGAAGAGGGCCATGCCCTTGGTGATGTTGAAAGCCCCGTCTTTCTCGAAACACCAGGCGTTGAGGCAGATGGCGACGTCATAGGCCAGGAGATCATTGCAGGCGAAATAGAAATCGATCAGGCCGGAAAGCCTGTCCGAAAGGAAGAATACGTTATCGGGAAACAAGTCCGCGTGGATCACGCCGGCTGGCAGGTCAACGGGCCACCCGGCCTCGAGTTCAACCAGATCCATTTCGATCTCCGCCGCCATACCGCGCTCGACTTCGTCGGCGCGCGCCGACGACATCTCCCACAGGGGCCGCCAGGCGCCAACGGACAGCGCATTGGGGCGCTCAAGCTGAAAATCCCGGCCGGCGCTGTGCATCTCCGCCAACGCCCGCCCGACCTCGCGGCAATGAGCGGCCTGGGGATTGCGCGGCCACATGCCTTCCAGGAACTCGATGATGGCCGCCGGGCGACCGGCCAGTTGCCCGATCGCCTCGCCATCCTTGCGTCGTATCGGCAGCGGGCATTGCACCGACTTGTCGGCGAGATGTTCCATCAGTCCCAGAAAGAAAGGCAGATCGGAGCGGTCGACCCGTTTTTCATACAGCGTCAGGATGAATGAATTCCGGTCGGTGGTCATGAGAAAGTTGGAATTCTCGACCCCCTCGGCGATGCCCTTGTAGGAGAGCAGTGTCCCGATATCGTATTGCTCAAGGAATGCGATCAGTTCCGCTTCGGAGATATCTGTATAGACGGCCAATTCCGAGCCCCTTGTCGCGGCAGTGTTGAGATGTTCCCGATGGAACTAAATTTCCCGCAACCAATATGCAAGGCGGTTTGGGTGCGCGGCGGGCTTTTTCAGGGAAAAACGCTTATTCCGTTCCGGTGCGGGCCAGGCTGCGTGGGCGGGGCGCGGGCGCCTCGCGCGGTCTATCGCCATTCACGAAGGCCATGTCTGAATCGGTCAGTTCAATGTCGCGCAGATCCCGCATGACCGGAAAATTCTCGTTTTCGATGGCCGTCTCGGCCAGTTCTATTCGAACGTCGAACCGCGACTTGAAGGCGTCGATGATCTCGTCGACGATGATCTCGGGCGCCGAAGCTCCGGCTGACAGACCGACGGTCAAAGACTGTGTGTCATCGATCCTGTCCCACGGAATTTCAGATGCTCTTTGCACCAGAATGGAATCATGCGCGCCAAAGCGGCTAGCCACCTCGACAAGCCGTCGTGAATTTGACGAGTTCGGCGCGCCGACGATAACGAACAGGTCGCAGTCGGGCGCCGCCGCCATGACGGCCTCCTGCCGGTTGGTCGTCGCATAACAGATGGATTCAGCGGCCGGCGCAGTCAGATTTGGAAACCGCCTCTGCAGAACCTTGATGATGCCGGCCGTATCCTCGACCGACAGGGTCGTCTGGGTTACAAAACCGAGCGCGTCGGGATCAGCCGGCTGGTAGGTTTCGGCGTCCTGTTCGGTCGCTATGAGGCTCACGGCTTCCGGCGGAAGCTGCCCCATCGTTCCGATCACCTCCGGATGTCCGGCGTGTCCGATCAGAACCACGTGCCGGCCGAGCCGCTGGTGGCGCATGGCCTGCTTGTGGACCTTGGAAACCAGCGGACAGGTAGCGTCCAGGTAAAACAGGTTGCGCTCACGGGCATCGGCGGGAACCGACTTAGGCACGCCATGGGCAGAGAAGATCACCGGCTGGCGATAGTGCTCCTCCGGAATCTCGTCGAGTTCCTCCACAAACACGGCGCCGCGCGCCTGGAGACCCTCGACAACGTAGCGGTTGTGGACGATCTCGTGGCGTACATAGACGGGCGCGCCGTATTTCTTGAGCGCCAGAACGACGATCTGGATCGCCCTGTCGACGCCGGCGCAAAAGCCGCGCGGCCCACACAGGCGAATAGTCAGCGGAGCCTTTTCAGCGTCGGTCATGGATCAAATCGCAATCATTCATGTAGCGCGTCATCGCTACAGCAGATATGGGATCGCCGGTCCGGGATCAACCTTCATCAGTCTTTTTCGTTGCGCGCGCGCCAAACATAAAAACCTGCCACCAACACGAGAGCGGCCGCCAATCCAAACCAAGTGATGACATATTGCAAATGATTGTTGGGCAGATTGACCCGAGTGACGCCGGCGATCGGCCCATCAGTCGGCGGCGCGTCCGACAAGGCGACATCCGCAAAAAACGGCGTAACCGTTTCGACGTCGAGGCCCATCGCAGCCGCCATCGCTGGCAGGTCCTTCCAGTACCACGTGGCGTTGGCGGGATCGTTGTCCGGCACCACCCAGCCAGGCTTTTCGAAGAGCGGATTGCGGGCGAGCGCCAAAAATTCGACTGATCCGTCCACCGGCTTCCAGGAACGGTCCGACGCGTCCTTCAAATCATAAGGCACGAAGCCGCGATTGACGATGATCGTTTTGCTGTCAGTCGTGGTCAACGGCGCATACAGATACCAGCCGGACGCGCCTTGATGTGTCGCCAGGTAATCCTGTTCCTTCGTGTGATCGAAAACGCCGGAGAGCCGGATTGGCACATAATCCACATCCCCCGTATTTTGCCATAACGCCAGCGCCTCATCCAGCGTCAGCGGCGCGCCCCGCTTTCTCTGCTCGATTGTGGCGATGAGATTTTCTTTCCACTCGAGCCGCCTGACCTGCCAACTGCCGAGCACGACAAGTATGACGAGCGCGGCGATCGTGATTGTGTAGAACAGCAGACCGGGTCGACGCCTTCGCCCTGGCTCCTGCCCGGTCGCTTCGCGCTTACTCGCCGTTTTCCGGTTCGCTGTCACCGCTCGCAATCCTGATGGGTCGGCGTTCGATCAACCTCTGTCGATCCTACCTTCACTGGCGTCATTCTTGAACTGCATGTTGATCAGCACGCCTTTGAGCGCCCGCAACAGCCACAGGGACAAACCAATGGTCAGAGGTATCCACAAAATGAAATGCAGCCATAGCGGCGGTGAGTAACTGACCTCTAGCCAAAGCGCCAGACCGACGACAATAAAGCCAATGATAAGGATGACGAAGACCGCCGGTCCGTCGCCAGCATCAGCAAAATCATAATCCAAACCGCACATTGCACAGTTCTTCTTCAACGTCAGGAAACCATCGAACAGATGTCCCTGACCGCACCGCGGACATCGTCCCTTCATACCTGTCGAAATCGGATCGAGTGATGGATAGATCGCCCTGTCCTGTTCGCTCATCGAAAATCAGTCTCCCGAAATGACGAAGGGCGCCGTCGCGAAGCGCCGGCGCCCTTTCGAATTGCCGCTGGACCAGTCAATGCGCAATTTCCGCGCCCCAGGAAGCCCAGATATAAATGCTGAAGAAAAGGAACAGCCAGACAACGTCAACGAAGTGCCAGTACCAGGCGGCGGCCTCCATGCCGAAATGCTGCTTGGGGGTAAAGTCTCCAGCCATCGCCCGGATAAGGCAGACCAGCAGGAATATCGTTCCGATAAGGACGTGGAACCCGTGAAACCCTGTCGCCATGAAGAACGTGGCGCCGTAGATCGATTCCTTGAAGGCGAAAGGCGCGTGAATGTACTCGTAGGCCTGCACACAGGAAAACAGGACCCCGAGCGCAACGGTGATGATAAGTCCAGTCACCAAGCCATCGCGACGATTGTGCAGAAGAGAATGGTGCGCCCAGGTCACTGCGGTGCCGGAAAGCAGCAGGATGATCGTGTTGTAAAGCGGCAGGTGCATCGGATCCAGCACCTCGATGCCGACCGGAGGCCAGTGCCCGCCGGTATGCTCCACACGGGCGTATTGAGCGGCCTCGCCCGCATAAATAGCTGCGTCGAAGAAGGCCCAGAACCAGGCGACGAAGAACATCACTTCCGACGCGATGAACATCATCATGCCATAGCGCAGATGCAGCGACACAACGCGTGTATGATGGCCCTGATGGGCTTCCTTCACGACATCAGTCCACCATCCGATCATGGTGAACAGCACAACCGCCAGTCCGATGAAGAAAAGATAGGGGCTGGCCATGTCCATTCCGAACAACGGTAGCGAGCCGCCGGACAGATAGCGCATGTATCCGATACCGCCCAGCGCCATGACCAGCGCGCCCACGGAGCCTACGAACGGCCACGGACTGGGATCGATGATGTGATAGTCGTGGTGTTTCTGATGCGCCTCGGCCATTTCGTTTTCCCCGATTACGTCATTCTCTCGCCGCCTGCGCGGCGCCGTTGATACTAAAGCCTTCCGGCTTCTTCCTTATTGATCTGCCTGACTTCCGCCACCGGCTTCGCCTGATCCTCCATGGGATACATAGTATAGGAAAGCGTCAGTGTCGTGATGTGTTTCGTTTCAGGCGCGTCGACAATCGCCGGATCCACGTAAAACACGACCGGCATATCCAGCGTCTCGCCCGGCTGCAGTTCCGTTTCCGTGAAACAAAAGCACTCGACCTTGTTGAAATAGACGCCGGCTGCCTGGGGCGTCACGTTAAACAAGGCCTGCCCGCCCGTCGCCCTGTTTGATTTGTTCCTGGCGAGATAAGAAATCTGCCGGGTTTCGCCAATCCGAACTTCTACCTCGCGCTCTACAGGCTTGAACTCCCAGTCAAGCCCGCTGGAGATGTTGGAATCGAAGCGCACCTTTATTGTACGGTCAAGAATCCGGTTCGAATATTGCTCGGCTCTCTGGATAGTCCCGCCATACCCCGTGACCTGGCAGAAGAGCTGGTAAAGCGGAACAGCGGCGTAGGACAGTCCGATCATACCCACAACGACGCCAACGCAACTCAGTAATATAGCGTTGTTACGCTTTGCATTCGCTTTCAGCTTTTCCGAAGACCCGTCCATCATCGTCCTCAAAGCGGCCTGTCAAACATGCCGGGACCGAATTTCACAATCGTCGCGACATAGAAAAGCACAACCAGAAGCGCCAGCGCCACAGCTATCGCTACCGAACGACGGCGTCTGACCTTCTTCTGACCCTCGGTCAGTTTTATCTGATCCATGGCTCATAATCCAAAACGCACGGCCAGTCCTTCGACAAGAAGAACCGCAAACAGACTGGCGAGATAGACAAGAGAAAATCCGAACAGGGATTTCGCCGGAGCCATCACCGCATCGGTGTCCAGCATTCTGAATACCCGCCAGGCCCGTTGCACGAAAACCAAGCCCATGCCGGCGGAAAACACGCCGTAGACTGGGCTGGCGAAACCCAGAACATACGGAAGCACGCCGACGCACGCCGTAAGCACGGCATAAAACAGAATCTGCCGCTTTGTGGATTTCATGCCAGCCACGTTCGGCATCATCGGAACGCCAGCCTTCTCATAGTCGCCGACCTTGTAAAGCGCCAGCGCCCAAAAATGCGGCGGAGTCCAGAGGAAGATCATCAGGAAGAGAACTATGCTTTCGAGGGACACAGATCCGGTTACACAGGCCCAGCCGATCATGGGAGGGAACGCGCCGGCGGCGCCGCCGATGACGATGTTCTGCGGTGTCGATCGTTTGAGCCACATCGTATAGATGACTGCATAAAAGAAAATTGTGAACGCCAGAAGAAAACCGGCGAACCAGTTTACCAGCAGTCCGAGCGTCAGTACCGAAAAGGCGGCCAGCACCAGACCGAAGGACAAAGCTTCCTGCGGCTTGATCCGGCCGGTCGGGATCGGACGGCTGGATGTGCGCGACATCACACGGTCGATGTCGGCGTCGTACCACATGTTCAACGCACCGGAAGCGCCAGCGCCGATTGCGATGCACAGGGTGGCGACGAACGCCAGGAACGGGTGAATTGCACCCGGAGCAATAGTCATTCCCGCAAGAGCCGTGAAGACGACAAGCGACATCACGCGCGGCTTCAACAGCGCGAAATAGTCACGCGGCTCGGCTTCGGAAAACCCGATATCGGCGGCGTCGAGTGTTGCCATGTCTTCAGAATACGTCATTCGCGACTTTATACGTCCCTTGTCAGATGCAGGGAGCCGCCCGAAGGCGGCTCCGCGTATGCCTATTTGATGCGCGGAAGCTGTTCCCACTGATGGAAAGGCGGAGGCGAACTCAAGGTCCACTCCAGGGTGGTTGCGCCCTCTCCCCACGGGTTGTCGCCGGCCACGCGCTTGCGACGGAAGGCTTCCCAAACACCGAACAGGAAGATCAGCACAGCGACGCCCGCGATATAGGATCCGATAGAGGACACCATATTCCAGCCTGCATACGCGTCCGGATAGTCAATGTAGCGGCGTGGCATGCCGGCCAGACCCAGGAAGTGCTGCGGGAAGAATACGAGGTTGACCCCGATGAACATGATCCAGAAATGGCTCTTCGCCAGGAAGGAATTGTACATGTAACCGGTCATTTTCGGGAACCAGTAGTACCACCCGGCGAAGATCGCGAAGACTGCGCCAAGCGAAAGCACGTAGTGGAAATGCGCAACCACGTAGTACGTGTCATGCATCGCCCGATCGAGACCGGCGTTGGCGAGTTGAACACCTGTGACGCCGCCAACCGTGAAGAGGAAGATGAAACCGAGAGCCCACAGCATGGGCGTGCGGAATGTCAACGATCCTCCCCACATGGTGGCGATCCACGAGAAGATCTTGACGCCTGTTGGCACCGCAATGACCATCGTTGCGAATACAAAGTAGCGCTGCGTGTCAAGCGACAGGCCGACCGTATACATGTGGTGCGCCCACACGATGAAGCCGACGGCGCCGATGGCGACCATGGCGTAGGCCATGCCGAGATAACCGAAGACCGGTTTGCGCGAAAAGGTCGCCACGATGTGGCTGACAATTCCGAAGCCCGGCAGGATCAGAATATACACTTCCGGATGCCCGAAGAACCAGAACAGGTGCTGGAAAAGGATCGGATCGCCGCCGCCCTGCGGTTCGAAGAAGGACGTTCCGAAGTTGCGGTCAGTCAGAAGCATTGTGATGCCTCCAGCCAGAACCGGCAGCGCCAGCAGCAGCAGGAAGGCGGTGATCAGCACCGACCAGGCGAACAGCGGCATTTTGTGCAGCGTCATGCCGGGCGCGCGCATGTTCAGGATCGTGGTGATGAAGTTGATCGCGCCAAGGATCGACGAGGCGCCGGCGATGTGCAGCGACAGGATCGCGAAATCCATCGCCGGTCCCGGCTGTCCACTGGTCGACAAGGGCGGATAGATGGTCCAGCCGCCGCCCACGCCGTAGGCGCCCGGCGGTCCTTCGACGAACATCGACAACAGCAGCAGGATGAAAGCCGGAGGCAACAGCCAGAAGGAAATATTGTTCATCCGCGGGAACGCCATGTCCGGCGCGCCGATCATGATCGGCACCATCCAGTTGGCGAAGCCGCCTATCAGCGCCGGCATGACCATAAAAAAGATCATGATAAGGCCGTGCGCCGTGGTGAACACGTTGTACATCTGCTTGCCGCCGTCAATGGAGCCGTCGGCGCCATATCCGTAGACCATCGACGCCAGGCCGTTGAAGATCTGAATCCCCGGCTCGGCCAGCTCCATGCGCATGAAAATGGAGAGCGTGCCACCAATAATACCGGCGATGATCGCGAAGATCAGGTAGAGGGTGCCGATATCCTTGTGGTTTGTGGAATAGATCCAACGCGTCCAGCCGTATGGCTTGTGTTCAGCGTGATCGTGCGTCGCTGTGGAAGATCCAGCCATGTTCTACTCCTTGATCTTCTCTGCTTCGTTGGCTGCAAGCCGGACGGACTTGTCCTTTTGGATTGAGGCCATCAGCTGCTCGTTGGCTTCACCGAGATTGTCGGCCGCAGCGGCAAGCCACGTGTTGTACTGTTCTTCCGATACGACCCTGATCGCAATCGGCATATACGCATGGTCCTTGCCGCAGAGTTCCGAACACTGTCCGTAGTAAAGGCCCTCTTTTTCGGCAAGGAACCACGTTTCGTTCATCCGGCCCGGCACGGCGTCCATCTTGATGCCGAATGACGGCATTGCGAAGGAATGTATCACGTCCGCAGCAGTAATCAGAAGCCTGACGGTCATGCCGACCGGAACGACAACTTCGTTGTCAACAGCGAGCAGACGCGGGTAGACAGCCTTGTCTTCCTTGCCGTACTGCGCTCTGTCCGCGTCGGTGAGAATCAGCGCATCGAAGGAGAGTTCATTCTCGGTCTGGTATTCGTAACCCCAGTACCACTGATATCCGGTGGCCTTGATCGTGAGATCAGGCTCTCCCGGCGGCGTGTATTGGGCGTTCAGCAGCTGAAAGGAGGGGACGGCGAGGAAAAGCAGGATAACGACGGGGCCGATCGTCCAGATAACCTCGACGAGTGTGTTGTGGCTGGTTTTCGACGGAACGGGGTTTGCTCCCGCCCGGAAACGGAAGATCGCAATTATCAGCAGCGCCAGCACGAGGATAGAGATGGGGATAATGAACCACAGCGTATAGTTATTGAACCATCTGATTTCATGCATGATGCCGGTCGCCGCCTGCTGCATGCCAGTTTCCCACGGGCGCGGCTGATCGGCCAAGGACGGGGTCACCATCAGCAGCACGCCGATCAGGGCCAGAACTGCATTCAACGGGTTTCTCACTACCATTCTCCCTCGAGCGTACGGATTGGCTGCAGGCCAAACCGCAAAGTCCCTCAATTTATAGCGCTTAAAATCATAGTTTAGAGCCAATCGCAACTAGAGGACGGATGAATGCATGCGACATTTTCGGCACTTCCAACAAGATATCGCGGTATCGAGGCCTGGCAAATCTTGTAAAAGAGCCATGAAACAGGACATATGGGACCGGTCGTCAAAATCAATCGGAGGAGCGTAGGCGGGATGGTGAACGATTGTTGCCGCAATTTATCCCTAGGCGTCGACCCGTCGATTATTGTGAACTTGATTGCGACCCGTTTCCTTTCGGCGCCAGCCAGTCCACGATAGGCATGTGATTCGCTTCCCAGCGACGAAAACAGAAACTCTGCAGATGAAAAAACACCTTATTGCTCTCTTTTCCATTGCGACGCTGGCCTTCACGCCCGTCCCGACTTCGGCCCAACAGCCTGGTACGGTCAAGTCCACGCACGGCGCCTGGTCGATTCTCTGCGACAAGCCGGCCGGTGCGACAACCGAGCAATGCGCGCTCATGCAGAATGTGATCGCCGAAGACCGCCCGGAAGTCGCGCTGTCGGTCGTTGTGCTCAAGACGGCGGACAAGAAGGCAAGGGTCTTGAGGGTGTTGGCGCCGCTAGGCGTTTTGCTTCCCAATGGTCTCGGTCTGAATGTCGACGGCAAGGATATCGGCCGCGCCTATTTCGTGCGCTGTTTCACGGACGGCTGCTACGCTGAAGTGATACTCGACGACACGTTGCTGACGACGCTTGAAAACGGCACCATGGCCACCTTCATCGTCTTCCAGACGCCGGAGGAAGGAATAGGCATCCCGGTCGATCTCAGCGGCTTCACCGATGGTTTCGAAACCCTGCCCTGACCGCCGCTTCGATACGCCCTTGGAAACTACGGCTGACGCGCATTATATGTGACGCGGGGTCGGGGCCGTTCCGGCGCGACCGAAACAGGCAAGACACCGGGACTAGACATGGACAAAAATCTACTCCGCAACTTCGACTGCTCGGAAGAAACAATCACCGAAATCGTCAGCGAGGCGCTGCATGGTTCCGATGATGGCGAGTTGTTCGTCGAGTATGAGGAGATGGAGTCGCTTGTCTTTGACGATGGCCGGCTGAAGGCCGGCAATTTTACATGCGACCAGGGATTTGGCCTGCGTTGCGTGGCTGACGAGGCAATTGGCTACGCCCATGCGGGCGACCTGTCGGAAGCCGCGCTGAAACGCGCCGTTTCAGCCGTCTCATCCGTCACGCGCGGGTATGGAGGCGCTTATGCAGCGTCGCCAGCAAGAACCAACAAGCATCTCTATGGCGAAGAAAACCCGATCGGCGCGCCGAGTTTCGAGGAAAAGGTTCAGCTTCTGCGGGAGATCGACGCCTATCTGCGCGCGAAGGACCCGAAGGTACGCCAGGTGACCGCCTCTCTGGCCGCAAGCTGGCAGATCGTCAACATTCTGCGCGCAGACGGCGAGAGAATGCAGGACATCAGGCCGCTGACCCGCCTGAATGTCAGCGTGGTCGTCGGTGAAGGAGAGCGCCAGGAAAGCGGCTCCTTTGGAGCGGGCGGCCGCCGCGGATTCGGAGAATTTATCGCAGAGGATTCCTGGAAACAGGCCGCCGACGAGGCGTTGCGACAGGCGCTCGTCAATCTCGTCGCCCTCCCGGCGCCCGCTGGCGCCTTCGATGTGGTGCTCGGCGCCGGCTGGCCCGGCGTGATGCTTCATGAAGCGGTCGGACATGGTCTCGAAGGGGATTTCAATCGCAAGAAGACGTCGGCTTTCGCCGGGCTTCTCGGCCAGCAGGTCGCAGCGCCCGGCGTGACGGTCGTCGATGACGGAACGATCGAGGGCCGTCGGGGATCGCTGACGATCGACGACGAGGGCACGCCGTCCGGATACAACGTCCTGATCGAAGACGGCAAGCTTGTCGGCTACATGCAGGACAGGCAGAACGCCCGTTTGATGGGCATGAAGCCGACCGGCAACGGGCGCCGCCAGTCGCACGCTCATCAACCCATGCCACGCATGACCAACACCTACATGCTGGGCGGCGATTACACGCCTGAAGAGATCATCGGCTCGGTGGACAAAGGCGTCTACGCCGTTTCATTCGGCGGCGGACAGGTGGACATCACGTCCGGCAAATTCGTGTTCGGCTGCACGGAGGCCTACATGATCGAAAACGGCAAGATAGGCGCTCCCATAAAAGGCGCCATGCTGATTGGCAACGGTCCGGACGCCATGCACCGGGTCACCATGGTCGGCAATGATTCCAAGATCGACAACGGTATTGGCATGTGCGGCAAGGCCGGACAGAGCGTGCCGGTCGGCGTCGGACAGCCGCATTTGCGCATGAACCAGATGACAATCGGCGGAACTCGGGTCTGACGCCCGCAAGATGCTTCGTTTATCTACCAGTTAGGAACGGATTCAGCATCGATTAATCCCGATGGTGATATGAGCCGACAAACGCTGGCGTATTTGCCTTTGCCGGCGGGAATCGATTTCATCCACCAACGCGATCGAGCGACGTATGAGACCAATAAAGGCCATGGCCTACCGGAAGGCGCACCGCTTGGCTATCAGCGGCGCGCTGGAAGCGATCTCGCTCGCGGCACGGCTGAAAATCGTTGCTACGCAGAAGCATCGCGGCGTCATTTTCACCTTGCATCATGTCTGCGCCGACCGTCCGGATCGTTTCCAGCCGAATGCGCACCTTTCGATAACACCTCAATTCCTCGACAGGGTTCTGGCCACGGTGCGTCGCAACGGCTGGAAACCTGTTCGACTGGACCAAATGCCGGACCTGCTTTCGCGCGGCGACAATGACGACCGATACGCAGTGTTCACGCTTGACGACGGCTATCGCAACAACAGAAGCGAAGCCCTTCCCGTATTCCGGAAGCACGAGGTTCCCTTCACGGTCTTTGTGACCTCGGGCTTCATGAGACGCAGCCGTTCGATATGGTGGATGACGCTGGAAGAAATACTGCGTAGTCGCCGATCAATTACATTCGGCGGCGGCGCGCCGATGAAGACAGAAAGCACGTTCGAGAAATATGCGGCATTCGATCGGGTGTGCCGCTACCTTGAAAGCACAGGAGAGAATCAGTTCGTCGACGATCTGGACGACCATGCGCGCGCCATTGGCGTCGATCCGATGTCGATCGTCGAGCGAGAAGTTCTTTCGTCAGAGGACGTCGCAGCCTTTTCCAATGATCCCCTCGTTTCCATTGGCGCACACACGGTGAATCATCTCAACCTTGCGAAACTCGAATCGAAGCTCGCCGCCCGGGAAATGTCGGCGTCGGCCGACGATATCGGCGCGCTGACCGGGCGACGACCGACGCTCTTCGCCTATCCGTATGGCAGACGCGGCGCAGCCTGTGAGCGCGAATTTGAAATCGCCGCACAATGCGGTTTCGACGTTGCGGTCACGACACGGCCCGGCATGATAGAAACTCCGGATGGGGTCAACATGCTGTCGCTGCCGCGCATATCGCTCAACGGCTATTTCCAGAAATCTCGCTATATCGAGGCGCTACTGACAGGCCTGCCATTCAGATTCGCCAGCGCGCTCGGACAAAACGTCGGAAACGGATAAGCGCATTACTTTCGGCGAATTAAAACTGTCTACGGGTAAAGACGGGTTTTGCGCCAGCTACCGTTCTCCGGGTCGCGCTCGAACCTCATACGGTCATGCAGCCGGAACTTTCGATCGTGCCAGAATTCGATGCTTTCCGGTACAACGCGGAATCCTGACCAGTGATCAGGTCTCGGAATCTCGCCTATGCCGAACTTCGCTGTGTACTCCGCAACGGATTTTTCGAGCGCAAAGCGACTTTCCAGCGGCCGCGACTGTCGGGACGCCCAGGCGCCGATACGACTGCCGCGCGGTCGGCTGTCATAATAGGCGTCAGCTTCCTCGTCGCTGACGATCTCGACCGTTCCCCTGATCCTCACCTGGCGACGCAGGGATTTCCAGTGAAAGCACATGGCGGCCTTGCGGCTGGCGAGCAGTTCCTCGCCCTTGGCGCTTTCAAAATTCGTGTAGATCGTGAAGCCGGCGTCATCGAAGCCTTTCAGCAAGACCATTCTGACATTCGGCATGCCGGCGTTGTCGACGGTTGCAAGCGCCAGAGCCGTCGGGTCGTTCACCTCGCGCTCGGCTGCATCCGCCAGCCATTCGCCAAACAGCTTGATTGGTTCTTCCGACAGGGTAAAGTCACAAGTCTGGGTGTCAGTTTCGGTAGCCATGACTTCTTCCATCATTAAATCCAAAACCGCGGTCCGGCCGCAGAGTAGCCCAATTCGATTGGGCCGCTCAGAAATAATGCGGGCGCCTGCAAGAGACAACCGGAAATTCTGCATCGCCGTATTGTTGGCCGTCGACGTAATTTCGCCCGGATGCGCGGCAAACGGACCAGACCACGCATCCCTCGCCGACACCTTGGTTCAACCGGCGCCCGCGGGAATCGCGATCGAACCGGGCAGCGACGAGAATTCCATTCTCACGACCGTCGCCGGAGCCGAAGCCGGAACGCCTCCAACTGTCGCTCTTGCCTGGACAAACGAGCAGAACGGCAATTCAGGCTCCGTTACGATAGTAGAAGAAGAAGGAAATGACACGCAACTATGCAGGTCTTTCATCGCTTCCAGGCAATCCTATGACGGCGTTTCACAATTTACCGGGGAAGCGTGCCGGAACAGCCGCGGCGCAAACTGGTTCCTGAATTCCATAGAAATGCGAGAATAGGAGTTGAGGTCGGCGCGTTCTGACCGCTCTCGAAATTCTCAGATCCGCCGCCGGTTATGCCGCCCTTCAGCTTGAACCCTTTTGCCGGCTGTGCCATAGGCTTTGCACGAACAATCGAGGAGCTGAGCATGGGTCTGACCGCCGGTTTGATGAAGGGTAAGCGCGGCATCATTCTAGGAGTCGCCAATAACCGCTCCATAGCCTGGGGTATCGCCAAGGCGTGCGCCGACGCCGGAGCCGAGTTGGCCATGACCTACCAGGGCGACGCCTTGCGCAAGAGGGTCGAGCCTCTGGCCAGCGAATTGGGCGCATACGTCGTCGGCCATTGCGACGTCACCGATCCGGATACGATGGACGCCGTATTCGCCGAGGTTGAAAGACGGTGGGGCAAAATCGATTTCATGGTCCACGCCATCGCCTTTTCCGACAAGGACGAGCTGACGGGTCGCTATGTCGACACCAGCCGCGAGAACTTCAACCGCTCGATGGAGATCTCGGTCTATTCGCTGACGGCGCTTGCCCAGCGCGCGGAAAAGATCATGAATGACGGCGGATCGATCCTGACGCTTACCTATTACGGCGCAGAAAAGGTCATGCCCCACTACAACGTCATGGGCGTCGCCAAGGCCGCGCTTGAAGCGAGCGTGCGCTATCTTGCCGTCGATCTCGGAGACCGCGGCATTCGGGTTAACGCCGTTTCGGCCGGCCCGATCAAGACACTGGCGGCTTCCGGGATCGGTGATTTTCGATACATTCTCAAATGGAACGAATACAATTCGCCGCTGAAACGCACGGTGACCATAGACGAAGTCGGCGAATCGGCGCTCTATCTGCTCTCCGATCTATCGCGCGCCGTGACCGGCGAAGTGCATCACGTCGACTCGGGCTATCATACGATTGGCATGAAATCGGTGGATGCTCCCGACATTTCCGTCGTCAAGGACAGCTGAGCGAAACTCAGGCTCCAAACATGCTGAACTTCACATCGCCGATCTACGTGATTCGGCACGGCGAAACGGACTGGAATGCCGAGGTCCGGTTCCAGGGCGCCAAGAACATCGACCTGAACGCCAAGGGGCGGATTCAGGCTCGACAGTATGGCGAGGCGCTGTCCCGTCTTCTGGGTGAGGAGGCAACCGATTTCGACTATATTTCGAGCCCGCTCGCCCGCGCCCGCGAAACGATGGCGCTGTTGCGGCAAGCCATGCGGCTGCCGCCGGACGCCTACAAGATTGACGAACGGCTGATTGAAATAAGTTTTGGAGACTGGGAAGGTCGAACCCTTTCCGAGCTCGAAAAGAACAGTTCCAAAAAAATAGCCGAACGGGCGGCAAACAAATGGAGCTTCCTGCCTCCCGGCGAGAATGCGGAAAGCTACGAGATTTTAAGCTGGCGCGTGGCCGCCTGGCTGCAATCCCTGGAGAAACCCGTCGTCTGCGTTTGCCATGGCGGCGTTATCCGCACACTGTTTCATCTGATCGCCGGGCTCGACGGCGACAAGGCGGCGGAGATTTCGACGCCGCAGGATCAGATCCTGAAAATTGAAGGCGACTCGATGAGTTGGCTTGCCGCCAATGCCGACGGGGTTTGACCAGAACCTCAAAACTGCATAGATCAGGCGATCTTTTGTCGACAACCTCCGGACACCTGCATGTCGCACAACACTTTCGGTCATCTGTTCCGCGTCACGACATGGGGTGAAAGCCATGGTCCGGCGCTCGGTTGCGTCATCGACGGCTGCCCGCCAGGAATCGTCTTTACCGAAGCGGAGATCCAGCATTGGATGGACCGACGCAAGCCCGGCCAGTCACGATTCGTTACTCAGCGCCAGGAGGCTGACCAGGTGCGCGTCCTTTCCGGCGTGCTTGCTCGCGAGGACGGCGCCCTGATCACCACCGGCACGCCGGTCTCGATGATGATCGAGAATACCGACCAGCGGTCGAAGGACTATTCGGAAATCGCAAGGCGCTATCGCCCGGGTCACGCCGACTACGTGTATGACCAGAAATACGGATTGCGCGACTATCGCGGCGGGGGTCGCTCCTCCGCGCGCGAAACGGCGGCGCGCGTGGCCGCCGGAGGGCTGGCCCGCAAGGTGCTGCCGCAGGTGAGGATTCGCGGCGCACTCGTGCAGATCGGCAAGAAAACGATCGACCGCCACAACTGGAACTGGGACTGCGTCGACCAGAATCCGTTTTTCTGTCCCGATCCCAAAATGACATCGGAATGGGAATCCTATCTCGATGACATTCGCAAGCAGGGCACTTCCGTCGGCGCAGTGATCGAGGTTGTGGCCGACGGGGTTCCGGCCGGGCTCGGCGCCCCGATCTATGGCAAGCTCGATCAGGAAATCGCCGCCAATCTGATGTCGATAAACGCGGTCAAGGGAGTCGAAATCGGCAACGGCTTCGAGGCGGCCGAGATCACCGGCGAGGAAAACGCCGACGAAATGCGAATGGGCGATGACGGCAAGCCGGTTTTCCTTTCCAATAATTCCGGCGGCATTGCGGGCGGCATTTCCACCGGGCAACAAATCGTCGCACGCTTTGCCGTCAAGCCGACTTCGTCTATCCTGACCGAGCGCAAGAGCATTGACGCAGACGGTAATGAAGTGGACATACGCACCAAAGGCAGGCACGACCCCTGCGTTGGCATTCGCGCGGTTCCGATCGGTGAAGCCATGCTTGCCTGCACGTTGGCGGACCACTATTTGCGACACAGGGGCCAGACCGGGCGTTCCGGATTCAAGGAGTAGACCTTTCCAATGACGTTTGATTCAAAACGTGTCGTGGAGGCGTTGCGAGCCTTCGAAGCTGGCGAAATCGTCGTCGTCACGGATGATGACGGCCGCGAAAATGAAGGCGACCTTATTGTCGCCGCCGCACACTGTACACCGGAAAAGATGGCCTTCATCGTGCGCCACACCTCAGGCATCGTCTGCGCGCCGATGCCTAGATCGGAGGCAAAGCGGCTAAACCTCACCGCCATGGTCGCCGAGAATGACGCGCCGCATGCAACGGCGTTTACCGTGTCTGTCGATTACAAACATGGCACGACGACCGGAATTTCGGCGGATGACCGGACTCTGACCGTCCGCAATCTGGCCAATCCCAACTCTGGAGCAACGGATTTCGTACGACCGGGCCATATCTTCCCCCTGGTCTCCCGCGAGGGCGGCGTTCTGATGAGATCCGGACACACGGAAGCGGCCGTCGATCTGTGCCGGCTCGCCGGACTGCCGCCGGTCGGCGTCATTTGTGAACTCGTCAACGATGACGGAACCGTGACGCGCGGGCCTCAGGTCGCTGAGTTCTCGAAAACGCACGGCCTGAAGCAGGTCAGCGTCGCCGATCTCATCGCCTATCGCCAGCGCAAGGAAACGCTGGTTAACAGGGGCGATGTGATGCCTGTGGAGACGGCGTGCGGACCCGCGATGGTGCATACCTATTCCCTGACCTGGGACCCGATGCAGCATGTCGCCGTCGTCTATGGCGATATCCGTGACGGCGTCGACGTTCCCGTCAGACTGCATCTGGAAACGGTGGTGGACGACGTTTTTGGCAAGAAACCGCCTATCCATCACTACATGCGTACGATTGCAGAGCGCGGACGCGGCGTCATCGTATATTTGCGGGAAGGATCGGTCGGAGTCGGCAATTTCGGCAATGAGAGAACGGCTGCTGGCGAACGCGATAACGCCGAGGAACATCGGCAGGCACAGGAACGCAAGGGCGAATGGCTGGAGATTGGCCTCGGTGCACAAATCCTCAAGGATCTCGGCATATCGTCAATCGAACTTTTCTCCTCCAGAGAGCGACATTATGTCGGCCTGGAAGGGTTCGGCATCGCGATATCGAGAACGATCCTCGTGGACGACTGACAAGCGTCAGACGGATACCCGTCGCCATCGCGCTTCAACCAGTGAATACGATGCGAACAGCGCAATGCCAACTGCCAGCAACGCCAAAAGCAACCATCCCATTGGCAGCGACTGGACGTAGTCCAATGCGGACTTCAGGTCTGGAACGCTGACTTCGCCAACGCCAATGTGCGGCAGGCGGGTGAAGAGTATGATCGCAATAACCGCAAAGATCAGGCCGCGCGAGGCCAGGCCGATGATCGAAATCACATCGACCAGGATTTGATACTTGGTCGGCGCCTGTATGTGATCGTTATATTTCTTCATCCAGGCCTTGCGAAAATGCGCAAAGGCGACCCCGCTGAACACGAGTCCAAGAGCCAGGGTGACGATGATCGGCCCGACGGCGTTGACCGCCGTTGAAACCACGCTGCTTTTTCCACTGGAACTGGATAACGACCACAGGCCGAGAAGCGACAAGGCGTAGAACGAAAGAGCCAGGTAGGTGAAAGCGCTCACCAGCAATGCCCCGCGGATGACGAGGCCCTTGGGATCCACGCCGTGATTGTCGGCGTCGGCGATCGCCTGCAGGAGGCGCCAGGCCGCATATCCAAAGAAGCCCAATACAACAAGCCCGAGCAGAATAGCGCCGAAGCTTTGTTCCATGAGGGTCTGCAGCGCGCCTTCTGTGCCCGTCTTGCCGCCATTGCCGATGGCTGCGAGAAAGGTGAAAAAGGCAATAATCAGATAGACGACTCCGCGGGTCGCATACCCGGCTCTCGCCGCGACCTGTATGCCGCCATTGTCAGTAAAGGCGTTCATTGGAAACACCTATCTTGCTGCGCGCGATGAGCCAGGCGGCTCCCGCCCAGGCAAGTCCAATGCACCAACCGGCAAGAACATCGCTCGGCCAGTGAACGCCAAGATAGACCCGGCTCAGCCCGATGATGATGGCGAGGAGAAATGCGGCGCAGAGAATGAAGACGCGCAACGCGCGTCGCGGCACATAGCAACTGACCACCACGGCTAACGTCATCCAGGACACCATGGAAATCATGGCGTGACCGCTCGGAAAACTGGCCGTAAATGTTCGATCCATCGGCTCCGCGAAATCGGGCCTTGAGCGATCAAACATCAGTTTCAGAAGGGTGGAGGCCAATGCGCCGCTCGACAGGGCGGCGACAAGCAGGATAGCCCCTGACTGTTTGGAGGCGAGCCACAGGACAATCGCCGCAATAACCGTCGCCAGCACGATCACAGGATAGCCGCCGAGCGCGCTGATCTCGACGACCGTTTCCTCCAACCAGGGCGGCCCCCAGGGATCGGAGCTCATCACGGTTTCACCCATCGAATCCAGGATCGCTTTATCGATCGGATCCATCCAACCACGGTCGACAGCCAGGGCAATGGCGACGAAACAAAGCAGAGCAGAGACGATCATCAGCAGAATAATCCACCGAGCCGGTCCGAATTTGGATCCCGCCATGTGTACAGCACGGAATTCATTGCTTTGTCCGATTTTTGATTGCGCCATGTGCCCGGTCAGTTGACTGTGGTATCCGGATTAAGCGTCATCGAAAGGCGCTTCGGCTGCTCTTTTGTACCGGCAATCTTCAGTTCCGCCGTCCTGAGCGGTTCCTGCTTCACGGTTTCAGCCTCTGGCGCCGTTGAAGACCCCGCGTCGGCGGTCTGTATGGAAGCCCGTTCGACAAAACCGATCGAATCTCCCGCCCAGTTCAATGCCCACTCCTTTTCAATGGTCTCTTGTTGCATCGCAACGCATTTGCCGACGATTTTGTATCCCGGAGCCAACGGTTCGCTTGCGAGGATGTTCAGTTCTTCTGTGCACCGTTGAACAGTTTCATATGTCGATATACCTTGCGGATCTTCCCGACAAACGAGATTGTTCTGCGTGCAGATGAGAGCGATGAGTGCTATTGCTGTCGTTTCCATGACACAAAAACGCCAGAATTTGAAATTGGTTGCACGGCCCGGCAGCGAAAGACATTCAATCTCCTACCTGGCATGCTGAATATGCTATGTGGTTGGCCCCCGATCACCAGCGAGGTCTCATGACGACCAGGCTCTATACCAACGCTATCCATGCAGAACACCTGACGCCGCCCGGTCATCCTGAAAGACCCGACCGGATGAAATCCTTGGAAGCCGCTTTCGCCGACGAGGCGTTTGCAGACTTGCAGCGCGCGGAGTCCGCCGTAGCCGACAGGGACGTCGTTCTGCTCGTCCACACAGAGGATCATCTGCAAAATATCGCAGGCAGTATTCCTGACGAGGGAATCGTCGCGATCGACGCCGACACCAGCGTCAGTCCGAAAAGCCTTGAGGCCGCGCTGACGGGCGTCGGCGCGGCGCTGGAAGCCGTCGACAGCGTTTTTGCGGGAGAGGCGGACAACGTTTTCGTAGCGGCGCGCCCGCCCGGGCATCACGCTGAAAGGCATCGGGCTATGGGTTTCTGCCTGTTCAACCAGGCCGCCATCGCCGCCCGCTACGCACAAAGAACCCATGGTGTCGAACGCGTCGCCATCGTCGACTGGGACGTGCATCACGGCAATGGCACGCAGGACATATTCTACGACGATCCGACCGTCGCCTATTTCTCGACCCATCAGATGCCACTTTTTCCGGGCACCGGCGCATTGTCGGAAACTGGCGCCGGCAACATTTTCAACGCGCCGCTCTCTCCTAGAACCGGAAGCGATCATTTCCGGGAAGCATTCCGCACCCGAATCCTTCCCGAACTCGAAAACATGCGTCCCGACCTGATTATCATATCGGCCGGGTTTGACGCGCATCATCGTGATCCGCTCGCCGAGATCAACCTGACCGTCGACGATTTCGACTGGGCCACGGGCAAGATCATGGGGGTCTCCGAACGCCGGTGCGATAACCGGGTCGTCAGCCTGCTTGAGGGCGGTTATGATCTTGAAGGCTTGGCCGAGTCGGCCGCCGTGCATGTGACGCGCCTGATGAGAGGATAGGATATGGCCGAAGCCGCGAAGAAGAACGAAGACATAGCGGCGATGAGCTTCGAGCAAGCGCTCGCCCAGCTTGAGACCATTGTCGGCGACCTTGAAAAGGGGGACGTGCCCCTGAACCAGTCGATCGAAATCTACGAACGCGGCGAAGCGCTCAAACAGCATTGCGAGAAACTGCTGAAGGCGGCGGAAAGCCGTATCGAAAAGATCCGACTCGACCGGTCTGGCCGTCCGGAAGGCGCAGAGCCTCTCGATCCGGAATAGTGGCCGTCCGTGTGTTCGGCATGCTGCAAACGCCGACGCGACAGCCTGTCAGGGGGCTTGACCTTGCTCTTGGGGCTGCATTGCATTACCTGAACCTTTAGCAGCGGCCCTTGAACAGGCTGCAGGCCAGCGAAGCAAGGCGAACATTTGAGCACCAGGCCGGACACACCACTCCTCGATCGCGTGAAAATTCCCGCCGATCTCAAACAGATCGAAGACAGGGACATGAATCAGCTTGCAAGCGAATTGCGGGCGGAAATGATCGACGCTGTTTCGATTACCGGCGGGCACTTGGGCGCAGGCCTCGGCGTGGTGGAATTGACGCTGGCGATCCACAAGGTTTTCGATACCCCAGAAGACCGGCTGATATTCGATGTCGGCCACCAGTGCTATCCGCACAAGATTTTGACCGGACGCCGCGATCGCATCAGGACATTGCGCCAGGAAGACGGATTGTCCGGCTTTACGAAACGCGATGAAAGCGAATACGACGCCTTCGGCGCCGCCCACTCCTCGACGTCGATATCGGCGGGCCTCGGCATGGCTGTGGCCGCACAAATCCAGGACAGGCCGCGCAACGTAATCGCGGTGATCGGCGACGGCGCGATGTCGGCCGGCATGGCCTATGAGGCCCTTAACAACGCCGGCGCTCTCGACGCGCGGCTGATCGTCATCCTCAACGACAACGACATGTCGATCGCTCCGCCGACCGGCGCCATGAGCGCCTATCTGGCGCGGCTTGCCTCCGGCAGGACCTATATGGGCTTTCGGGAATTCGGAAAGAAACTGACCGGATATCTCGGCAAGGCCGTCGACCGCGCGATCACCCGCGCCGTGGAGCATGCGCGCGGCTATGTCACCGGCGGCACCCTGTTCGAGGAGTTGGGCTTCTATCACATAGGCCCGATCGACGGTCACAATTTCGAGCATCTGCTGCCCGTGCTGCGTAATGTGCGGGACAACGCGCAAGGTCCCGTGCTGATTCATGTCGTGACCCAGAAAGGCAAGGGCTATGCGCCCGCCGAAGCCGCCTCCGACAAGTATCACGGCGTTTCCAAATTCGATGTCATCACCGGCGCCCAGAGCAAGGCGAAGGCGAATGCGCCGAGCTACACGAAGGTCTTCGCACAGGCGCTGATCCGCGAAGCCGACGAGGACGACCATATTGTCGGGATTACCGCAGCCATGCCGTCCGGCACGGGGCTAGACCTGTTCAAGGACGCGCATCCGGGCCGCTGCTTCGATGTCGGCATAGCAGAGCAGCACGCCGTCACCTTTGCGGCGGGGCTCGCCACCGAGGGCTTGAAGCCGTTCGCGGCGATCTATTCCACCTTTCTGCAGCGCGCCTACGACCAGGTGGTGCATGACGTGGCGATCCAGAAGCTGCCTGTGCGTTTTCCGATCGACCGCGCCGGTTACGTCGGCGCCGACGGCGCGACGCACGCCGGCTCCTTCGACGTGACTTATCTTGCCACCTTGCCGGGGTTTGTCGTCATGGCAGCCGCGGACGAAGCCGAACTGAAGCATATGGTGCGCACGGCCGCGGCCTATGACGAAGGCCCCTGCTCCTTCCGTTATCCGCGTGGCGAAGGCGTCGGCGTCGAATTGCCGGAGCGTGGCTCCATACTGGAAATCGGCAAGGGTCGCATCGTCAGGCAAGGCGGCAAGATCGCCCTGCTTTCGCTTGGAACCCGGCTCGCCGATTGCCTGCTGGCTGCTGAAGACCTGGACGCCGCGGGACTTCCGACGACGGTCGCGGACGCCCGCTTCGCCAAGCCGCTCGACACCGATCTGATCATGCAACTGGCGCGTCATCACGAGGTGCTTGTCACGGTCGAGGAAGGCGCGATTGGCGGCTTCGGCGGCCACGTGCTGCACTTCCTGGCGCATCAGGGTCTGCTTGAAAACGGACTGAAGGTCCGCCCTCTAATAATGCCGGACGTCTTCATGGATCAGGCGAAGCCAGAGACCATGAACAGCCGCGCCGGCCTCGACCGCACGGGCATCGTCGACACCGTGTTTCGGGCGCTCGGTGATTCCGGAAAGCTTACCTCCACGCAGGCCTGATCAGGCCGCTTCGAACACCGCCGTTCCGCCGATCCAGGTCCTCATAACCTGCAAATCGTCGTCGAGTTCGATGAAATCGGCGTCGAAGCCGGGTTCCAGCTTTCCCTTCCGGTCGGCGACGCCGACGGCCTCGGCCGGATATTGCGAGGCCATTGCAATCGCCTCCTCCAGCGGCAAACCGATCTCGGTCATCAGATAGCGGACAGACGAGGCCATATCGATGTCGGCGCCAGCCAGCGTTCCATCTTCCAGTGTCAGACGTCCATTCTCCCTGCGAATATGGCGTCCGTTCAGTGTCAAGGATTTAAGATCCGTTCCGATCGTCGACATGGCGTCCGTGACGACAAAAATCCGGCCCGGGCCTTTTTTTGCGCGCAGCGCCGCGCCGAATGCAGCCGGGTGGACGTGGAAACCATCGGCGATGATACCGGCGTAAAGAACGCCACTGTCGAGAGCCGCGCCGACCAGTCCCGGCTCGCGATGGGCCAGCGGACTCATGGCGTTGAAAAGATGCGTGACCATGTTGGCTCCGGCGGCAAAGTACTCCATGGCCGTGGCGTAGTCGCAGTCGCTGTGGCCCAGACTGACGGAAACGCCAGCCGCCGCCAGCCTTTCGACTTGCTTGAGCTTCGTGTTTTCAGGCGCAATGGTGGTTATCAACACCGGCAATCGCGTCCTTGCGTCAATAAGGCGTTTCAGGTCGCGCTCGGTCATGGCGCGAATAAGGTCTTTGCTGTGCGCGCCCCTCTTCGCCTTCGACAGGTGCGGGCCTTCCAGGTGCAAGCCGAGAAAACCCGGGACGCCTGTGCGATGCGCCTCGAAGCCTGCTTTGAGCGCTCGCCGAGTCACATCCGTATCATCGGTGATCAGCGTCGGCAGGATCGCTGTCGCGCCAAAGCGCGCATGGGCCGAACAGATTGCCCTGATACCGTGGACGTTCGGCTTATCGTTGAAAAGTACGCCGCCGCCGCCGTTAACCTGCAGATCGACGAAACCCGGAACCAGCATCGCGCCGGCTGCCTCGACGGTTTCAAAATCCGCCGGAGCCAAGCCTGCGGACGCGATGCCGACGCAGCGGTCGCCATCGACGAGCAGAACCGCCTTTTCATGCCACGCGCTTCCGTCGTAGATTCGCGGGCTCGATATGGCGCGTTTCACCGTCATAGCGTCACCGTGACCTTGCTCAGACGTTCCGGCCGATCGGGATTACGTCCAAGACGCCGAGACAGTGCTTCAATCAGGCCGTAATATGGCGCGATTGGCAGCAGCGCGTTGAGCAGCGGGTGGCCGCTGTCCGGAACCGGCAAAGAACGCGCATTTTTGCACAAGAACGAGGTTGCGAATACCGAGGCGCCCTGCGCCGCCAAGGCGTCGGCTGTAACGACGATGGAAGTTTCGGCGCCGTCCCGCGCGGCGATCGCGAGAACAGGAAAGGCAGGCTCGACCAGTTCCACCGGCCCGTGCATGACTTCCGCCGCTGAATAGGCTTCCGCATGCACGCCGCAGGTCTCCTTGAATTTCAGAGCCACTTCGCTGGCGATCGCCAGCGTCGGACCGCGGCCAAGAACGAAGACGGAGCGCGCGTCCTGAAGCATCTGCTCCATTCCGCTCCAGTCGCAGACAATCGCCTCTCTCAAACGATCGGGAAAACGGTCCAGCGCCTGGCCCAGCGCCGGCGACGGCGAAAGCCGCGCGATGATCGCAAGGCCGGCGACAACGGAGCAGACGAAAGATTTTGTCGCCGCGACACTGCGCTCCGGGCCGGACACAAGGTCAATGACGTAATCAGCCGCATCGGCCAGGGGCGACGGCAGTGTGTTGACGAGGGCGATCGTCGTGGCGCCGCCTCGCTGCAAGGCGTTTGTCATGGCGACGATGTCCGGACTCTGTCCTGACTGCGATATTGAAAAGCTTACAGCGTTCGCTGCTTTCGGCGTGACGCCGTACAGGGAGGAAAGCGACGGCCCGACGGAAGCGCCGAGAAGTCCAAGCTCGATTTCGCAGGCAATCTTCAGGAAATGCGCCGCGTGGTCCGACGATCCGCGGGCGACCGTAACAATATAGCCAGGGTCCGCGGCGCGGAATGCGTCAGCCGCATTCATAATCGCATCCGCAGACTGTGTAAGCATTCGCTCGACGACGTCCGGCATCTCATCGATTTCACGCCTCATATTTGTCGTCATTTGGCTTGTCCGGTTTCTCGGAATTCATGCACCGCAAGCTGTACGGCGCCGACAAGCGCATCGGTTTTCGGCGGTTTGAGAATTGCTCTGAAGCGCGCTCCGATGCGGGACTTATAAAGCTCTGCAAGCCCACCAAGCAAACAGAGCGCTTCGCATTCGGGCCACAAAAACGCTTGCAGTTGCGCTTCCACCTCCACAAGCGTCGCATCCAGAATGTCCAGCGCCACGGCGTCGCCTTCATTGGCAGCCGAGAACACCCGCGGAGCGAAGCGCGCGAAATCGGCAGGCCTGGCCTGCTGGGCGAACTCGGCGAGGCGCATTGGATCGCGATCGAATTCCGCCAACACCGCGGTCGTCAGGGGCGTATGCGCCCGGACATGGTCATAAGCCAGCAGTGTCTCCTGCAAGAGCTCCCGACCGATCCTGGCGCCGCTTCCCTGATCGCCGACGGCGAAGCCCCAACCTCCTGCGCGGAAAATCGAACCGTTTCGGCGTCCAAAAAGCACCGAACCGGTTCCCAGCACAATGACCGCTCCGTCCATGTCGCCAAGCGCGCCCTGCAGGGCAGTTCCGGCGTCGTCTTCAATAACGCACCGCTCGAACGGCAGATGCCCCCTGACCGCTTCGGCCGCGGAGGCAAGGTTGGCGCCGGCGAGCCCCAGAAAGGCGGGAAGCGAGGTGAGCGTCGCATCACCGTGTCCGGCGTCGGCGAGCGCCGCGCGCGCTGCTTTCACGATATTCGCCGCAGCGCCTTGCGGGTCGGTTGAAACATTGGCCGGACCGGAAACGGCGCGCCCGAGGATCGCGCCGCCATGATCGGCCACGGCGGCCCTGCAACTTGTGCCTCCACCATCCACTGCCAATATCAATGTCATACGAATCCTCGATTACGCGGCGATACTATCAAAGAAATACCCACCACCAAGTGGGAAAGCGCGCGCCTACTTATTTTTACCCTTAAATTTCATGGATTTGGCTTCTTTTCCATAGTGCGAATACTCTGCACTTACGCCACTCTGAACTGACAGCAAGAAACTGGAAATTTGGTCAAAGGGAATCTCTTGCAAAACTGAATATACAATGATGCGGGACTCGGAGCAGCATCGAAGGCGCGCTATCGACATGCATAGACCCGTCTGCTAAACGTTCCGCCCTCCGCGACGCCATGTCCGCGACACCCCAAACCGGCTCCTACACACGATGATGAACAACGCCCGCGTCCACGTGTCATTGCTGTTTCTCGTCAACGGCTTCCTGATCGGCAACTGGGCGCCCAAGATTCCGGAATTCGCCGAAAGGCTGCTGCTCGACGAAGGGCAGCTCGGCGTCATGATCGCGGTATTCGGCATGGGCGCCCTTGTCACCATGCCGATGACAGGCGTCGTGATCGCCCGCATCGGACCCGTTTTCGCCGTACGGCTTACGGCGCTCGTCGCAGCATCAACACTGTTGTGGGTGACATTGGCGCCCAACCACGGGCTTGCCGCCCTGTCGCTGTTCGTGTTCGGCGGTTCGATCGCCGGCATGGATGTGGCGATGAACGCCGTGGCAGTGGAAGTCGAGCGCAGGCGCGGTGCGCCGATCATGTCTTCGTGCCACGGCTTCTGGAGCCTCGGCGGACTTTTCGGCGCGGTCGCAGGCGGCTATCTCTTGCAATATTCAGGCGTCATGCAGCATACGCTGTTCGTCACCGCGATTTCGGTGGCTCTGGTCGGATTCGTCCTGCTCGGCCTGCGCCTTGAGGATGCGCCGGCGGAAGCCGAACAACGCCAGCCGATCCGTTTTCCGCGCACGCTGCTACCCTACATGATCGGGCTGCTGGCGCTTTTTTCAGCAATGCCAGAAGGCGTCGTCATCGACTGGAGCGCTCTCTATCTACGACAGGAGTTGAACGCCGACGCCTTTGTTTCCGGACTGGCGTTCGGCGCATTTTCGGCGGCCATGGCGACTGTGCGATTTTTCGGCGATCCCGTTCGCAAGCGGCTCGGCGCCGTCAGGACTGTCCAGATCTGCGCCAGTTCCGCCTTTGTTGGCTTCCTTATCGCCGGCACGGCGACATCACCCGAAATAGCAGTCGCGGGCTTCCTGATTACGGGCCTTGGCCTCTCCAACCTCGTGCCAATCGCCTTCTCCGCAGCCGGCAATCTGCCGGGCATCGCTCCCGGAATTGCCCTGTCGTTGACCACGACGATCGGTTATTCCGGCATACTCGTCGCTCCGGTGTTGATCGGCTATGTCGCGGAATACACCAGCTTCAGCGCCATTTTCACCGGGCTCTCGCTGATGCTGTTCGCAATTCTACTCATGGCCCACAATTCCCGTTACGCCGATGTCGGAAAAACATGACGCCAAACGCCAACGGCTCGACCAGTTGCTGACCCAACTCGGCCATTTCGACAGCCGCGCCCGGGCGCGCGACGCCATTCTTCGCGGCACGGTTTCGGTTGATGGCGGGGTCTGTGCGAAACCCGGCGCCAAAACCCCGGAGAACGCCGTGATTGCTATCGATGACCCTGCGCGGGGTTATGTGTCACGCGCCGCTCTGAAGCTGGTCGCAGCGCTCGATCATTTCGATTTCCAACCGGCTGGACGTTGTTTACTCGATATCGGCGCGTCGACTGGCGGTTTCACCCAGGTGCTCCTCGAACGGGACGCTTCACATGTGATCGCCGTGGACGTGGGACACGGACAGCTCCATGGTTCGCTGCTTGCTGACGAGCGGGTGACAAACCGCGAAGGCGTGAACGCCCGCGATTTGCCGGAGTCTATTGCCGACGGACGAACAGTGAGCGGCGTTGTCAGCGATGTCAGCTTCATCTCGCTGCGTCTCGCCCTGCCCAAGGCGCTTGGAATGGTTGCGCCGGGAGGTTTTTGCGTGCTGCTGGTCAAACCACAATTCGAAGCCGGAAAGGAGGCGATCGGCAAGGGCGGTATTTTGCGTGATCCCAACGCGGGTCTAAAGATCGCAGACGACCTGTCTACGTGGCTCGATAGCCTGCCGGGATGGAAGAGCTTTGGCTTTATCCCCTCCCCCATAGAAGGCTCCGACGGAAATCGCGAGTTCCTGCTTGGCGGCGCAAGATTATGACTGAGACGGTTTTGATTGACGCCATGGGCGCACAGGGTGACGGCATCGCCGAAAACGGCGGTTTCGTTCCCTTTACACTGCCGGGAGAAACCGTCTCGATCGAACGTCACGGCAAGGAAGTCATCCTGACTGACATTGTGAAGGCTTCGGAAAGCCGCAGGGAACCGCCCTGCTCACATTTCGGACCATCTGGCGATCTGTGCGGCGGATGCGTTACCCAGCATGCCAATGACAGCTTCTACCGACGCTGGAAACGCCAACTCGTCGTGGACGCGCTCGCATCCAGAGGCATCCAAACCGAAATCGCTGACCTGCATATCTGTGAACCGGGCGAACGGCGGCGCATCGTGCTGACGGCGCGCAAAACCGGAGAAGGCCCAGTGCTCGGATTCAATCAGGCGGGAAGCCACACTGTCTTTGCGCTTGAGCGATGTCACGTCGCGACCGACGGTCTTAACCGCAAACTCGGAGATCTCAAGGCGCTCGTACAGCACATTCCCGGAAAGTCGCTACGGCTTACGGCCCTGGAAACAGAGACCGGTCTGGATGTCGCGATTTCTGGCGGACCTGCATTGCGCGCGCCCCAACGACAAGCGGCCGTCGCCGAGGCGTTGAAGCGTGATATCGCGCGTCTTTCCTGCAACGACGAAATTCTGATCGAGCCGCGCAAACCAGTTCTGCAATTCGGTAAGGCTTCGGTGACCCCGCCGCCCGGCGGCTTCGTCCAGGCCGTATTGCAGGCTGAAAAGACCATGACCAGCCTCGTGCTCAGCCATCTGAATAAGTCGAAACGCATCGCTGATCTCTTTAGTGGCTGCGGAACCTTTGCGCTGACTCTTGCCGCACAGTCAGCAGTCCACGCAGTTGAGAGCGACACCGCGTCACTCGCCGCGCTCGATCGCGCGGCGCGTCATACGCCGGGACTGAAACCTGTCACGAGCGAAAGGCGAGACCTCTATCGTCGGCCGTTGACAAGAAATGAATTGAAGACCTTCGACGGCGTGATCCTTGATCCGCCGCGAGCTGGCGCCGAGCAGCAGTGCCGGGAACTTGCAGCGTCAACGGTCCGAAGGATCGCGGCCGTCTCCTGCAATCCGGTGACGCTCGTCCGCGATCTCGAAATCCTGACGGCGGCAGGTTTTGCAGTGAGGTCCGTCACGCCGATCGATCAGTTTCTCTGGACGCCTCACGTGGAGGCAGTAGCGCTGCTCGAACGGCGTTGACCGATCAGGCCGCGCGTCGTCATGTCTTCTTGTGATCAACGCTTTCCATGTCAGCAGGAATACAATTGATCGCGATCGTCTCCATGCCGGTGTCGGCCTTGCCGTCGCAGTCAAGAGCGGTGGGGGCGCCGGATGGCGGATCGATATTGAACACCGTGTGCCCCGGGTCGTCTTCCGGTTCGCTCGACCGCAGCCCGGAAACGCCGTTATCGCAGGTGACTTCACTGTGCTCGCTGAAAATTGCAGCGGGCACCACAAAGATGTGCGCGGCCTCGTGGCTGGCGGAGCAGAAAGCACTGCTGAAACTTTCGAAACTGTCAGCTTCCGCGACGATGGACTGTGCTAATGATGGCGTTGCAGCGACAACTGACAGAACCATCAAGGATGTACAGACTGCTCGTGACATCGCGTCACCCTCCCTAGCTGTTCGATACTTACGAAAGAACTATCTAGGCGTGCAATGTTCGCACATAAGCTCAGAAAATCAAGCACAGGTCTCGCCAGCGCCGCTCTTGGACAGGGCGAGGCGAGAATCCTTCTCGTAGAAAGACCGTCAGCCCGCCTTTCGGCTCTTTGCGAGAAACGCCTCGAACGCGGCGCGCGCCTCGGCGGAGCCCAGCCGTTCGCTGAACCTGGTCGATTCTTCTCGTATCCGCCCGACTACCTCTTCACGCGTTCCACCGCGCATCAATTCACGGGCGATCTGCATGGCTTCCGGCGGTTTGGACGCAATGGTTTCCGCCGCAGCAAGCGTCGAAATCTCGAGTTCTTCCTCGCCCACGACCTTGTAGACCAAACCCGCGTCACGGGCGTCTTCGCCGCTAAACCCGACACCGGCGGCAAGCATCGCGAAGGCGCGCTGATAGCCCATCACGCGCGGTCCGAGCAAACTGGAGCCGGCCTCCGGCACCAGCGCCAGGTCTACGAAGGGCGTTCGAAATTCAGACCGCGCGGTGGCGAAGGTCATGTCGCAGTGGAAATGCATCGTTACACCGACGCCAATCGCCAGACCGTCCACCCCGGCGACGATCGGTTTTTTGGCGTTCGCAAGCCACATCAGGAAACGGCCGACCTCGCCTTCGCCAATGCGTCCATTCATGGCGTAGCCTAGAAAGTCTGACAAATCGTTGCCGGCGGTAAAGCAGCCCGGCGTGCCGAGAAAGACGTGAACGCGAACGGCGTCGTCTGCGTCGCCGGCCTCAAGCGCGTCGGCCATGATGCGGTACATGTCTTGCGTTATGGCGTTCTTCTTGTCAGGCCGGTTGAAGCGGATTACCTGAACCGCGCCGCCATATTGCTGTGGTCGCTCGACCAGAACGTGTTCACTCATCATCTTCCCCCTAGACAGCCAGCGCCAGTCGCGCGTTGAACAGACTTTCAGCGCCGCCGGTCACGGCCTGACGAAGCGCCGCCGTTTCACCGAGAAGATTTTCGGCGCAGAACCGGCAAAGAGCGATGCGGCGCGGCTCGTTTCCGTCTCCTGCATCGGCAAGCGCGCCCTTCGCCAGGTAGACGGAGCCGGCGGCAAGACCGAACAGACGCTGAAAAGGTGTGGCGCCAGCGAGCGCTTCGCTCATCTTGCCCTCGCTATGCGCCGTCATCAGCCAACGCGTCGCGTCTTCCAGATCATCGAGCGCAGCTTCCAGGCGATCGGCGGTGGTGCCGAACTCCGGATTGTTACGCCGCGCCACATCTGCAGCGATCTCGCGGAGTTCGGCGATATATCCAAGAACGTGCTCGCCGCCGGACTGCGGCAGCTTGCGCATGACAAGATCGATCGCCTGAATGCCGTTTGTGCCTTCATAGATCGGAGCAATGCGCGCGTCGCGCAACAGGCAGGCCGCGCCCGTTTCCTCGATGAAACCCATGCCGCCATGAACCTGCACGCCGATAGACGCCGCCTCGACGCCGATATCGGTCGAAAAGGCCTTGGCGATCGGCGTGAGCAGGTTCGCCCGTTCCTGCCAGAACTTTTGCGCATCAGCGTCGCCCTGCTCTTTGGATGCGTCCGCCATATCGATTGCGTGGGCGCAACAATAGGAAATGGAACGCGACGCCTGAACCATCGCCTTCATCGTCAGCAGATCGCGCTGGATGTCCGGATGTTCGATGATAGGGCTCATGCCATCACCGGTCCAGCCGGGCGCGCGGCCCTGGGTGCGTTCCTGGGCGTAGGCCAGCGCATGCTGGTAGGCGGCATCGGCCACGGCGACGCCCTGGATGCCGACATTGAGACGCGCATTGTTCATCATGGTGAACATGCAGGCGAGGCCCTTGTTCTCCTCGCCGATCAGCCAGCCTATAGCGCCGGGTGTATCGCCCCGGCTGCCGTCGCCATAAATCATCGTGCAGGTTGGCGAGCCGTGAATGCCAAGCTTGTGTTCCACGCCGCTGCAGAAAAGATCGTTGCGCGCGCCGGGAGCGCCGTCTGCGTCGGGAATGAATTTCGGGACGAGGAAAAGCGATATGCCGCGTGTTCCGGCCGGCGCATCCGGCAGACGGGCAAGAACGAGATGGACGATGTTGTCTGCGAAATCATGTTCGCCATAGGTTATGAAAATCTTCTGGCCAAAAATACGATATGTCCCGTCGCCGACAGGTTCAGCGCGGGTTTTGAGCGCGTTGAGATCGGAACCTGCCTGCGGCTCGGTCAGGTTCATCGTGCCTGTCCATTCGCCGGTCACCAGCTTTTCAAGATAGATGGACTTGAGCTCGTCGGTGGCGTGTTTTTCCAGCGCCTCGATCGCGCCCATGGTCAGAAGGGAGCAAAGACTGAAGGCCATCGAACTGCCGTTCCACATTTCGCTCGCCGCGATCGAAAGCATCATCGGCAGACCCTGCCCGCCGAAATCCGGTGATCCGGTCAATCCGTTCCATCCGCCGTCGATCCAGTTGCGGTAAAGTTCCTTCCAACCTTCCGGCGTTGTCACAACGCCGTCGGACAGCGGCGTGCCAGCCTCACCGGCGAGCGCCAGCGGTGATATCTCTTCAGATGCAAATCGCCCCGCCTCGGTCAGGATTGCGTCCACCAGATCGTCGGAAAGATCGCCGAGCCGTCCTTCGTCCAGCGCGGTTTGCAGGCCGGCGACATGCTTGAGCGTAAAGGATATTTCGTCAACGGGCGCGCGGTACATATGCCGATCCTCTGCCTTGTCGACGCTTTGATGCGCGCCGATGTCTTGCTTCCGGTTTTGCGAACCGGCCTAAGTTATTTTTACGTAAACGTCAATCAGCGGCTTCACTGACGACGCCTCCCTGAAGCAGCCGCTTTTAACGTTGAGCAGCCGCCGCAAGGCTGCTATCAGCCTCAACATAGATATGGTAAAAGTCTCCATCATCCACAACCGATCTGAAGCGCTTGATGAAGCCTGCTCTATGCTCGCCAACGGCGAACTGGTGGCGCTCCCCACGGAGACCGTTTACGGGCTTGCCGGTGACTCGACCAATGGTGAAGCCGTGGCGCGTATTTTCGAAACCAAGGGACGCCCGCGGTTCAATCCGCTGATCTGCCACATGTCGGGCATCGACATGGCGCAGCGCCACGTTGTGTTCAATGATCTGGCTCGCAAGCTCGCCGAAACATTCTGGCCAGGCCCGCTCACATTGGTGGTTTCAAAACGGCAGGATTCCCTAGTTCATCCCCTGGCGAGCGCGGGTCTGGAAACACTGGCCGTAAGGACGCCAACCGGCTTCGCCAACGAACTGATCGACCGCTTCGGCAAACCGCTCGCCGCGCCCAGCGCCAATCGCTCCGGCAAAGTCAGCCCGACATGGGCCGATCATGTCGAGGCCGATCTGGGAGATAGCGTTGGACTGATCCTGGACGCGGGACCTGCGACCGTGGGCGTGGAATCGACGATCGTAAAGGTGGACGGCGACGAGATCTCGCTGCTGCGGCCAGGCGGACTGGAAGCCGAAAGCATCGAGTCCGTCGCCGGCGTACGCTTGATCCGGCCGGCATGGGGCGAAGCCGCAATCGAGGCGCCGGGCATGCTACGCTCGCACTACGCCCCGAAGGCCCGGCTGCGAATGAACGCAACGTCCATCGAGCCCGGCGAGGTGCTGATCGCCTTCGGCGGCGTCGCTGTGGGAGGTTTGGAGCATGCTGCCCGCGTGTTCAATCTCAGTCCGAACGCCGACCTGGTAGAAGCGGCGGCGAACCTGTTCGACACCATCCATCAGGCCGACTGCATTGGCGCCGGCATGATCGCCGTTGCGCCGATTCCCGAGCAGGGGTTGGGCGAAGCGATAAATGATCGGCTGCGTCGCGCCTCTGCGCCGAGGAACACGTGAGTATTTGAGTCTCGACCAGCGGTCCCGATGCCGCTATGTCTCGGTCATGATCAGCGACGCAACCATCGAACGATTCAAGACCATTGTCGGAGACCGCTACGCCGTCACCGACGTGAATGAAACAGCGCCCTATCTGCGTGAGCCGCGCGGATTGTACCACGGCACGACACCGCTTGTTCTGCGCCCGGCGAACGCAGGCGATATTTCGCAGATCCTCGCGCTTGCCACGGAAACCGGTACTCCGATTGTCCCGCAATCCGGCAATACAGGCCATGTCGGAGGTCAAGTGCCGCTCGACGAGCAGCCGGCGATCATCCTGTCGCTGTCCCGTCTCAATGCGGTGCGTTCAATCGATCTGTCGGCGAATGCGCTGACGGTCGACGCCGGTTGCATCCTGCAGGACATCCAGAGAGCGGCGACGAACGCAGACCGGCTGTTTCCGCTGTCACTCGGATCGGAAGGCTCCTGCCAGATCGGCGGCAATCTGTCGACGAACGCTGGCGGCACCGGCGTACTCGCCTATGGCAATGCGCGCAATCTGTGTCTCGGACTGGAGGTTGTGCTGCCAACCGGCGAAATCTGGAACGGGCTCAGAACCCTGAAAAAAGACAACACCGGATACGATCTGCGTGACTTGTTCATCGGCGCGGAAGGAACGCTCGGCGTCATTACCGGCGCGGTGCTGAAGCTGCTACCGAGACCAAAAGGCAGACAAGTGGCGATCGCCGGGCTTAAGTCGCCGGATGATGCGCTTGCTTTCCTGAGTATTGCGCAGCAGCAATGCGCCGGCGAACTTACAGGCTTTGAACTGATGCCCCGGATCGGCATCGAATTCACCAGCGCCTATATTCCGGGCGTCCGCGACCCGCTGGAAGGCACGCATCCGTGGTATACGCTGATAGACCTGTCGTCCATGCGATCCGAGGAAGAAGCGGCTGCCACGATGGAAACCCTTCTTGCGACTGCATTCGAAAAGGATCTTGTTCAGGACGCCGTGATCGCCCAGTCGGAGGTCCAGAGGGACGCGTTCTGGCATATACGCGAGACCATGTCCGAGGCGCAGAAGAGCGAAGGCGCATCGATCAAGCACGACGTCTCTGTGCCGGTGTCTGCAATCCCGGAATTCTTCCGTAAGGCGGATAAGGCAGTGCATCAGGCAATGCCGGACGCCCGGATCTACGCTTTCGGCCACATGGGCGACGGCAATATCCACTACAATATCCAGCAGGCGAAAAACGCCGACGGCTCGGCGCATCTCGCCCGCCGGCACGAGATTAACGACATGGTCTACGACATCGCGCTTGGGATGGGAGGATCGATCTCGGCCGAACACGGAATCGGACAGATGAAGCGCGACAAGCTGGCGGCCATTCGTCAGCCGATCGAGATTGACCTGATGCGCCGCATCAAGACGAGTTTCGATCCGGCCAACATCATGAACCCCGGCAAGATTGTATGTCCCTGACAAACAATCGCGCGTTCTCAATAACCGAACGCGCTGGACAGCAATCGGCGCGCGGGTAAAGTACCGAATATTCGTTTGTGCTTCGCGCCAGTTATGCAGATTCAGGGTAAATGAAGATGAACAACAGCCTTTCAACCAAATTCCTGCTTCCTTCGATCGTCTGCCTGTGCGCGCTGGCGGCCAATCCGGCGATGGCCCATGAGGGCGCAGGAGTCATTGGCGGTTTCGCCTCCGGTTTCATGCATCCAATTCTCGGCTGGGATCACGTGGCGGCAATGGTCGCCGTCGGCCTGTGGGGCGCATTTCTGGGCGCTCCGGGAATATGGCTTCTTCCGATTGTCTTTCCACTCGTGATGGCGGTGGGCGGCGCGATGGGAGTCGCCGGTGTACCGCTTCCGGCGGTCGAGACCGGCATCGCAGCCTCGGCTGTCGTGCTCGGCATCATGGTCGCGCTCGGCGCGCGGCCGCCTCTTTGGGTCGCTGCGATCATTGTCGGCGCCTTCGCGATATTTCACGGCCACGCCCACGGCACGGAGCTGCCAGCGGCGGCGGACGCTGTTTCCTATGCGGTCGGTTTTGTCATCGGCACAGGTCTCCTGCATCTGGCAGGAATCGCCCTTGGCATGACGACGCGCTGGGAGACCGGCAAGGTGGCCGTGCGCGCCGCCGGCGGTGCGATCGCGGTCGCCGGACTTGCTTTCCTGACCGGAGTTGCATGAGCCGACTTCTTTTTCTGACGGTCTTTTTGGGCGGGGGCGTTGTCTCCGCTCGAGCGCACAGTCCGGTTGCGGGCGTCGGTGAATTCTACAACGGCATGCTGCATCCGCTTCTTGTGCCGGCCCAGCTTGTCACGCTTCTGGCGCTCGGGCTCGTCGTCGGACAACACGCGCCGAAATCCAGCAATATTGCCCTTCCGGCCTTCGTTTTCGTTTTGCTCGCCGCTCTGGCCATTCCGACGCCGCCCGTGTCGGAAGTCACTCTTCTCTATCTCGCCCTCGCCTGCGGTCTTGCAGCCGTCCTGGCCTTTGACGCCGGCGCCATCGGACCCGCGGCATTCGCGGTAGTCGTCGCTGCGATCATTGGCAATACGGTCAACGCAGACATTCCCTCGGAACAGTCGCCCTGGTTGCTGCGGGCCGGATCGGCGCTCGGCGCCACATTGATCCTCATCATTTTCGGCGGAGTGGCGGCGCTTCTGAAAAGCCGCTGGAACGGAATTGCGACCCGGGTTCTCGGATCGTGGGTCGCCGCCGTCGCCCTGATGATCATCGCGCTGAGCTTTGCTCCCGGCGCTTAATCCGGTTCAAAAGGCCGCGACCCGCTCCACGAACCAGAATGCAGCGACCGAACCGACGCCGTATGCCGCAATCATCTGCGGCATACGACTGTTCAGGACGACAAGCTTGCGGATCAGAGCGATAGCGATCAACACGACAAAAATGAACAGGAGTTGCCCCGCTTCAACGCCGAGATTGAAGGACAGAAGCGCCATCGGCACATCCTTCTGCGGCAATCCGATTTCCCTCAGAGCGCCTCCGAAACCAAAACCGTGCAGCAACCCGAAGGCAAAGGCGATCAGCCAGGGATAGCGGATCGAGATATCCCGGCGTCCGCGCTCCCGGTTGATGATTTTGGCCGCGACTATGACGATGCTCAAGGCAATCAGGGCCTCCACAGGCTGTTGAGGAGCGCTCGCCCAACCGAAGGCGGCGAAGGCAAGCGTGATGGAATGCGCCACCGTAAAGGCGGTAACTGTCTCGACGAGTAGCCTGACACTCGGAATCAGCAGGAGCAAGGCCAGCACGAACAGCAGATGATCGACGCCTTGCAGGATATGCTCCATACCCAGCAGGAAATAGGTTCTTGCAGTATCGAGCAGCGACGGGCTGGATGCGACGGTTATTTCAGGTCTTTCAGGCGTCAGCCGAGACGTCTGGACCGTGCCGTCGCGCCGTGTAAATCGAAAGAGCACATCGGTATATGTCGCCGAGAGGCCGCCAATGCCAATCGTCCGGTTTTGCAGCCCGTCGACGCATCGAATACGCCAGCGATTGACACGGGCGCTGTTCGTTCGTTCGCTGGTCACGGGCGATACGTCTTCGCACGCTTGCGGAAACTCGACATCGAGCGACAGGCGGAAATCGCCGCGCGCCGGCGTTTTCCAAAGCACGTCGTACAGATTTGCACCCTCTTCACGGATATCCAGAAAGGCCGGCCGCAACTCATGCGCGGCGGCCGCGCTGGAGAGGGACAGAGCCAGCATCAGTCCGGCCAGCCGCAGCAGAGAAGATTTCACTGTCTCGCCTCTTCGGCGGAACCTTGCGGCCAGTCGACAATGACTTCGTAGTTCTCCTTCATGGCATGGTAACGCTGCTCGGCGATTTTCCTGCGGCGCTCGTCACGCCAGTCTCGAAGAACTATTTCCCGAATTTCATCGAGACCGGGTTGTCTTTCAGGCTCGAACGCACCCAGACGCACGAGGTGAACGCCATAATCCGACCTGACCGGTCCGGACCACGCGGCGAGCGGCAATGTCTCGAGCGCAGACGCGAATTTCGGTCCGAACAAGGCTTCGATCTGGCGGCGGCCGCTCAGCGCCATCGACCGAGGAAGCATGGTCGCGTCCCCCAAACCGCTGTTTCCCGTCGAGACGTCCTCTTCTTCCAGTGACGACAGCAAGGCGCGGGCGTCGACCATGGCTTCACCGTCGCGCCGCGCAGGGTCGAAATAGACCTGTCGAAAGGATGCACGATAGGGAACAACGTAATTCTGTCGGTTCTTTTCGAGCCATGCAGCGAGTTCACCCTCGTCCGGAATCATTTCCTGCTCGTCGGGTTCGACAAGGAACTCCATTTTCTGCTGCAGACGCCGCCGAAAGATCGTGTCGTCCTGGTCGAGCCCAAGTTTCCGGCCTTCACGGTAATAGATTTCCTCCTTTACGAAGGCCTGGACAAGGCCCTGCAATTCCTCCTCGGTCGGCGGTCTCTGCCATGTTCGCGCGAAGATTTCCGAGATCTGGGCAATTCGACCGGCTCCGACCTGTACGATTTCGCGTGGAGGTTCGGGCGGCGCGCGGTCGAGATAAAGATACGCGCCAAACGTTGCTGCGCCGATCAGCAGGAACTGGACGACAGGTTCGCGAAGCATCTGGCGCAACAAACTCATGAGAACACCATTTCCGACGGTGGACACAATTCGCCAGTCAGTCCTTCATCTCCGCGCGGAAGCAGGACCTCGCAGCGTCATTCCTCCGGATTGTACCAGATCGGCGAGGTGTAGGCGCGTTCCTGCAGCGTCATGCGTGTGCCCTCCAGAGGTGTGGAGCCAAAGCGATTCGCATCGTAGGCGGTCCATCGCGGTGTCGGTATCTCGATAACGCGGCCGTAGTAGAATGCGGGTTGGGCGGGATCGAAATCGGGGTCTTCCCAAACCGCGATCAGTTCGGGCGCGCCGATGGTATTGGTCCAGTTTGCAGCTTCAACGTCGACGGTGCTGCCAACTGCGGGAACCTTCCCGTCGTCTCCGGGCTCACGGTCGCCCGACCACGCCACATCATAGATCTTTTCGTGCAGGTCTCCATTGGCGTCCATCCAGCCCTTGATAATCTGATAGCGATCGAGATTCGCGCCAATCGGGTCTTTCAACGCGGCGATAAGGAATGTCGGCGCTTTGCCGTCAGGCGCATTTCCGAGATCGCCTCCCATCGGCACGCCCTTCGTGTAACCAATATCGGCCGGCAGACGGTCCTCGGCGTCAGCCTGTGCGAAATCCCATCCTCCGAAAAATCTTACGACCATTCGCGGGCCTGTGGTCGCATAGGTTTCCCTGCGATACATGGCGTCCCAGAGAGCCTCTCGGGTATTGTCCTCGGCCCAGACGGCGGCATATCCGGACGCGCCGACTTCCCAGTCCATGATCTTGATTCCTGTGGCCGGATTATCGACGAACACAGCCTTCATGCGCTCCGGGCTCGGCTCCTGCGGCGTTGTCTTGCCGAAGAAATTTTCTTCGGCCATGGCCGCTAGTCCTGTGTGCGCGTCGCTGCTGCCAATGAGGCCGAATTTGTACGGATTGACGCCAAGCTCCTTTTCCAGCTTCAGGCCGTTCTTGAGAGCGGAGCGCGAATATTCGAACTCAAGCATGGCGTCGGTCTTCGGAACGCTACCGTCGAGATTGCCCTTGTCCCAGAGTTCGAAATCCGCGAATTCGTCATTGGGAGAAAGATAGGGGTGGGCTTCGCCCGTACCCTTGGTCTGCGTCGTCTCGTAAAGGCGCTCCCATTTCGCTCTCGTTTCGGCGTAGCCGCTGTCGAGTTGCTTGCCGAAGGCTTCTTCGACCGGAAACATGACACCGTTGCTCAGATTTCCGTTGTGCGGAATTGCAAGCACATTGCCGCCGGTCTTGTCTTCATAGGCCGCCATCCATTCCCAGAGGTGAACCGGATTGTCGCTTCCAGGCGCATACACCGTGAACGGCACGACCTGGCTGGCCTTGTCGCCATTGTCGCGAAAGATGACGTTGCGGTGGAGGTTGTTCCCATCGGTGTTTGACGTCCATTCGTAGCCGATGAAAGCCGTGAAGCGTCCGGGATCGTTGTAGGCCTCAGCGGCGTCGATCGTTTCCTGCCAGGCGTGCTTGTAGGCAGGCTGGCCAGGACCGTAGTAAATTTCTTGCGGAAAGGTGTTATGCGAAAAGGCCGTAATAATCTCAATCGCAGCTTCGTTTCCTTGGCCGTTCTTGACCATGTTGTACCATTTGCGGCCGGTGGGATCGGCGAGCACGTTCGGCTTGCCGGCGAACAGATCGGGGAAGAAACCCATATTGTCGGAATGGTCTGCAACGACCAGGAAATCGAGTGGGCGCGACAACTTCACCGGCTGTCCGGAAGACGCTGTCACCTGTTCGCCGCGGGCGAACCTGTAAGCATCGCGCGGCGTCAGACGCGCGCCAAATGCTCCCGCATCCATCGAGAAAGAGGTATGGAGATGAGTGTCGCCGAACAGAGGCCTCGTCGGGAAGTTCCGATCAGCATAGGGCGAGTACGCCTTTTTGTCCTGAAAAGCGCGCTCGGCCTTCAGGTCAGTCAGACTGCCGGAGTCCGACTGAAAATCCTGAGATACAGCGGGTAAAGGCGCCCCTATTACAAATGACGCCATTGCCAACGAAAGCAACCATCGTGTCATTGCACTCCTCCATAGATATGATCCTGTTCAAGAATATTATGAACTATAAATATACCACAATCATGGCCAAGACCAACGAGGACTATTTACAGCAAAACTCGAATAATTCGATTTTAATGTTTCATCGCCTTTGTTTCCCGCACAGAGATATGATTTGGCACGACGTGTTACGCTCATGCATCTATGCAGAAAGACCAGCAGACTCGTCAGTCTTCGTCGGAGGCGCAGCCGGCTGCTGATTACGCAACGCATCGGCTGACTCCCTCACGATTTCGGCGATCTGCATGAGTTGCCCTGCCAGCGGATTCGTTTTCCGCCAGATCATGCCGATCGTGCGGGAGGGCTGCGGATCGGCGAAGCGCACGACGGACACCGAAGCCGAGCGCGTTTCTACAGGAACCGCCATTTCAGGAATGAGCGTCACGCCTATACCGGCGCTAACCATCTGAACGAGCGTCGAGAGCGAACTTCCGTCGAGCAGTTCTCGCGACAGGCCCGTATGGATGTTGCAGAAGGAAAGCGCCTGATCGCGGAAACAATGCCCTTCCTCGAGCAGCAGCAGCCGCATTTCCCGCAGCATGTCGCGATCAGGAATGGGCTTGCCCTCGTCCTCGCCCGGTCGAACCAAAACGAAACTTTCCTTGAAAAGCGCAACCTCCGTTAATGACGGCTCCGACACCGGCAGCGCCACGATCGCCGTGTCGATCCGACCATCCTCCAGTTCCTGGATCAGCTTCTGGGTCTGGGTCTCCCGCAAATGGATATCCAGACCGTCATGCGCCCGGGCGAGATTTCCGATGATCGTCGGCAGAAGATATGGCGCAATCGTTGGGATCACACCGATCCGAAGCCGTCCCACCAAGCGGTTCTGCGAAGCGCGGGCAAGGTCGCTCAGTTCATCGACCGAACGGAGAATATCGCGAACGCGACCGGCGAACACCTCTCCGAAATTGGTCAGCCGTATCTGGCGAGCGCCTCTTTCAAAGAGTTCCGTGCCGAGAGAGTCCTCCAGTTCGCGGATCTGCATCGACAGGGCGGGCTGCGAAATTGCACATGCGTCTGCGGCATGTCCGAAATGTCCATGCTGCGCGAGCGATTCGAAATATCGAAGCTGTTTGAGTGTCAGATTTTTCATAAGAAAATCTTATCGCAAAAATCAGAAAATACAACTTTATCTAATCAACAAGAATTATTATAGTTCAAAGGAAGTCAGGACTCAGTCGGCGCCCAGACCGGCGAGCGAGGTGGCTTTTGTTTTAACCAAGCCCGGTGTCCGGGCGCCTGACACCCTCGTAACAACAACCCACGCGACCACGACGGGAGAGAAAAATGGACAAGAAAGTCGACGAATCGGGCAAGTGCCCGGTCTTGCATGGCGGCGTCACCGCCATGGGCAGCAATGTCATGAGCTGGTGGCCAAATGCCCTCAATCTGGAAATCCTGCACCAGCACGATTCCAAGACCAATCCGATGGGCAAGGAGTTTTCCTATCGCGACGAAGTCAAAAAGCTTGATTACGACGCCGTCAAGAAAGATCTGCACGCCTTGATGACCGACAGCCAGGAATGGTGGCCGGCCGACTGGGGCCACTATGGCGGACTTATGATCCGCATGGCGTGGCACGCTGCTGGCTCCTATCGCCTCGCCGACGGCCGCGGCGGCGGAGGCACGGGCAACCAGCGCTTTGCTCCATTGAACTCCTGGCCGGACAATGTGAGCCTGGACAAGGCGCGGCGCCTGCTGTGGCCGATCAAGAAAAAATATGGCAACAAGCTTTCCTGGGCGGATCTGATCATTCTCGCCGGCAATGTCGCCTATGAATCCATGGGGCTGAAAACATTCGGTTTTGGTTATGGTCGGGAAGACATCTGGCATCCGGAAATGGACGTCTATTGGGGCGCTGAAAAGGAATGGTTGGCGCCTTCGGACGGTCGCTACGGCGATGTGGAACACCCCGAAACGATGGAAAATCCGCTTGCGGCCGTTCAGATGGGCTTGATCTACGTGAATCCCGAAGGCGTCAACGGCAAGCCGGACCCGATGAAGACCGCGGCGCAGGTTCGCGAGACCTTCAAGCGCATGGCGATGAATGACGAGGAAACCGCGGCGCTGACGGCCGGCGGACACACCGTCGGCAAGACCCATGGCAACGGCAACGCCGAGCTGCTTGGTCCCGATCCCGAAACCGCCGGACCGGAGGCGCAGGGCCTCGGCTGGGCCAACCCGGAAATGAAGGGCCAGGCGGCGAACGCCGTGACGTCCGGCCTCGAAGGCGCCTGGACGACGCAGCCGACGAAATTCGACATGGGCTTCTTCGACATGCTGTTCGGCCACGAATGGGAACTGCGCAAATCGCCGGCAGGCGCCTGGCAGTGGGAGCCGGTCGACATCAAGGAAGAAGACAAACCGGTTGACGCGAGCAATCCTTCCATCCGTCACAATCCGATGATGACCGACGCCGACATGGCGATGAAGGTTGACCCGATCTACAATGCGATCTGCCAGAAATTCATGGCAGACCCCGAGTATTTCAAGGACACGTTCGCCCGCGCCTGGTTCAAACTCACCCACCGCGACATGGGACCGAAAGTTCGCTACATCGGCCCGGAAGTCCCGCAGGAAGACCTGATCTGGCAGGATCCGATCCCGGCCGGCTCGACCTCATACGACGTCGAGGCCGTGAAGGTGAAGATCGCCGCTTCCGGCCTTTCGCTAACCGATATGGTTTCTACAGCTTGGGATAGCGCACGAACCTATCGCGGCTCGGACATGCGCGGCGGCGCCAACGGCGCGCGCATCCGGCTGGCGCCCCAGAAGGATTGGGAAGGCAACGAGCCCGCCCGCCTGGCAAAGGTGCTTTCGGTGCTTGAGCCGATTGCCGCCGAAACCGGCGCTTCGATCGCCGACGTCATCGTTCTGGCCGGCAATGTCGGCGTGGAACAGGCGATCGCCGCCGCCGGCTTCGACGTGACAGTTCCCTTCACGCCTGGTCGCGGCGACGCCACCGACGAGATGACGGATGCGGAAAGCTTCGACGCGCTGGAGCCACTGGCTGATGGATACCGCAACTGGCTAAAGGACGACTACGTTGTCAGCGCCGAGGAACTGATGCTCGACCGCACGCAACTCATGGGCCTGACCGCGAACGAAATGACCATCCTGGTTGGCGGCATGCGCGCAATGGGCGCAAACCATGGCGGCACAAAGCACGGTGTCTTCACGGACCGTGAAGGCGCGTTGACGACGGATTTCTTCGTCAACCTGACCGACATGGGCAATAGCTGGACACCGGTCGGAGATGGCACTTACGAGATCCGCGACCGCAATTCCGGCGCCGTCAAGTGGACCGCGACGCGCATGGATCTCGTCTTCGGCTCCAACTCGGTGCTGCGCGCTTACGCCGAAGTCTACGCCCAGGACGACAATGCGGAGAAGTTCGTACACGACTTCGTCGCCGCCTGGACCAAAGTGATGAACGCGGATCGTTTCGATCTGATCGACTGATCCGAACCATCGGTTTTTGAGACCATCGGGGCGGCGCTTCAATTGTTCGAAGCGCCGCCCTTTTTCGTGAGTTCTGTTGGCTCTTCAGAACACGATCGCCGTCGTCCTGCCTGATCAGATAGGCCGGCTCCTCTTCACTTGATCTCGACCAGGGAGGAATGCCTGTGAGGCGCGCAAGTTCCCTACGGCGGACGGCAATCGGCGGTGGCGTCCGAAAACGATCCGTCCCATATTGAGCATACCGGTTCAAAATACGTATGAGCCTATGCATGGATGCGAATTGATGGAATTACATCGCAACGATAGCAGTACGCCCAGCCTCGATGAATTCGAATCACTTGGCCGCGCGGCGATGAACGGCCTGCCGGAGGAATTTTCGGCTCTCTGCCGAGATGTCCAGATCGTGGCCGCAGATTACGCATCCGCAGACGTCCTGGACGAACTGGGCCTCAAGAATCCGCTGGACTTGCTGGGCCTGTTCGAGGGCGTCGGCATGGCCCAAGGGGCGATGGAAGTTCGGACTGGACAGATGCCCAACCGGATTTGGCTCTACCGCAACGCCATCCTGGAATATTGGCGTGATCATGACGATACGCTCGAGGCGATCGTTCAGCATGTCCTGGTACACGAAATCGGCCATCATTTCGGTTTCTCGGATGACGACATGGAAGAGATCGAAAACACGACTGACTGAAATCTGAGGTGCAATTTCAACGCTCTTTGCCTGAAATTACCACTACACCTTCCACGCACGCTTACACGCCTGCATTGGATTTCACCTGCAATTGGCAAGCCGCATTTGATCGGCCTGCGAGCGGCCGCCTACCAAGAGCCGCGTAGAAAGGAAAACCCAAGATGGAATGTACAACAAGAACGACAGGCTCGCTGTCAATCGTCGAGATCGCTAGCGCCGTAGACAGCCGACCGGCGGGACAACTCTACGGCGTTCTCGTGGACATTGATCGCGACAGCCAGTCAATACTGATCGTCGATCTTTCGAAGGTGTAGTCGATGACCCGCCCAGGCGTTCGGGGACTGGTCGTCGCTGCGAAACTGTATATGCCTGCAAAGTACAAGTTGCGGATTTGCGGCGCGAACCGCGCAACGGAAGACATGCGACGGGGCCTGAGGCTCGATCATCTTCTGAATATTGATCCGTCGCTTGAAACTTCCCTTGCGACGCTGTTTCCACAGGTAAACGGACCGGGCGTGTTTTCGTCTGCAGGACGCCCGCGGGCATGCCGGCGGACCGGAAACGCGTCCAGATCGACCCCGGCATGGTCTCGGTCGATTTCCACGAAGCCCGGACGCAGGCGAATGGCGAGACGGAGAAAATCTCCTCTCTCGTGCAGGCATGGTAACGCGCGAACTATCTCCTGATGGAGGATTGCGAACTGCCCAACCAGTCGGTTTTCGAAGCGTGGCTCGAACATAAGCGCGGCGGGGCCTAAAGGTTTCGCATCCGGCTGGCGAGTCACCTGGCGATGTCCGGCGACGCCGCCCCGGAAAACACGACGATCAAGGGCGATTGGAACGGCGCCGGCATGCACACCAGTTTCTCGAAGCTACAAACGCGCGCGGAAGGTGGGGCATCGACCATCAGTTCGGCCGTTGTCCAATGCCAAATGTTGATGAACCGTTAACGGCATGTTACGTCTCGTGAAGTCCTGATGTAACGAGTATCTGCCTGCATGAAAAGAAACGTTATCTGCCTTTGCGCCGCGATTGGCCTTCTGAGCGGCTGCAACACGACCACGTCAACCGGTGAACTCAACTACGCCATCATGAACGAAAATCTGGTCGCCGTGCGCGCCGGTATCGAAAACGGCGCAAACGTTAACGGGACCAACAACAAGCTCGATTCCCGACCGATCCACACGGCCGCTGGCAAGGGCAACATCGCGATTTTGCGCGAACTGGTTGCCGCAGGCGCCGAGGTGGATGTTCCCGATTGTGCGGGGCGCACGCCGCTGATGTATGCTGTCAAGGCGAATTCGCTGGCGGTGTCGCGCTACCTTGTCGAGAAAGGCGCGGAGGTCAATCGCACGGCAAAGGACAGCAATCGCACCTGCAATGTCGGCAGCCCCGAAGACACGCCGCTGGTCATTGCATCGGCGACAAATAATACCGAAACGGTCCGCTTTCTCATGAACAAGGGAGCGACAGCCGGTGGGCAGCGCGCATTCGCCTTTTCGCTGCTCGACGAGTCGCGTGAACCGGTCGCGAAACAGTTTCGCGCAGCCGGGTACAAGGTAGATGAGCAAACAGTGCGGATGGTGGCGGATATTTCAGCAGACCTGAAATCCGGCGGAGCGTCGCAACAGGCTGCGAACCAGACCCAGACTGCTCAGTCGAAACAGCCTGACGACGATTCCTACGGACTGGCGGACGCAGCTCTTGATGCGGCGGCGACAGGCGCCGTGCTCGCTCTGATCGGTTTCTGAATCCTATCCTGACTTCCTGGAGTCCCGATCCGTCGTAAGACCGTCGACGAACACATCGAGCAGCCGGACAACCGTGTCCTGCCAGCCGGGCTTTTCCGGAATGTAGCAAATGCCCAGAAAGGCGCGCATCAATTCATCGGCCGTGATGTCGTCGCGAAGTCTTCCGGCGGCGACGCCGCGATCCAGAAGACCTGAAATGGCAGACATCAACCGTTTGGACGTATCAGCGAAGAAATCCGTCGAACCGTCCATCGCAGGTGAGAGCGCGGCCAGCATGCCGCGCTTGGTCGCCACCATCCTCACGCTCGCATGCATCCAGCGCTTCAACGCATCCGCGGGATCCGCCTCCGTCGCAAGCCTGTCGGCCAATTCGACCATCTCGTCCACCTCGCGACGATAGACGGCCTGGAAAATCGCCTCACGGGTCGGGAAATGACGATAGAGCGTGCCAATCCCGACTCCAGCCTTTCGTGCTACCGCTTCGAGGCTGGCGCCTGGACCGCCGATCGAAAAAATTTCACTGGCCGCTTCAAGCAACCGCTCGCGATTGCGGATTGAATCGGCGCGCGGGCGCCTGGAAGATTTCTGCGTTTCAACGCCCATTTGACAAAATCGGAGAGACCCTCTTGATAAACGGAGGGTGCCTCCGTATATTTCCTTTCGATGGACTTCCAGCCGTAAACCCATATTGCACCGAATGAACCGGGAACGAAAGAGCCCGCGTAATCTGCTGCAAGGTTGCACCCAGCATCGGAGATACTATGCCCCTTTCCATCAGCCTCACCATAAATGGAACTAGACATAAAATGTTGCTCGAAGACGCGCGAGCGACACTGCTTGACGTGCTTCGCGAGCGCATTGGCCTGACAGGAACGAAAAAAGGCTGCGACCGCGGACAGTGCGGCGCCTGCACCGTCCTCGTCGACGGCCGAAGGATCAACGCATGCCTGACGCTCGCCGCCAGCGTTGAAGGCGTTGCCATAACCACGATTGAAGGTCTGGCTCGGAACGGTGAACTTCATCCCGTGCAGGCTGCCTTTATCGAAAATGACGGGTTCCAATGCGGCTACTGCACGCCGGGCCAGATAATGAGCGCCGTCGGCCTGATCGCCGAAGGCGACGCAGGCGATGATGCGGAACGCATCCGTGAGGGCATGAGCGGCAATATCTGCCGCTGCGCCGCATATCCCGGAATTACGCAGGCAGTGCTCGACGCACAGAGGCGTCTTGCGGACGACGAAAGGATAAGCGCATGAAAAGCTTCGACTACATCCGCCCCGCCTCCCTCAAAGACGCTATCGCCGCCGGATCACAGCCTGGAGCATCCTACCTCGCCGGCGGCACCAATCTGCTCGACCTGATGAAAGTCGACATAGCGCGTCCCGACAAGATCGTCGACATCACCCGGTTACCGGGCCTAGACCGGATCGAGATGCAAGATGACGGAACAATCCGCATTGGAGCGCTGGTGCGCAATGCGGATCTTGCCCGCGACCAGGCCTTTGCGGCTGCGTGTCCCGCTGTCGCCGAGGCGTTGCTTTCCGGCGCTTCGCCGCAGCTCAGAAACGCGGCGACCGTGGGCGGCAACCTGATGCAGCAGACGCGCTGCGCCTATTTCCAAGACCTGCGCAGCGCTTGCAATCGTCGAAAGGAAGGGACTGGGTGTGACGCTCGTGGCGGCGATACGCGCAATCATGCGGTGCTTGGCTGGAGCGACAGTTGCATCGCCACCCATCCGGCCGATTTCTGCGTCCCACTCACAGCGCTTGATGCGGTGCTCGAGATCGAGGGTCCGGAGGGCGCGCGCGAGACGCCCCTGACCCACTTCTATTCACTTCCTGACGACACGTCGCCCGGCGGCGTCGATCTTGCGCCAGGCGAAATCATCACCGCGCTGCGTTTGCCGCCGGACGTGGCCTCGTTTGCAAGCCATGCCCGCTATCTGAAACTGAGGGAGCGCACATCCTACGCCTTCGCCATCGTTTCGGCCGCAGCTATGCTGCGTATGGAAGACGGCACGATTGCCGAGGCCAGGATCGCACTTGGCGGCGTCGCCGCCCGCCCCTGGCGATCGGTGATTGCCGAAGAAAGATTGCGCGACGGCGCGCCGGACGCCGATCTGTTCGTCGAAGCCGCCGAAGCCGCCCTGCAGGGCGCTAAACCTTCGGGCGCAAACGCTTTCAAGATCGAACTCGCAAAACGCCTCGTTATCCGCGCTCTGGAGCGCGCCGCAGAGGGTACGCCCGCGCGCATGCCCGCCCTGCCCGCCTCCGTCTTCGCTTCCGACACCGGAGTTTCCGCCCATGTCTGATACCCATACGCCAACCGTCTCGACCGCCAGTCACGTCCGTCTCGGATCGAACGCCGGCCAGCCGATGTCCCGTCGCGACGGCGTCGCAAAGGTGACCGGCTCCGCCGCCTACGCGGCTGACAACCGGCCCGAGGGATTGCTTCACGCCGTTTTCGCCTCCGCTGGGATTGCCCGCGGTCGCGTGACCCGCCTGGATGTTGACGCCGCGAAATCCCATCCCGGAGTAGTCGAGGTCCTCACGCCGCAAAACCGTCCGCCGCTGCAGATAGATCCGGACGCCAAACCGCACGCCTTTTCCTGGCGCATAGAAGCACTGCAGGACGATACGGTGCGTTACGCCGGCCAGCCTATCGCGCTTGTCGTCGCCGAAACGCTGGAAGCGGCCACTGAAGGGGCAAGGTTGCTTGCGCCGACCTACGAGGAGGAACCTGCCCGCATTGGCTTCGACAGTGGAGCGCCCTACGAACCATCGGCTGTCGGGATCGGCGCCGCGCCGTCATTCACGAAGGGCGACATCGACGCCGGCCATGCAGCCGCCGAACACAGCACGGAAACCAGTATCGAGACGCCGATACAGTATCACAACGCGATGGAGCCGCACGCCATCGTCGCGGAATGGAACGGCGACCGGCTGACCCTCGATACGCCAAACCAGGCGATCATCATGGCGCGCGGCATGTTCGCGGGGTATTTCGGCGTCCCGCCGGAGAACGTGACGCTGCGCAGCCCGTATCTCGGCGGTGGTTTCGGCTCCAAGGCCATCCCGATCGGGCCACAGCTTCTCGCGATCATGGCGGCGCGCATGTTGCAGCGTCCTGTCAAGCTGGCGCTGCGCCGAGACCAGATGTTCGGCCCCGTGCAACATCGCGGCGCAACCCGCCAGACGCTGAAACTCGGAACCGACGCCGATGGGCGTCTGACCGCCCTCGAGCATCATTCAACAGGCATGACCAGCAGCTTCGACGAATTCATCGAACCCGCCGCCAATGCCTCGCTCAATATGTACGCCAGCCCGGCAATCGCCACGCGCCACATGGCTGTGCGCGCCGATATCGGCACGCCTGGCCCGATGCGGGCTCCAGGCGAAGCGTCGGGGTCTGCTGCTCTGGAATGCGCGATAGACATCGCGGCCCAGGCCGCCGGACTCGATCCCCTGGAATTCCGATTGCGGAATTATGCAGAGACTGACCCGGCAAGCGGAAAACCGTTTTCCTCCAAAGCGTTGCGTGAGTGCTACACGGCCGCCGCCAAACATTTCGGCTGGGCCTCGCGACCGCTTGCACCCGGCCAGATGCGCGACGATGCGGGGCGCCTCGTCGGCTGGGGCATGGGTTCCTGCCTGTTCCCCAATCCAATGTTCCCGGCACGGGCGCGAGCCGTATTGCGCCGCGACGGAACCGCGCTGCTCGAGACGGCAGGCGCGGACATGGGCCAAGGCGCCTGGACCGCGCTAGCCCAGATCGCCGCAGACGGCGTGGGGCTGCCTGCCGACAGGATCGAGTTCCGATCGGGCACGTCGGATCAGCCCGATGGTGGAATAGCAGGCGGGTCCGGACACACGGCGTCGGCCGGCGGAGCTCTGTACTCCGCCGGCGCCAACGTGATCGCGAAATTGGCCGGACTGGCGACCAACGACCCCGCCTCGCCGCTCTTCGGCGCTGGCAATGTCGGCGTGGAGGCCCGTGACGGCCGTCTTTTTCGCGCCGATGACGAAAACCGAAACGAAAGCTACGAGGACATTCTTGCCCGCGCAGGCCTCGACGAGATCGAGGAAACGGGCGCCGGCGGCCGCGATCCGGCTGAAGCAGAGGCGCGGGCCATGTTTTCGCACGGCGCGGTTTTCGCGGAAGTGACCATCGATCCCGACCTCTACCAGATCCGCGTTAGCCGTCTTGTCGGCGCGTTTGCAGCCGGACGCATCATCAACCCTAAACTGGCGAGGAGCCAGTTGACCGGCGGCATGATCTGGGGCGTCGGATTCGCTCTTCATGAGGAGGGTCTGCACGAAACACGCACAGGCCGTCCAATGAATGCGGACTACGCCGGCTACCATGTGCCGGTCAACGCCGATGTGCCATCGGTCGAGGCGTTCATTGTCGAGGAGGAGGATCCATACGTGAACCCTCTGGGAATCAAGGGCGTCGGAGAAATCGGCATAACCGGTACAGTCGGCGCGATCGCAAACGCTGTCTGGCATGCCACCGGTGTGCGAATAAAGTCCTTCCCGATACACATAAACGCGCTGATGCGGTGACATCGCAGCACGCCCCGGCGTCAATAGCGCCGGGCGTTTTCTGGCTGGGTTCATCTCGGCATTGTGAACGCCAATGATCCGGTTCCAATGGAACCGGTCGGCATATCCCGCTAGTTTCATTCCAGATGCGTCAACATTCATCAGGAGAAATAATCATGCGCAACGCTACCAGACGGGAAGTACTGTATCTCTCAGGCGGCGCGGCGGCGCTCGGCCTGTCCGGCTCGCTCTCTTTCATTCCAAGCGCCATTGCAGATGAAATCCGTGAAAAGGGCTATCACAGTTACGCGGTCGGCGACATTGAAGTGACGGCCATCTATGACGGCGTCTGGGAGAAGGGTCACGATGACGGCTTCATCCGCAACGCCACGGTCGATGACGCCAGGGCGGCGCTCGAGAAGGGCGGTCATTCGACGGATTTCATCCCGATCGAGTTCACTCAAACGGTGATCCGCTCCGGCGACGACGTCATTCTGATCGACGCCGGCACCGGAGGACAACTCAGTCCGAAGGCTGGCGCGATGATGGACAACATGAAGGCCGCCGGCATCGATCCGGCCAGTGTGAACAAGATTCTTGTTTCGCACTTCCATCCGGACCACGTCTTTGGCCTTATGGAAAAGGAAACGAACGCGCAGATATTCCCCGACGTGGAAATAATCGTTCCCGAAACGGAATATGCATTCTGGAGCGATCCGGCGACGCTCGAAAAGATGCCCGATTCCGCCAAACCGCTCGTTCAGCGGCTCCAGGCGACTTTGGCAAAGTGGGACAACGTCACGCGTGTCGATGGTGAAAAGGAAGTTGCCCCCGGCATCAGCATGCTGCCGGCCTATGGTCACACGCCAGGACATACGGCCTATCTTGTCGGTTCAGGGTCTGACGAACTCATCGTCATGGGCGACATTTCCAACATCCCTGCTCTATTCGTAGCAAATCCGGGTTGGCACGCAGTCTTCGACATGAACCCCGAACTTGCGGAACAAAACCGCCGGGCGATGTTCGACAGGGCGGTCGCTGACGGAGCCACCGTCGCAGGATATCATTTCGGCCTGCCAAACGCCGGCAAGATAGAAAAGGACGGCGACGGCTACGCATTCGTGCCGCTTTCATAAAATCAGGCGGCGCTGCGTACGATATACCGTGGCGCCGTCGCATCACCGCTCGCCGACCAATTTTCCTCAAACCTTCATCACCGCGGTTCCGTTTTGATAACCATTTCAAAATTCAGTCTTTTCTTAACCCAAAACGTTAAGACGGGCGGTAACCGTTTGCGCTAGAGTAGCCGTCACAAGAGGACAGAAGTCCCGCGCCGGGCAACCGGCTCTCAGAAGTGACAGAGGCTACATAATGAAGAACACGCTGCGCAAACCCGCCTGGGCGGGCGATCTGCTTCGGCTGGATCCTACAAATCTTCCGCAACAGGTGAGCTATGCATCCCGTCACGACGCCGCGGACGTCACCTTTACGCTCAGCCATCGTGGCGCGGTGGTTCGTAAAGTGCTGCCGCAGAGCGGTCTTCCGCTTTCGATCGCGCTGCCTGCGCGTGCTTTTGAAGGCGTCGCTGCCCGCGCGATCGATCACGGCGACGGACAGATCACCGTTACGCTGGAACTGCACCACAAGGACGCCGACCTCTGCGTGCCGCTTCTCGTCGCGCATGATCTCTGCGACATCGCAGCCGACTGGCGATCCTGGACGAGCCTCTACAATCTGCCGATGCTGATGATCGAGGCGGACGGAAGCGCGTCTAGGCTCGACAAGCCTCTGACGCCGGTCAGCAAGGCGATGGTACAACCGCGCCGGAGAAAGACAGTGCTCAAGTCGCGCAAGCCCGGCATCCGCATGCGCCGCGGAGGCAAGCCGACAGGCGTCCGTCTGGTGATCGGCGGGATCGAGATGATCGCGCGGAATTAGAGCCAGTTCTCAACCGCGCCCGCGACAAGTCCCAGAAAAATGATCCACCCGACTATGTGATTGGCCTTGAAAAGGGCCAAACACTGGTCGGGATCTGCGATGTCGAGCACAACGATCTGGCGCGCCAGCAGGACTGCGGCCACAATGAGCCCGACATGGGCGGGCCATCCTGCGCCCGCCGCATAAACCGAAAGCGCCATCAGCGCCACCGAAGCGGCGTAAATCCCTGCAAGCCAGGGTTTTGTCTGCTCTGCAAACAGGCGCGCCGTCGATCGCACGCCAACCAGCGCGTCATCTTCCTTGTCCTGATGGGCGTAGATCGTATCGTAGCCGATCGTCCACAGAATGGCTCCCGCGTAGAGAAGCAGCGGCGCGGCGGAGAGACCGCCGAACATCGCCGCCCAGCCCATCAACGCGCCCCAGGAAAACGCCAGTCCCAGGAACAGTTGCGGCCAGTCGGTGAAACGCTTGGCGAAGGGATAGATAGCCACGATAGCGAGCGAGCAGATCCCGAGTACGATTGCAAAACCGTTGAACTGAAGCAGCACGCCGAGCCCGACGAGTGACTGCAGCGCCATGAAAATCTTGGCCTGCATGCGGCTGACCCGGCCCGACGGCAACGGGCGCGACCGGGTGCGCGCGACGCGAGAGTCGATTTTATGGTCGACGAGATCATTGTAGGTGCATCCGGCGCCGCGCATCGCGATCGCCCCGATTGCAAACAGCGCCAGATAATAGGCGATGCGCCACCGCTCCACCGGCTGTCCCGGCGCATTGGCGGCAAGCATGACCGACCACCAGCATGGCCATAATAACAATTGCCAACCAATGGGCCTGTCCCAGCGGGCAAGCTGGGCGTAGGGGCGCAAGCTCGCCGGAAGGGCGGAATAGACCCAGCTTCCCGATGTGGCGTCCGCCACGCGCCCCGTTTTCTCGTCCGAATGCGTCATCGCTTCTCGTTGCAGCCTCGCCGCCGCTTCGTCAAGAGGGCGTGGATAAGCCCAGCCGCAACGCCGCCATCCGGCCACTCGCACTTGACCCGTTGCGAGCCGCTGCTTAGGTGAACATAAACTCTGCGCTGGCACGGGGAAGACGCATGAACGTATTGCTGATCGGATCGGGCGGACGGGAGCATGCGCTCGCCTGGAAACTGGCCGCGTCCCCGATCCTGCAGATACTTTATTGCGCGCCCGGTAATCCCGGCATCGCCCATGACGCAATCTGCGTCGATCTCGACATAAACGATCACGCGGCGGTCGTCGACTTCTGCAGAGACAAGGAGATCAGCCTTGTGGTCGTCGGCCCTGAAGCGCCGCTGGTCACCGGCATCGCCGACGATCTTGCCAAAGCCGGGATTCCGGTGTTTGGACCAACAGCCGCCGCTGCGCGTCTGGAAGGGTCGAAAGGCTTCACCAAGGATCTCTGCGACCGATACAGCATTCCGACCGGCGCCTATATGCGGTTCAATAATGCGCCGAAAGCCAAGGCCTATATTAGAGCCGCGGGCGCGCCTATCGTCGTCAAGGCGGACGGACTCGCCGCCGGCAAGGGCGTAACGGTCGCCCGTACGGTTGAGGAAGCCTGCGCGGCAGTAGAGGATTGCTTCGAGGGCGCGTTCGGCGAGGCGGGCGCGGAGGTCCTGGTCGAAGAATTTCTGGAAGGCGAGGAAGCAAGCTTCTTTTGTATTTGCGATGGCGAAAACGCCCTGCCCCTGACCACGGCGCAAGACCACAAGGCGGTGGGCGAAGGCGACACCGGCCCCAATACAGGCGGCATGGGCGCCTATTCGCCGGCGCCTGTAATGACCGACGCGATGATCGAGCGCAGCATGGACGAGATCATTCGCCCGACGTTGAAGGGCATGGCCGAGATGGGCGCGCCATTCACCGGCGTTCTCTACGCCGGTCTGATGATCACGTCCGAAGGACCACGCCTGATCGAGTACAATGTCCGTTTCGGCGACCCCGAATGCCAGGCGCTGATGATGCGGCTGAAGGACGATCTGCTGCTGCTGTTGAAGGCCGCGACCGACGGAATGCTCTGGACGACCAGCGCCCGCTGGCGCGATGAGGCAGCGCTCTGCGTCGTCATGGCGTCAAAGGGGTATCCCGGACCCTACGCCAAGGGATCCGTGATCCGCAATCTGGATAAGGCCGGGGCGGCGGAGGACGTCGAGATTTTTCACGCAGGCACGGCGAGGCGGGACGGCGAGACCGTCGCCAATGGCGGCAGGGTGCTCGGCGTAACGGCGCTCGGTCGCACAGTCGGCCAAGCGCAGCGCAAGGCCTATGAAGCCGTGGACTCAATCGAGTGGGAAGACGGCTTCTTCCGCAGGGATATCGGCTGGCGGGCGATCGGTCGAAAAGACTAGACGCATCCGCCTGTTAACCATGCTTGCACACGGGATGAAAACTCTTCCGTGTTATCATGTCGGAAAACCGGAGTGTGACATGAGACGTCTTGCGCTTATCCTGATCCCAACGCTGCTCGTCCCGGCCGCGGCAGTGGCCCAGAAATCGATCATCGAGATCAAGTCGCCCGAAATTCAGGCAGGCGCAATCCTCGAATTTCACTGCAAGAGCTGCTCTTCCGATGACGAAGACAAGGACGACAACCAACCGGCCGTTCAGGTGACCGAAACGAGCGTCGACGGCGACCGGAAGGCTGTCCAGGTCGATAACATGATGGGCGGAAGCCCCGTGCGCACATTCCGCGACCTCGATGACGCCGAACCGCCGGTCGTCGTCCAGAAAACGCAGGAAAATGAAGGATCCGCCGTGACATTCAGCGGCGGCGGAGATTTCGGCGTCGAGGAAGTCGGCCCCTCGTCAGGCGAGACTGTCGATGAAGGCTCCCGAACTTCCTCCGTCAACATGGAAAACGCCGAGCACGACAATGTCGACGGCCCGTCCAATTCCGGCCCCGAAATTCTGGAACTGCGCCCCGGAGCTACTGTAGTCCCGCAGGATCAATAACGCCCTCCCTGCAGCCGATCGCCACCGGATCTGCTGCCAGAAGCAAATTCTGCACTGGCACGCTGTCATCCAGCACGCCCCGAAGATTGATCAGCACCTCATTCAGCAGAATGCGGCCATTGTAGTCCGTGCACCGAAACCGCACCCGTGCGCCCGCCCCTTCTCCGAAAGCTTCGTCGAACAAATCCCTGATATCAGCGGTCGACACAGGCCGGCCGATATTGTCCGCCAGAAACCCGCTGATCGGCGTATCGTTGATCGCTGCATGCAGCCGAAGCGTGTCTCTGTAGTATCCGTTGGCGTCTTCCTCGCCCGGATGACACGTGCCGTGCTTGTACCATTCGTGCCGATCGAGGTAACTCGCCGTGCCAGGCATCGTGAATTCCAGGGCCTTGCGCGTTTCATCATCAAGGTCGAGTTCGGGTAGCAGCCACCAGCGTCCGGCCCTGTCGTGTTCGACAAGTCTTCGCGGGACGCCGCAATATTCCTCATGGATCGGTTGCGGCCACAGGCCGTGGATCGACAACTGCGTTTGAGTCTCGGGCAGGAGGCCCCTATTGAGCTTTTTGCATTCCGACTTACCTGGCTGTACCTGACAGTAGGAGGGTTGCCAGTTCAGCGCCAGAACGAATTCGCCACCTGCTTCGCCATGTTCTGACGGCGCGTCGCGAGACGCAGCCTTTTGCGGTATTCCCTTGTCGACAAAGGTTCCGCAATCGGCGCGAACCCAGCGATCCGTAGCGCCTGGCGCATCCGGCAGCACGATCTGGACGTAATCCCCGCCGGGCGCGTTGACGCCCTTCATCTCGTAGGTCCGGCCCGGCTCCGTCATGACGTTTCCGGGATTGGTGCGCTTGTTCTTCGATTGCCAGGCTTCACACGCTTTACTGGCGACGAAATTGCCTTCGCGTTTTTCGAACGCCTGCGCCGGCAAACACGCGAAAATCAGGCAGACTGATACGACCATCAACCTGCGCATCGCTGTCACCCGCTGATGCGGGAAAAATCCGCGACCGTTTGCGTTGACGTTCGGATACGATCCAGCAAGGCAAGGCGGTTCGCCCGCACAGCTTCGTCTTCCGCATTGACAAGCACGTCGTCGAAGAAGCGATCAACAGGCGCGCGCAAACCGCCGAGCGCAGTCATCGCTGCCGTGAAATCCTCTTTTGCGACAGCATCCGCAGCATCCTTTTCGGCAAGAACGATCGCGTCCAGCAGGATTTTCTCCGCCTCGTCGCTCAACAACGCGGCGTCGACCGTATTGGCGATCCGCGTTTTCTTTTTCTCTTCGGCCGCCAGGATATTGGCCGCGCGCCTTGCGCCCGTCAGCAGGTTCGCGCCGTCTTCGGTGTCAAGCAGTACGCCCAGCGCCTCGACCCGCTTGACGATCATCAGGAGATCATCGGCCTCGGGCGAGATAACGGCGTCTATCAGATCGTGGCGCGCGCCCTTGTCGCGCAGATAGACCTTCAACCGGTCATGGAAGAAGGCCAGCAGGTCCGCATCGACCCCGGCCTTGGTCAGCGGCAGGCGCAGGTCGTTCTCGAGCGTCAGCCGGATAACGCCAAGGGCCGCGCGGCGCAGCGCATACGGGTCCTTCGATCCTGTCGGCTTTTCGTCGATCGACCAGAACGAGACAAGCATGTCCAGCTTGTCGGCCAGCGCCACGACGATGGAAACCGGCGCCGTCGGCGCATCGTCCGACGGGCCCTGCGGCTTGTAATGCTCTTCGACCGCGGCTGCGACAGCATCATCTTCGCCTTGCAGAAGCGCGTATTTGCGCCCTATCAGGCCCTGCAATTCGGGAAACTCTCCAACAACCTCGGTGGTAAGATCCGCCTTGGCGAGCAGCGCTGCCCGATCGACCTGACCGGCAATTGCGTTGAAATCCATCTGTGCGGAGCCCAGGAGCGACAGCAATTCACCAGCCATCTGCCGTATCCGTTCGACGCGCTCTCCTTGCGTTCCAAGCTTCGCATGGAATGTCACCTTCAGCGCATCGAGTTTCGCCATGCGCTGATCCAGCGGCTTTTCGAGATCGAGATCAAGCCTTTGCTGAGAACTGCGCAGGGTCTCGAGGTCGGGAAGATTGGCCTGGTCGGTCTTCCAGAAATGCAGCGCGTCTGAGAGGCGCGCCCGCACCACTTTGCCGTTGCCGTGTGCGATGACCGCGCCGCCGTCGCTTGCCTCGATATTCGCCGTGAGGATGAACCGGTTTGCAAGGGCATCCGCATCGCCCTGCGGCCGCAACACGAAGCACTTCTGATTTTCCTTTATGGTCAGGCGGATCACTTCAGCGGGAATCGCTAGGTAGGCCTCCTCGAATTCGCCCAAAAGCACCACTGGCCATTCGACAAGACCGGACACCTCGTCGAGCAATCCCTCGTCATCAACCAGTTCCAGCCCTTGCGCGAAAGCAAGATTGCGGGCGTCTGTGCGGATGATCTCCTTGCGCCGTTCGGCGTCGAGCACGACCTTCGCCTTTTCGAGCTTCTCGACATAATCGCCGAAGCGGCGAACGCTGATCGGCTCGGGCGCGTGAAACCGGTGGCCGTAGGTGACATTGCCAGCGACTATCCCGTCGACCTCGAACGCGATGACTTCCGGCTCTTCGGTCTCGGGTCCGAAGGTGCACAGGATGGACTGCAGCGGCCGGACCCAGCGCAATGCTCCGGGTTTCGCGGACGCCTCGCCCCAGCGCATTGACTTCGGCCAGGGAAAATTGCGGATGATGCCCGGCATCGCCTCAGCGATGATCTCTTCGGCCGCCCTGCCCGATTTTTCGATGACAGCGACGTAGAAATCACCCTTCTTGGGGTCGGAGCGGACAGTCACTTCCTCGACGGAGGCAAGTCCAGCGCCTCTCAGAAAGCCAGCGATCGCCTTTTCAGGCGCGTCGGTGCGCGGTCCCTTGCGTTCTTCGCTCACATCGGCTGAGCGCGCTGTCAGACCGCGCACGTCCAGCGTCAGCCGACGCGGCGTCCAGTATTCGCGCGCGCCCTCATAGGTCAGGCCGGCTTCGACCAGCGCATCCGTCACCAATTTTCTCAGGTCGCCCGCGGCTTTCTTCTGCATGCGGGCGGGGATTTCTTCGGAACGCAGTTCCAGCAACAGGTCAGGCATCGAAGGACTTCCGGTAAACTCAGAGGCGGTTGTCGAAGCCGCCTGCATCGGTCAGGAGGTAGGCCTCGCCGCACATTTTCGAAAGGTTGCGAACCCGCAGAATGTAGCTCTGCCGTTCGGTCACCGAGATCACGCCGCGGGCGTCGAGAAGGTTGAAGACGTGCGAAGCCTTGATGCACTGGTCATAGGCCGGCAGCACGCATTTGTGTACGGAATTTTCATCGTCCGCCGCGCCCAGCGCGAGAAGCGCCCGGCATTCGGCTTCTGCGTCATCGAAATGCCTGAGCAGCACCGACGTATCGGCGAACTCGAAATTGTGCCGCGAATATTCCTGCTCCGCCTGCAGAAACACGTCGCCATAGGTGACTTTGCCATTCTCGCGGCCGTTGAAATTCAGATCGTAGACATTGTCCACGCCCTGCACATACATCGCGAGACGCTCCAGCCCATAGGTCAGTTCTCCGGCGACCGGCGAACATTCGATGCCGCAGACCTGCTGAAAATAGGTGAACTGCGAAACCTCCATGCCGTCGCACCAGCATTCCCAGCCGAGGCCCCAGGCGCCGAGCGTCGGACTCTCCCAATCGTCTTCGACAAAGCGTATGTCGTGCAGCAGAGGATCAATGCCGATGGCCTTCAGCGAACCGAGATACAGGTCCTGCAGATCCGGCGGCGAAGGTTTCAGCAGCACCTGATACTGATAATAGTGCTGAAGGCGATTTGGGTTTTCACCGTAACGCCCATCGGTCGGTCGGCGTGAAGGCTGAACATAGGCGGCGTTCCAGGGCTTGTGTCCGAGCGAACGCAATGTCGTCGCAGGATGAAAAGTGCCGGCGCCGACTTCCATGTCATAGGGTTGAAGGACCACGCAACCATAGTCCGCCCAGTAGTTGTGAAGCGCAAGTATCAGTCCCTGAAAGGAACGGGTCGGCTGCATATGCGGCGGCAGGTCGCCAGCGTGCACGGTCATGGATAGGGTCCGGATTGATCTGGTCTCGTCTGGAATGCGCCGGACAGGTGCCACTTAAGCCGCGCCCGGTCAAGGCCTTCGCGCCGCAACGGCCCGTCACATATCGTCGGATTTCTCTTCCAAACGGTATTCGCCGGTTTTGGGATCCTTCACGAGCGTGCCCTGTGCGCCGGTCGTCGCTTCCTTTTCGGCGCGCCGCACGGAAGCCGAAACGCGCTTGGCCTCTGCCAGGAATTTCTTGTAGCCCCACCAGGCGACGATGCCGACTGCGGCAAGCATCATCAGTTGCGCCATGTCGCCGCCTCCTCCGTTTCGTGTGCGGCTGAACGCCGTCGGCCGGATTTTACAAACCGTAGCGGTTCCAAAGGCTCTTCTCCTCCAGTGAACCGATCAGCCCGTCCGTGGCGTTGGCGCCCAGCGCGCCGGCCCAGCTCTCCACTGACGCTCCGGTGGCGCGCCGTCCAAAGAGACCGCGCGACGCCGAAATCAGCCGCAATTCAGTCTTTTCGCCGAATTTTTTCTTCAGAACCGACCGCATGTCGCCCAGTTCGTCGACAAGACCGAGTTCCTTGCCCCGCAGGCCGGACCAGAACAGACCTGTAAACAGATCGTCATCGTCAGCGAGTTTCTCGCCGCGACGATCCTTCACCATGTCGATGAACACCTTGTGAACCTCGAGCTGCAGAGATTTCAGGTGCTCGACATCGGCCGGATTTTCCGGCTGGAACGGATCAAGCGTCGCCTTGTTCTTGCCCGCGGTATAGACCCTGCGTTCGACGCCGATCTTGTTGAGCATCTCGGGAAAACCGAAGCTTGCCGAAACGACGCCGATGGAGCCCACGATGGATGACGGGTCGGCGTAGATTTCATCGCCGGCGATGGCGATCATGTAGCCGCCCGAAGCAGCGACGTCCTCGACGAACATCAGGACCTTCTTTTCCTTTTCCGCGGCGAGATCGCGAATTCGCCGGAAAATTAGCCGCGACTGGACGGGTGAACCGCCGGGCGAGTTGATCGAAATGGCGACGGCCGGCGCCTTCTTGTCGCCGAACGCCTTGTCGAGCAAAGGCGCAACGCCTGCCAGGTTGAGATTCGGACGGAACTGGTTACCGCCGGGCATGATCGCGCCCTGCAGCCGAATGACCGGTATCACGGTTCCTTCGTTTCGAAATCGCTTCGGGACCAGTTTCTTGAATCGCGCCATCGTCAAAGTGTTCTCCGGAATCAATTGCCATCCAGATGTATGTACTATTGTCGCAAACGCAATGGTCAAAGATTACGCCAACGCTGCAACGTCAGGCGTCGCCCTGATCCTCGAGGATGAGATCGGCGGCCCGCTCTCCGATCATCATCGTAGGCGCATTGGTGTTTCCGGATATTACGGTCGGGAAAATCGAAGCATCGACGACACGCAGGTTCCGGGCTCCGTAAACGCGAAGCCGCGTGTCGACGACATCGGTTTCCGGATCCGGACCCATGCGGCAGGTGCTGACCGGATGGAAGACCGTCGAGCATCTTCGACGTATGTCGGCGAGCAAATCCGCGTCGCTCGACGTGGCGGGCCCCGGAACGATTTCCTCATCGATCACCGTTTGCATCGCCGGGCTTTCTGCGATCTTCCGCATCAGCCTGCTGCCTTCAATCATTTCGACCCGGTCATGTTCCGTGCTCAGTGAATTTGGATGGATCGCCGGCGCTGCAAGTGCATCGGCGGAGCGCAGGGCGATATGACCACGACTGGTCGGCCGTGTTGGTTGGTAGCCGAGCAGAAATCCGGGAAACGGATCCGGGCTCATGAGCGGGCGCTTGCCTTTCGGCGCCTTCGTGTAACTGACGGGAGAGAAGTAGAGTTGCATGTTCGGCCGCTTGCGTTCAGGCGACGACCGGACGAAACCGCCGGCCTGGTTGACGCTCAGCGACAGCGGACCCGAACGGGTCAAGACATAGTAAAACCCGTAGCGCATCTTGCCCCACCAGGGCCGAAGCATATTATTGAGTGTCGGCGCCTTGGACCGGTAGAGAAAGTCCAGCCCGAGATGATCCTGCAGGTTCTGGCCGACGCCCTTGCGGGCGATAGCGACCGCGAGGCCGTGGTTCTTCAGCTCCTCCGGCGGGCCGATACCGGACAGCATGAGGATCTGTGGAGAGTTGACCGCCCCGGCGCTCAAAATCACCTCGCGACGGGCCGTAACCGTGTATTGCTTGCCGCGTCTCTGAAAGGCGACGCCTGTTGCGCGGGTTCCGTCCATGATCACCCGGGTCGCATGCGCCTGGGTCACCACCGTCAGGTTCGGACGCCGCTTGGCCGGAGCCAGATAGGCGCGAGCAGTCGACATGCGATAGCCGTTTCTCGTGTTGATCTGGTAGCAGCCGATCCCTTCCTGGTCGGCGCCGTTGAAATCCGCATTGTCGCTGAAGCCGGCCTGTCGCGCGCCTTCCAGAAACACATCGCAAAGCGGATGCAACAGATCTTTCACCGTCGAAACGTGGATCGGGCCATCGCCGCCGCGATAGTCGCTCGCGCCCTGGTCGAAGGATTCGAGCTTGCGGAAATAGGGCAGGAGATCGTCCCAGCCCCAGCCGGCATTGCCCATTTCCTTCCAGTCCTCGTAATCGGCGTGCTGTCCCCGGATGAACACCATCGCATTGATCGAACTCGATCCGCCCAGCACCTTGCCGCGCGGCCAGTAACCGACGCGTCCGTTGAGCTCCGCGTCCGGCTCTGTGCGGTACATCCAGTTGATGCGCTCGTTGTAGAACGCCTTGCCGTAGCCGATCGGCATCCAGATCCAGAAGTTCTTGTCGGTGCCGCCGGCCTCCAGCAGGCATACGCTGTACCGGCCATTCTCCGAAAGCCGGTTGGCGAGCACTGCTCCAGCCGATCCCGCTCCGACAATGACGAAATCAAACGACTGCATTGTTGAGTATCCGTAATTACCGGGCGGTCTTGTCGCGCTGAACGAGAATGGAAATGATGGCCAGAAGTCCGGAACCGAGCATCAGGAAGAAGGAAACGGCGTTGAGCACCGGCGTCGAGCCACCCTTGGCCATACGATCGAACATGGTGATGGTCAGCGGCGATTCTGACCCGACAAGGAACAATGTCGTATTGAAATTCTCGAACGAGACCAGGAAGGCGACGATGCCGGCGGCGATCATGGCCGGTCGCAGGAAGGGAAGCGTGATTGACCAGAGAACCCGGACACGGCTGGCGCCAAGATTGTAGGCAGCCTCTTCCATCGTGGCGTCGAACTTCCTGAGGCGGGCTGTAATCACCAGCGACGTAATGGTCGCGATGAATGAAAACTGGCCGAGAACCACAAGCACAATGCCAGGTCTTAAAAACCCAAGATCGATACCGTAGGAATCATCGAGCGTGTTTGCGACTGTGCTGGCCAGCACCAGGATCGAGATGCCCAGAATAACGCCGGGAATGACCAACGGCAGGACCATGATGATGTAGAAGAAATTCTTCGCGGGCAGGCTGGATCGCACGAACAGAAACGCATTGCAGGTCCCGACGAAAACCGACAGCAGCGCGACCGATACTGCGATGACGAATGAATTGTAGAGGCCCTGAAGCAGCCGTCTGTCGTGGAACATACCGAGTTTCGGCTCCGACGTTCCGAAAAACCAGTCGAGCGTGAAGCCCTTCCACGGCAGAGATGGGAACACGGAATCGTTGAAAGCAAAGATCCCGGCAGCGATCAGAGGCGCCACAAGAAAGATGAAAAAGGCCGCCATATAGAGCCGGTAGCCCACTGCAAAAGCCTGGTTTCCGCCTGTGCTCGCCATATTCTAGCTCCGCGCCACGGTGCTGGAGAGCGACTGGCCGGAAAGCTTCAGTCCGATCCAGACGACCAGCGACGTGAATATCAGCAGAAGGAAGCCGAAGGCGGCGCCGGACTCCCAGTTGTAGCGGGTGATGAACTGATCGTAGATGGTCTGGGTGAACCAGCTCGAATATTTCCCTCCGAGCAGCACCGGCGTCAGGTAACTGCCGGCCGTCAGCATGAACACAATGATCGAGCCCGACACGATGCCGGGCATTGCATAGGGAATAATGATGCGCCTCAGCACGGTCAGGCCGTTTCCACCGAGATTGTATCCCGCCTCGATCATGGAATCGTCCATGCCGTCCATGGTCGATGTCAGCGGAACGATCATGAACAGCATGACCGTGTAAACCAGGCCGACGATTACGGCCGCGTCGTTGTACAGCAGTTCGATTGGCTCGCTGATCAGACCGGACCATTGCAACACGCCCGAAATCACGCCGGTTTCGCGCAAAAGCAATATCCATCCGAAGGCGCGGATCAGATCACTGACCCAGAGCGGGATCAGGCAGAACATGAACATAGCGCCGCGCGTGCGCGGACCGGCGATCTTGGCGATGTAGTAGGAGACAGGAAAACCGATAACCAGCGCCAGGGCTGTCACGATCAGCGACATGATGGCGGTGCGCGCCATGATGTGCCAGTAGATCGGCTCGATAAAGAATTCGATGTAATTGTCGAAGCCGAATTCATACTGGCGCGGGGCGATCTTTTCACGAAGCGACAAGACCCCCATGCCGATATGCGGCAACAGGATAAGAAGCAGGATCCACAGCGCAAAAGGCATGAACAGCAGGATTAGCGACAGTCGCCGGGCGTCCCGTTGGTTCATCGCCCTTCTCCAGCCGCGAAACAGATCGCATTGTCAGCCGACCAGGAAAGCGCGACTTCGTCCGTCGGCTTCACGTCGTTTGCCCCGCCCTTCAGCGTGACGTCGACTTCGACCAGTTCTCCCGATCCGAGCCGGACGAGGGCCCGGCTGTTGGCGCCGTTGAACAAAAGGTTGTCCACCCTGCCCTGCAAACTGTTCTCGCCCGACGCCTTACGACCCTGGGCGAGATGTACGAACTCGGGCCGAACGAACAGCGTGACCGTATCGCCCGCCGCGACCGAGGCTCCTTCTCCCGGACGGCAGCGAGCGCTCATGCCGCCGTCAGTCTCGACAATGACTTCATCGCCCTGAACTGCAGTCACCTTGCCGGTCCAGCGATTGGAATCACCGACGAAACCGGCCACGAAGGCAGTCTTGGGATGATGATAGAGGTCCTGCGGCGTGCCGATCTGCTCGAACCGACCATTATTCATCACTGCGACGCGGTCGGACATGACGAGCGCTTCCGACTGGTCATGGGTGATGTAGACGAAGGTCGTGTCGAACTGATTTTGCAGCAGCTTCAGTTCGATTTTCATGGCTTCGCGCAACTTCAGGTCTAGCGCGCCCAGAGGTTCGTCGAGCAGCAGCACGTCGGGATCGAGCACCATGCAGCGGGCAATCGCGATACGCTGCTTCTGGCCGCCGGACAATTGATAAATTTCGCGACCGCCGACATCCGGCAGGGCCACGCGGTTGAGCACATCCTGGACTTTGCGCTTGATTTCGTCGCGATCCGCGCCGATGCACCGCAAGCCATAGGCGATGTTCTCGAAGACGTTCATCATCGGAAACAGGGCGAGATGCTGGAAAACCATCTTCACGTTGCGCCGGTTAGGCGGAACGTTGAGAACCGAGCGCCCCTTGATGCTGATATCGCCGGAGTCAGGTTCCTCGAAGCCGGCGATCATGCGCATCAGAGTGGTCTTGCCGCATCCCGAGGGTCCGAGAATGGAGAAGAACGAGCCGCTTGGTATTTCGAACGAAACATCCTTGACGGCCTGAACGGAGCCGAAATTCTTGCAGACATTACTGCATTCGAGGTCGGAGACTGCAGAATCGGTCACGTGGCGGCCTGCTTGGATGGCGTTATATTTGCAAGTTGGCGGACGGCCCCGCAAAGGGAGCCGTCCACCGGATCGAGGAGAACCGGATTAGCCTCCGGTGGCGGCCTGAATTTTCTCCAGCGCTTTGCCTTCCATGTCCTCGACGCCCGGAGGAATGTTGGCGAAGAACTTCAGGTTGTTGATATCTTCGTCCGTAAAGGCCGCATTGACGGCTGCCTTGAGATGATCCGGCAGAAGATCCTTGCCGCCCTTGACTGCGACAATTGCGCCGGTGCTTTCAGACATCATCTGGGAGATCTCCGGCTGCAGCACGAAATTGATCCACTTGTAGGCGGCGTCATCGGCTTCGCCCTTGCGCGGAATGACGAAGGTGTCGATCCAGGCAAGCGCACCCGTTTCAGGCGGGACGAAAACGATATCGTTGTTTTCATTGTAGAGCTTGTAAGCCGTCGAATCCCACGTTTCGGAAGCAACGATCTCACCCGAAAGCATCATGGCCGAAAGGTCGTCGCCGCCCTTCCAGTAGGCCTTGATATTGTCCTTGCAGGCGCTGAGCTTCTCGACCACCTTGTCGAGCAATGCCTGATAGGCGTCGAGGTCCGAATAGGTTGCAAACGGATCCTCGCCCATAGAATAAGCGGTGCCGAGCAAAATCGTGCGCTTCAGGCGCATCGAGGTCTTGCCCTTGTACTTCGGATCACAGAGATCGCCCCAGCTTTTGAAATCCGGCGCTTTCGACTTGTCGGCCATCAAGCCGGACGTGCCCCACTGGTGCGGCACGGCGTAGACTTCGCCGTCAATCGTTGTATTCGCCTTCACGCCGTCGAGCAGTTTCGGCTCGAATACGGACGTATCGATCTTGCTTATGTCGAGCGGCTTGTAGATGTCATATTCGAGCTGCGGCGCGTAGATGCGGTCGTGGCTCGGTTGCGCGAGGTCAAAACCGGCGCCGCCAGTAGCGCGAAGCTTGGCGACCATTTCCTCGTTGTTGGAAAGCGTTACCTCGACATCGATGTCGGGATACATTTCTTCGAACTTGGCGATCACGTTCTCCGGCGCATATCCGCCCCATGTCAGCAATCTCAAGGTCTCGGCCTGTGCGCTGCCCATTCCAGCCAGCGTTGTCGCGGCCAGTAGCACAGCGGTTTTCATAGTCATCCGCATAGTCGTCTCCCTCTTGTCGTTTTCAGCACCGTCGGAGCCTAACTCCGAAACTGTATGGGCTGATTGGACTGCAAAATATATCCATTGCAGAATTTTTCTTAGACCAATTGCCGGGTTTTTCCAAGCTGGCCCATCACACGTCCAAGCGTCTCCATTCCGGATTTGATATCTTCCGGCAGCGTGCTCCCGAAACCGAAAACCAGCCCTTTTCGCCGGTAAGGGGCTATCGCATATCTCCCCAGCGGCGCAGTCGTTACACCGGCGGCTGCGGCGGCGGACACGATGTCTGCTTCCTCGATTTCCGCCCGCAGGAAGCCCGTCGTGTGAAAGCCGCCCCCTGTGGGCTGCAAATCCACCCACTCGCCAATCCTGTCTGCGGAATCCATGAGCGCTTCGTAACGCGCCTTGTAGATCTGCCGCATGGTCCGGACGTGGGTTGCAAAGAATCCTTCATCCATGAAATCGGCGACAATCGCCTGATTGAAGGTGGGCGCGCCGCTCTGCCAGGTGGTGAACAGACGTTCGAAACTCTCCACCAGTCCTTTCGGCGAGAGAATGTAGCCGAGCCGTAACGAGGGAAACAGCGATTTGGAAAACGTGCCGACATAGATGACCCTTTCCTGGGTGTCGATGCTCTTGAGGGTCGGCGGCGGCTGTTCTCCATAGTAGAATTCGCCATCATAATCATCCTCGACAATCATCGCGTCAGCGTCTTTCGCCGCCTGCAAGAGGGCAAGCCGGCGCGCAAGACTCATCACGAGACCAAGCGGCTGCTGGTGCGAGGGCGTGACGAAGGCCAGACGGAAATCGGGCTCCTCTTCCAGCGCCTCCTCGACGCAGAAGCCTTCGGCGTCGATGTCAACGGGCACAAGTCGCGCTTCGCAGGCGAGGAAAGCGTTGCGCGAGCCGACGGCGCCCGGATTCTCGAACCAGATCGCTTCACCGGGATTGACCAGCATCAGACCAATGGTGGCGAAGGCGTGTTGCGCGCCATTGACGATAAATATCTGCTCCGGACCGCACTTGATCCCGCGCGCTGCATTCAGTTGTTGCGCGATCGCCGAGCGAAGCCGACCATATCCGAACGGCTCTCCATAGCCTCCGATATGGTCACGCCCCTTGCGCCAGTGCCGCGCGGAGAGCCGGGCCCACTGCGCCATCGGAAAGGCGTCGAGCGCCGGCAGCGCGGTGATGAACGGCTCGGATTTGTGCGGAAGGCGACTGCGCGGCGTAAATGCATTCGCGGCGCGGGCCGTCATCCGCGAGAGTCTCGGGGGCGCCATAGCGCCGACATCGCCTTGCGCCGAATCCGACAGTCGGATCTGCACCGCGAGCGTTTTACTGACGAATGTGCCGGCTCCAACGCGTGATTCCAGCAAGCCTTCAGAAACCAGACGATCGATCGCATCGATCACCGTCGTCCGCGATACGCCGATTTCCAAAGCAAGCGTGCGGGTCGCGGGCATCCGGTCGCCGATGTTGAACGCGCCCGAGAGCAGAAGTTCGCGCAGAGCCATGTAAAGCTGCACCGAAAAGCGCCGGTCAGATGTCCGGTCGATGCGGATTGACGAGAGGAGCGCGCCTCCATGACGTTTCATGCATGTCTCGATTGGTATGTGATTTTATGCAAAACGGACCTACTATAGAGGCCAATTCCGCATATTTTGGCAAGCCGAAAACCGATCCGCGCTGTTGTGGGCGCCATCACGCCAGGGTCCGAAATGAAAATCAGCTCTATCGAAACCTTTACTGACGCATTTGTGTGTTTCGTCCGGGTCACCGCCGAAGACGGATCGCAAGGCTGGGGACAAGTGGCCCCCTACAACGCAGACATCACGGCTGCGGTGCTTCATCGCCAGGTTGCGCCTTATTCATTGGGTCAGGACGCATTCGACATTGCTCGCCTGATGGAGATCATTCCGGAGCGCGAGCACAAATTTCCAGGATCCTACCTGGTGCGCGCCATGGGCGGCGTCGACACCGCGCTTCTGGACCTGCGCGGCAAGCTCGAGGGCAAGCCGGTCTGCGAACTGCTTGGAGGCTCGCCGGGAACCGTTCGCGCCTATGCGTCTTCGATGAAGCGCGACATAACGCCGGCCGACGAGGCTGAACGGCTGAAAAAATTGCAGCAGGACTACGGCTTTACCGCCGTCAAGTTTCGAATTGGGTCCGAATGCGGACATGACAAGGACGAATGGCCCGGCCGCACCGACGAGATCGTGCCAGCGATCAGCAAGGCAATGGCTGACGGAACCGCACTTTTAGTCGACGCCAACTCCTGTTATTCGCCGCAAAAGGCTATAGAGATTGGCCGGTTCCTTCAGGATAACGGCGTCAGCCACTACGAGGAGCCATGCCCCTACTGGCGCTACGAACAGACAAAGCAGGTCACCGAGGCGCTCAATATCGACGTGACCGGCGGAGAACAGGATTGTTCGCTGGTCGACTGGGAACGCATGATCGATGGCCGCGTCGTCGATGTTATCCAGCCGGATGTCTGCTATCTGGGCGGCATGTACCGGACAATGCAGGTCGCGCGCGTGGCGCATGAAGCCGGCATCCCCTGCACGCCTCATTGCGCTAATCTGTCCATGGTCACGATCTTCACCATGCATCTTCTGCGAGCGATCCCGAACGCCGGAAAGTATCTCGAGTTTTCGATCGAGAAAGAGGACTATTATCCATGGCAGGAGGGTCTTTTCCGGTCATCCCCCTATGAGATCGTGGACGGCCAGGCCCGCGTCACCGACGAACCCGGCTGGGGCGTTGAGATCGAGCCGGCGTGGCTGGAACGCTCGACACGCCAAGTCAGCGAGTGAATGTCCTGACGGGCGCCGATACAGAAAATAGCGCGCTCGTTGATATAGTATCGTCTGATACTTGTTCAAAACCTGGAGTTTCCTGAGGAAAACATACTGAGATCATCAAGATTTCTGCGACTCCATTGAAAATTGGTGGTTGCATGGACTCTGACGGGCCGCATTTCTGGTCCGTGCTAAAAAGGGGAAGCCGGATGTCCACATCAACCGCACTTGGGACACCTGAACAACTCAGGGATCCGAATTACACACCACCGCTAGCATCGGCCGTGCCGCTTGGCATTCAACACGTATTGGCGATGTTCGTCAGCAACGTCACGCCGGCAATCATCGTAGCCGGCGCCGCTGGTTTCGGATTCGGATCGAATTCGCCGGACTTTCCCAACATGATTTACATGATTCAGATGTCGATGCTGTTCGCCGGTATCACGACACTGTTTCAAACCGTCGGAGCCGGCCCCATCGGCGCGCGTCTACCCATCGTGCAGGGCACGTCCTTTGCCTTCATTCCCATCATGATACCTCTGGTGGCAGGAAAGGGCGTCGAAGCCATGGGCGTGCTGATGTGCGGCGTGATTGTCGGCGGACTGTTCCACGCCTGCCTCGGCTTTTTCATCGGAAAAATCAGATTTGCGCTGCCGCCGCTCGTGACCGGCCTCGTCGTCTCAATGATCGGACTGGCGCTTGTTCAAGTCGGCATACAATACGCTGCCGGCGGCGTGCCTGCGATGAACCAGCTCGCCAATGAATTGGCTGCCGCCAAGGCAAGCGGCGATGCAGCGGATTTTTCCGCCATCGAATACGGATCGCTGCTTAACTGGTGCATTGCCTTGCTGGTGGTTGTCGTCACGCTCGGCGTCAAGTTCTTCACGCGCGGTATGATTTCGGTTTCGGCGGTCCTGATCGGACTGATCGTCGGCTATGTTGTTTCCTGGATGTTCGGCATGGTGAGTTTCGCCAATGTAGCCGGCGCCGCCGTCTTCGCCTTGCCGAACCCGTTCCATTTCGGCTTCGAGTTCTCGATCGCCGCGATCATCGGCTTCTGCCTCATGGCTTTCGTGTCCGCAGTCGAAACCGTCGGGGACGTCTCGGGCGTCACCAAGGGCGGCGCTGGTCGCGAACCGACATCCGACGAGATCCGCGGCGCAACGTTTGCAGATGGTGTCGGCACCGCGGTCGCTGGCGTTTTCGGCGCATTGCCCAACACATCCTTTTCGCAAAACGTCGGGCTGATCGCGATGACAGGCATCATGAGCCGCAACGTGGTGACGATTGGCGCGATTTTCCTGATCATCGCCGGCTTCATTCCGAAAATCGGAGCCGTCGTCTCCTCGGTCCCGATCGAGGTTCTCGGTGGCGGCGTGATTGTAATGTTCGGCATGGTCGTGGCCGCAGGCATCTCCATGCTTTCGGATGTGAACTGGAACCGCCGCAACATGGTGATCTTCGCGATCTCGATCTCCATCGGCCTCGGTCTTCAACTGGAGCCGAACGCCTTGTTCTTCATGCCGGGCACGGTGAAAGTTCTGCTGACGTCGGGAATTCTGCCGGCGGCGTTCATCGCCATCGTTCTGAACCTGCTTCTGCCGGAAGATCTGGATGAAGAACAGACGGACGAGATTGCAGGCGGACACGCCGGTCACAAGTAGACCAATCGCCCGCTTCTAACTTCGCGGGCAGATTGGCTTTGAAATGCACGGCCGCCCGGTTCGGGAAACCGGCAGCCGTCTCGTTTTGAATGATGCCAGAAGCACTTGCGCTGCCTGCGCCACACGAACCCACATGAACAGCGGCGCAACGACGAGAGGCCAGAAAAGCTCCCCGAACCATTTGAGCAGGATGGAGAAGTTGTATCCGGCAGCGGCGGTCTTCTCGCGGAACCGGATGAAAATACGGAGACGATCGGACAAATTCTACCGTCGTGGCAGATGCGCCTTGCCGTTGTTCAGGGCGGCGGCGCGTGCCGTAAACCGGTGACCGTCGCCATCGTGGACGATTAGCGGCGGGCGGAATTCCAGTCGCGCCCGGCTTCCCTTGACGCCGGAGAGCAGAAGCCGGGTGGCGTTGGCGTCGCGGCGCGGATGAACGAGCGTGATGCACAGACCGCCGAAGCGGTTCTGACAGGCAGAGAGGATTTCCGCGACAGATTGCGGGCGCGCAATCAGGGAAAGCTGACCGCCGGGCTTCGCGATGGCGTTGGCGGTTCTCAGCCATTTGTCGAACATCTCCGCCTGCATGGCGTGCGCCTCGGCCTTGAGCGCGTCGGGGGTCTTGCGATCGGCCGGCAGGTTGAATGGCGGGTTCATGATTACATGATCGTAGACGCCGTCCTGCAGACCCGACGCAGCGCGCGCCTTGCCGGTCAGCGCCACATCCGCCTCAATCACATTCATACGGGGTTTCAGCGCCGCGTTGGCCTCGAGATCGACGGAGCGTCTTGCAAACTCCGCCATCATTGCAGACCGCTCGACGAGCGTCACCTCGACAGAGGCCACGCGCGACGCCACGGCCATGCCTGCAGCGCCTGAACCCGCCCCGAGATCGGCCACTTTTCCGCGAGCGTCGCCAGGCACCATGGCTGCAAGAAACATGGCGTCGCTTCCCGAGCGATGTCCCTGCCCCTTCGGCTGGATCACATGAAAAGCGCCGTAGTGGAAGGCGTCAACTGTTTCGCTATCGACGCCTTTCAGCCGGTTGCCCGTCATCGCCGTCATTTCGGCGGCTTCAGTTCTTCCGCCAGTCCGGCGCTTTCAACAAGGCTGCGCGCCTCGTCCATTCGGTCGGGATCAACGAGTATGCGGCGCGGCAATATGCCGATGGAACCATCCAGCACGCTCATATTCTCGTCGGCGACGAAACAGGCGATGCCGGCGTCTTTCATCAAGCTTGTGACGAAAGATATGGTCACGACATTGTTGGTTCTCAGCAGTTCCTTCACCCACTTCCCTTTCCTGGCGCGGATACGCGCGACATGGATACATGATCGAGGCGCTGCCTTTCAACTGCGGGCTCGACTCAACGTTCACGCCGACGCATGGCTTTTAATACACGATAGATTGTCCGGTGGTCACTATTAACCCTTGTCGCCGCACGTGCCTGTTTCTATTGTTATCGGGTAGAGGAAACAGGAGTTTTTGAAAATTGGGCGTTGTAATACCCCTTGAGAAAAAGAACAGGCATGCCGCGTCGATAAAGAAGCTTGTCGATCTTACGAAACCCGGCATGGAAAGGGTAAACCAGCTCATCCTGTCGAAGGCCGGCTCCGACGTCGAAATGATACCGGAGGTCGCCAATCATCTGATCTCGTCCGGCGGTAAGCGCCTGCGGCCGATGCTGACGCTGGCTTCGGCGACGATGTTCGGATACGAGGGCGCAAACCACGTCAAGCTCGCAACCAGCGTCGAATTCATGCATACGGCGACGCTTCTGCATGACGACGTGGTGGACGAGAGCGACCTGAGACGCGGCAAGTCGACGGCCCGAATGATCTGGGGCAACCAGGCCAGCGTTCTTGTCGGCGATTTCCTGCTTGGACAGGCTTTCCGGATGATGGTCGATGTCGGCTCCATGGACGCGCTCGACGTGCTTTCAACAGCCGCTTCCGTCATTGCGGAAGGCGAGGTCTTTCAGCTTTCCGTAGCGAAGAACATGGAGACAACGGAAGACGACTATCTCGCCGTTATCCGCGCCAAGACGGCGGCGCTGTTTTCGGCGGCCGCGGAAGTGGGCCCGATCGTCGCGGGAACCGGCAAGGCGGAACGGGACGCGCTGCGGTCCTACGGCGCCAATCTCGGTCTGGCATTCCAACTCGTCGACGACGTGCTCGACTATGGCGGCTCGGCGGCGGCTCTTGGCAAGAATGTCGGCGACGACTTCCGGGAAGGAAAAATCACGCTTCCCGTCGTTCTGAGCTACCGACGCGGAAGCGAAAAGGACCGGACCTTCTGGCGCTCTGCAATCGAGGAAGGGAAGAACGACGATGAGGCCCTCGAATCGGCGCACAAGCTGCTTCGCGCGACGAACGCCCTGAACGACACGATCGCGCGTGCGGAGCATTACGGAGCAATTGCGCGCGATGCTCTTGCGCCTTTGCCGGAAACGGCGGAAAAAGACGCCTTGCTGGATGTGATCGAATTTTGCATCAGCCGCGTTTATTGACCAGCAACTTGCGGCGCAAAAGCAAGAGATCCGGCGTCTTGACGAAAAATAGCCATGCTTGAAGATCACGTTTGGCGAAGAATCTGTAACAAGCATGCAATTGCGGGAATAAACAATATGTTGCAACGGAAATTGAAGCGGCTACTCGGTGCAGCGACGATTGGCGCGTTCATCGCCCTTCCCGCTTCGGCCCTTGCCCAGACGTCCGACGCCGGTTTCGATACGACGATAGCCAATAGCTATGCAGGCGCTGTTCTCGCCGGCCAGAGCGCGGAAGCCGATCTTGAACTGGACACGGCGATCGACCTTTACGCAAAAGCGCTTAGCTACGAACCGGATAATATTGATATCAAGCAGAGGCTGATGCTCTTGCTTTTCAAAAACGGCCGCTTCGAGGAAGGCGTGGAACTCGCCCAGGAACTCAAGACGGAAACTGATGTCGCAACCGTCGCGGCCCTCGCGCTTGGCGTCGACGCCATGAGGAAGCGAGAATTCGGACGCGCGCAGACGCTGTTCGACCCAGGCAGCGCCGTCGATCTCGAGCGCCTGCTCAACGGACTTCTCACCGCTTGGGCGATTTATGGCGAAGGCGACGCCGATAAAGCCATTTCCCAGGTCGAATCGCTTTCGGGACCGGATTGGTACGACATCTTCAAGATGTTTCACATCGCATCGATTCGCGAACTGAACGGCGACAAGGACGCGGCGCGACGCCTTTACACGTCCCTCATTCTCGACCAGCAAGCCGCCCGGACTGCGCCTGACACCTTCATCCGCGCCACCATGGCGCTCGCCGGCATGGAAGCGCGCAGCGGAAACAAGCGCGCCGCTCTTGACGCGCTTGCGTCCGGAAGCGCTTTTGCAAATGGGTACATGCCGCTTGAAACATTGCATGACATGATCGAGGCGGACATGCCTCCGGCGGCCGAAATCGCAAGCCCCGAGCAGGGAGCAGCCGCTGTGCTGTTCACAATCGGCAGTGCACTCAACCGCGAAGGCGCGCAAGACTATGTTGCCTTGTATCTGAATTTTGCGCGGGCCCTCGATCCGGACAATGCCTCGACGCTGATCATACTTGGCGATCTTGCCGCCAAACTCGAGGATATTGAAGGCGCAAACGCGATTTACCGCGCTATACCCGATAACTCCGTCATGCACCGCGTCGCACAATTGCAGCTCGGGCTCAACCTGGCCGATCTCGGACAGGTAGAGGAGGCAAAGACCTATCTGAACGGCCTGGTGGCGGAAAACCCTGACGATCTCCGCTCCTATCTGGCTCTGGGCAGTGTCCTGTCTGAAGCCAAGGAGTACGACGAGATGGCGCAGAACTACGACAAGGCCGTCAAGGCGATCGGCGTCCTGCCGAACCGGTCGCACTGGAATATCTATTTCCAGCGCGGAATCGCCTATGAGCGGATCAAGGAATGGGAAAAGGCCGAACCGAATTTCAAACGCGCCCTCGAACTGTTTCCCAATCAGCCGCAGGTCATGAATTACCTTGGATATTCATGGGTCGACATGAACATCAATCTCGAAGAAGGCATGGCTCTGATCCGTGACGCCGTGCGGCTGCGCCCCAATGACGGCTACATCGTCGATTCGCTCGGCTGGGCCTATTATCGCCTCGGTGACTATGACAACGCTGTGGAGGAACTCGAGCGCGCAGCCGAATTGCTGCCGGGAGATCCCACAATCAACGATCACCTGGGAGACGCATACTGGCGCGCCAACCGCAGAACCGAGGCCAGGTTCCAGTGGGAGCGTTCGCTGACGATGGAGCCGGAACCGGAAGAAATCCCGAAAATCGAGGCAAAGCTGGAGAAGGGACTTCCGGACGTTGCCGAAGTAAAACCGACGACGGCGGACACGGACAAGACCGATACTCAGCCGGACACCGAATCAGACGCTCCGCAGAAGGAAAGCATGACGGTTCCGGACACCGCAAGCCAGGCGGCGCAGTACAAGGTGAAGCCGGGACAGACCCTGTGGAACATCGCCGCCGAAATTCTTGGAGACGGGGCTCTCTACGAGCAGATCCTGCAGGCCAATCCTGAGCTCAACGGCAGGCCCGACCTTATCCATCCAGGCCAGGTCATTAATCTGCCGTGACCTGCGCGGCATGATCAATTCATGGCCCGAATAGAAGAATTCGCTCCAGCGAAGATCAATCTTTGTCTGCATGTCACCGGACAGCGCGAGGACGGCTATCACCTTCTGGAAACAATCGTCATGTTCGCTGATATCGGCGACCGTGTTTTTGTCGAGGCGGCGCCCGAAGACCGTTTCTCCCTATCCGGCCGTTTCGCGCCGGAACTGGACGCCGCGCATGACAATATCGTTGTTCGCGCGCGCGACAGTCTACGCGACGCCTTTCCCGAGATAACGCGTCCGGTTTCGATTCATCTGGAAAAGAACCTTCCCGTCGCGTCCGGAATAGGCGGCGGATCGGCCGACGCCGCAGCCTGCCTCAGGGCGTTGCGCGCGCTCTGGCGAATTCCTGAAAACGCAGACCTTGCCGCCGTCGCCCTGAAGCTTGGCGCGGACGTTCCGATGTGTCTTGCCGGCCAGCCTCTGGTTGCGCGCGGGATCGGGGAAAGGATCGCATTGCTTCCATCCGTCGCGCCGATTCCGATCGTGCTGGTGAATCCCTTGAGCGGCGTTTCGACCCCGGAAATATTCTCTCGCCTCGCCTCCAAAACAAATCCCGTAATATCGGAGATCCCGTCGATCAGCGGCTTCCAACAACTGATCAAATTTCTCAAAGGCCTGAGAAACGATCTGGAGATTCCAGCGCGCACAATCGCCCCTGAAATCGATACAATCAATCGAGCCTTGCAGGACACCGGCGCCGCGCTGGCTCGGATGTCCGGATCCGGCGCGACCTGTTTCGGCCTCTATCCTCCGCTCGAAGACGCGCAATCGGCTGCATCCGAGCTTCAACGGCGCTTCCCGCGCTGGTATGTCGCCGCCGGACGGTGTATCGGCTCACAGGACGCAACCGGAAAGGCCATGCAGTGATGAGGATCGATGAGAACCGCCCATTCATTCCGGTCAACATAGCCGTGTTGACAGTTTCCGACACACGGACGATGGACGACGACCGGTCAGGCGATACGCTGGTCGCGCGAATCGAGGCCGCCGGACACCGGATTGCCGCGCGGGACATCGTAACGGATGACCGCGACAGAATAGCAAGCCTCGTCAAAGCCTGGGCGCAGGATCCGCAGGTGGACGTCATCATCACCACCGGCGGCACCGGCTTTACCGGGCGCGACGTGACACCGGAAGCGATCACCCCGCTGTTCGACAAGCAGATGGACGGCTTTTCGGAAGTCTTTCACCGGATAAGCTATGACAAGATCGGCACGTCCACGATCCAGTCCCGCGCGACGGGCGGCGTGATTGACGCCACTTACGTATTCGTCCTTCCAGGATCGCCCGGCGCCTGCAAGGACGCCTGGGACGGCATTCTGAAACAGCAGCTCGACTATCGCCATATGCCCTGCAATTTCATCGAGATCATGCCGCGGCTCGACGAGCACCTGAAACGCGGCTCCTGAATATCAGTCGTCAAAGTTACCCGAGCGTCCGGCGCCTTTTGTAAAGCGCGCGGCGCCTTTCACCGCCTCTTCGGCCAACGGCTTTACGCCTTCGACCGCCTCCATATGAAGCGCTTCTTCAAGCGGCATTCCCCACTGTCGATGCGCCGTCATCCTGTCGGTCCTCATGCAGGTTTGGGGAAAGCTTGCAATGCGCATGGCCAGGCCCTTTGCCGCCGCCAGCGCCTCACCCGCTTCCACCACCTGATTGGCAAGGCCGAATTGCAGGGCCTCGTCCGCGTTCACCGGACGTCCAGTGAGAATCATGTCCATGGCCCTGCCGTGCCCGATCAGGCGTGGCAGGCGGATATTGCCGCCGTCGATGAGAGGCACGCCCCAGCGGCGACAGAAGACGCCGAATATCGACGTCTCCGATGCAATTCGAAGATCGCACCATAGCGCCAGTTCCAGGCCGCCGGCCACGGCGTGTCCTTCGACGGCGGCGATGACAGGCTTCGACAGCAGCATGCGCGTCGGCCCCATCGGCCCGCCGGCATCGGGGTCATAGGCCAGCGCGCCGTCCGAAACCGATTGCAGATCGTAACCGGCGCAAAACGTATTCCCCGCGCCTGTCAGGATCGCGACCGAACTCTGTTCGTCCGCCTCGAACGATTCGAACGCCCCGGCAAGCTGCACGGCTGTCTCGGCGTCGACCGCATTGCGTCGTTCCGGGCGATTGATCGTCACTGTCGTGACCGGTCCATCGCGTTCGATCAACACCCTGTTGGATAAGCTCTGCATCACAACCGCCTCCCTGCCTTCGGCAACCGCATGTAACCGTTGACATATTACTAGGCCGGGCGATCCGGGAACAGTCAGACGCGGAACGATCGGCGACCTTTCGCCGTTTACCACTTGTTTGATAAGAGACAAACTCCATATTTGTTCTTGTTATGTTCTTTTCTTCGTGATAGGAATATTTTCACAATTCGAAACGGGAAGATCTGGTAAAATGAGCGAACTGGCGCACCTGAGACAGACTGCTCTTGATCACGGCAACAGGGCCGAACTGGCCGACGCCATGGTGGCGCGCTCCGGAATGCGCGTGGAGATCGACAGACGCCGCGGACGCGGCGCGGGCCTCAATCCGGCCGGCCGGTTCGAAACCGAATCCCGTCATGTGTTCGACGATGGCTGGTCGACGCTGGAAGAGCTGCCTCCCGCGAAAACCGAAGTGCAGATCGAGAAACCGCGCAAGATCATCACCCGCAATGAATCGCCGGACATTTCCTTCGACCGTTCGATCAATCCCTATCGGGGCTGCGAGCATGGCTGCGTCTATTGTTTCGCCCGACCCACCCATTCCTTCATGGGACTATCGGCGGGCCTTGATTTCGAAACGAAGCTGTTCGCCAAGCCCGATGCGCCGAGACTGCTCGAACGCGAGCTTTCCAGGCCGGGATATACACCGAAGCCGATCGCGATCGGCACGAATACAGACCCTTATCAGCCGGTCGAAAAGACCTGGCGGATCATGCGGCAGATACTGGAAGTCATGAACGCCGCCAATCATCCTGTCACCATCGTCACCAAGTCGGCGCTGGTCATGCGCGATATCGACCTTTTGGGGCAGATGGCCGAGAAAAATCTTGTCAAGGTCGCCATTTCCGTGACGACTCTTGACCGGAAGCTCGCCCGGGCGATGGAGCCCCGCGCAGCAACGCCCGTCAAAAGGCTTGAGACCATACGCGCGCTGTCCGAAGCGGCGGTGCCGGTCGGCGCCATGCTTGCGCCGGTCATTCCAGGGCTGAACGATCACGAGATGGAGCGCATTCTTGACTCGATAAAGGCCGCCGGCGCTGTCACCGCCAGCTACATCCTGTTGCGCCTGCCGCATGAGGTAAGCCCGCTCTTCAGGGACTGGCTGCTTCGCCACTATCCCGATCGTTATCGACATGTCATGTCGCTGGTGCGCTCGATGCGAGGCGGCAAGGATTACGACGCAGAGTTCAACACCAGGATGAAAGGCGCAGGCCCGTATGCCTGGCAGTTGATGCGCCGCTTCGATTTGACAACCAAGAGGCTTGGCTTTGAAAAGAAGGCGCGCGCGCTTCGCACCGACCTTTTCACGCCTCCCAACGGCTCGGGAGTTCAATTGTCGCTTTTGTAAAAGCCGCTTCCGTCGCCTTTGCCTGTCCCCTGGCAATCCCGACGGCTTTCCCTCCGGCGCCGCTGCCGGGTCCGGTGCGTACGAGCCGCATGCACCGGGCCGGGTCATCGGAGCGTCCAGCGCTGCGACACCCCGTCGTCGACGCGCCACGCCATCCGGTGACAGGAGGGACTTGCGGGGAATCGGAGGGTCGTGCGATTGTGCCGCACCATGTCGCGCAGACCTTCCGATTCTCCCAGCAAACCAAAGTCAAAAGACTGCAAACAGGCGTCCGCAAAGCGCCAGAAGCGACTGTTCGAGGATCGGCCCTCGGTTCCCGACTATATGCTGGAGAAAACCAATGGCAGTCCCGATCAGCTGATCGCCGGCGTCGACGAAGCCGGACGCGGGCCCCTGGCCGGACCGGTCGTGGCGGCCGCCGTCATCCTTGATCCGGCCAATATTCCCGAAGGACTCAACGACTCAAAGAAACTGTCGGAGGGTGTTCGCCACTCCCTGTTTACGCGGATTCTGACCACAGCGGACGTTGCTATCGCCAGCACCGGTCCATCCGGCATTGACCGGACCAATATCCTGCTTGCAAGCCTGGACGCGATGCGGCGGGCCCTGGACGGACTCATACGACAACCGGATCATGCGCTGATTGACGGCCGCGATGTTCCACAAGGGCTATGTTGCGCGGCCAGCGCCGTTGTCCGCGGCGACGCGCGTTCCTTGTCGATTGCAGCGGCCTCGATCGTCGCAAAGGTCACACGCGACCGGATGATGCGGCATTCCGCATTGATATATCCAAATTACAGCTTCGAGAATCATGTCGGCTACGGAACCAGAGCCCATCTCGCAGCGCTCTCCGACCACGGTCCCTGCGTCCTCCACCGGATGAGTTTCCGCCCGATCCGGGTGGATGCTGATTGAATAGGCTCACGACGCCTCCGTACAAAGCAGCATGAGCACCCAAAAAAATAAAAGCCGGAGCGTGAACCCCGGCTTTCAAAACGCGTAATGCTTTGCAGAACTCAGTTCAGCCGGCTTTTCACGTCAGCGACCGAATCCTTGAAAAGCTGATTCTGTGTCTTGGCGTCAGCCTTTTCGACGATCAGCTTTTCGGCGGCGGCGACGGCTATATCGACGGCGCGGCGGCGCACTTCGTTGACCGCCTCCGTTTCAGCCAGAGAAATCTTCTGCTCAGCCATGGCAGTACGGCGCGCGACGTATTCCTCGGTCTTCTGACGGGCTTCCTGCACCAGGCCGGCGGCTTCGTGCTCGGCAGCGGAAATCAGTTCGCTCGCTTCTTTCTCAGCGTCCTTGCGCTTGCGCTGATATTCGGCCAGCAACTGCTGGGCCTCCTCGCGCAGGCGACGCGCCTCATCCAGTTCGTTGCGGATTTTTGCCGCCCGCTCGTCAAGCGACGAGGAGAGCATTCCCGGAACCTTCAGGTAGACAATGAGAGCAAGAAAGATGATGAGGGCCACTAAGGCCCAGAACGTTGCGTCCATGTCAGTCTCCCTTGCCCGACGCCGACTTGATGGCCGAGTCTAGGCTTTCTTTCGAAACCTGATCGCCAATCAGTTGCTCGACAATGGCCGAGGTCGTGTCTGAGGCAATCGAGTCGACATTCGACATCGCCTGCTTTTTTACATTGGCGATCTCGGCTTCCGCCTTGCCGATCTTTTCGGAAAGTTCGGCCTCGACCTTCGCCCGTTCAGCGTCGGCGTCGGCCTTGGCCGTGTCACGCGCTTTCTGGGCAATGCCGTGGGCGCGCGACCGCGCATCCGCCAGTTCCTTTTCATAGGTGGCGATGGCGAGGTCGCCCTCTTCCTTGAGGCGATTGGCCTCGTTGAGGTCCTGGGCGATCCGGTCGCGCCGCGTTTCCAGAATACTGCCGATACGCGGCAGGACGACGCGCGACAGGAACAGGTAGAAAAGGCCAAACGTAATGATCAGCCACAGAAGTTGTGATGCGAAATAGCCCGGATCAAAAGGCGGGAAGCTCCCACCACCGGCGTGTTCGCCGGCATGCTCCGCTGTTTCCGTCGCTGCATACGCTGTTGAGACCAGCATATCTGCCTCCAAAAAACCCGTAAGCGCCAATCCGCGCGTGCGGATCAGGCGCTACGGCTGATTAAGCCCGGCGCCGCGCGAGCGACGCCTCGGACCGCAGTGCGGTCCAGCAACCTGATTAATCAGACTGCGAACAGGAGCAGAAGTGCGACGAGCAGCGAGAAGATGCCCAGGGCTTCCGTCACGGCGAAGCCGAAGATCAGGCGGCCGAACTGGCCGTCGGCGGCCGACGGGTTACGCAGGGCTCCGGCGAGATAGTTGCCGAAGATGGTTCCGAGGCCGATGCCTGCGCCGCCCATGCCGAGACATGCGATGCCTGCGCCGATGTATTTTGCTGCTTCCGCTTCCATTGTGAACTCCTTCGAATGGGAAATTTGCGGTTGATCCTGGCGACTGCGCGCCGTGTTTTCTCCTAGTGACCCGGGTGCAGGGCGTCGTTGAGGTACATGCAAGTCAGCACCGCAAAGACATAGGCCTGCAGAAAGGCGACCAGAAATTCGAGGCCGGTCAGGGCGACTGTCATCAGGAGCGGCAGGATTGCGCCGCCAATGCCGATCGCTCCAAACGCGCCGAGCGACGTGACGAAGCCGGCGAAAACCTTGAGGGTGATGTGGCCCGCCAGCATGTTGGCGAACAGACGAACCGAAAGGCTGATCGGGCGCGAGAGAAACGAGATGATCTCGATCGCAACGACCAGGGGCATCAACACGCCCGGAACGCCGCTCGGAACGAACAGGTTCAGGAAATGCAGCCCGTGTTTCATGAAGCCGTAGACGACCACGGTGCCGATCACCAGCATCGCGAGCGCGAAGGTGACGATGATGTGGCTGGTTACGGTGAAGAAGTAGGGGAACATGCCAATGAGGTTGGCCACTAGCACGAACATGAACAGTGAGAAGACCATTGGGAAAAAGCGCATCCCGGCCGTCCCCGCCCCGTCTCTCAACATGGAGGCAACGAACTCATAGGCCATCTCGGAGACGGATTGCAGCCGGCCCGGCACCATACCCCGGTTCGATGTGGTGAAGAACAGGAATGCGGAAGCGCAGGCGACGGTCGCGACCATGAACAGCGACGAATTGGTGAAGGAAAAATCAAGTCCGCCGACCTCGATCGGAATCAGCGTATTGATCTGGAACTGGTGGATCGGATCGTTTGCCACCGGATGCCTCTTTCTCAGTCGCCGGAATTCGCGCCGGCGTCGTGTTTGTCCCCGTCATTTGACCGAAGGACGCGATTTTCTTCAATCACACCCGCCGAACGCATGACATTCAATACCCCAGCCACGAACCCCAGAAGAAGCAGAATGATCATGCCCCAGGGCGTCGTTCCGGCAAACCTGTCCAACCAGTACCCCAGAAAGGCGCCGACGAAGATGGCTGCGACGAATTCCGTGGAGAGTTGAAACGCTCGCGCGTATGGCGATGCCCCGTTCTTCTCCGCTTCCTTCTTCTCGGCAACCCGGCGTGAAGCAAGTTCCGCTTCCAGCCGTTCACGGCGTCCCTCGAGATCGTTGGTCGGCAATTTCCGCTCTTCGCTGCCCGCGCCGGGATCGTTCGATCCGCTGTCTTGCGACGATGTGTTCATCTGTGTCGCACTCCAGAAGGCGCCAGGCAACTTCGAACGGGGCCGTCTCGAAGTCGGGCGCAACATAGTTTTACGCCCCCGCCAAGTCAAGGCGGGTCAGCGACCATCCCGCGAACTAAAATTCACATAAATATCATATATTTACAAGACATTCGGAATTCTTCCCTGCGGAAGTTCGGAAGAATCGCGCCGCGCTGCAGCACTTTGGCGCATCGCAGGGCGCCAAAGCTGCTCACCGGGAGGTCGTTTTTTGAAGAGATTCGCCGGAAGCCTAGCTCCAGCCGCCGCCATAGGTGCGGTAGAAAACGTGCAGCCCGATCCGGCCGACCTTCTTCATCGTCCGCGCCCATTTCGGCCGTACATAGACGGCGTGATAATGCGTCGCGGAGCCGACCTCTTCCAGCCAGATCTTGCCGGCAGTCACGGCCATCGCCACATCCTGAGCCATCTCCCAATGGGTTTTCGAGCGAACCCTGTCGCGAATGCCGTCACAGGCGAAGGAGAACTGGCAGCGGTTGCGCCAGCGCTTGTTCTGGTAGACGACGCCGCAGGCGGTGTTCGGGTAGGCCGGATTGCGCACGCGATTGAGAATCACCTGGGCGACGGCTGCCTGCCCCTTCACCGGTTCGCCGCGGGCTTCGAAGTAGATGCCGGACGCCAGGCACTGCTGCTCGCTCTCGGAGAACACAGTCTCCGGAAGCGCAGTCCCGGCCCAGCCGTGGTCGTGTTTCAGGATAGGCGGCAGAAACCGTCCATGCTCCTCTTCGGTGTTGAGGATCGATGCGAAGGGGGAATTGCGGACATAATCAGGCTCGTTTGGCGCATAAGCGGTCGCGAGCACGTCGTATTTGTCGTTGTTGACGAGTTCGGCCAGCATGACCGGCATTTTGGCTTTCGCGTCATCTTCGACCGGATGGTGGAAGGCCATGGCGATCTCCACCTCCCGGCCCATGATGTCCGGCTTGACGAAGGCCATGTGCGGATTCTGACCGGTCGAAGGCGTGTCGAGAAAGCTGGTGCGCTCGTAAACCGATCCGGCCGTAAAGCTTTTCGGCGGCGATATCGGCGTTGTTGATATGACGCGGCGCATTTTCTGCTTGCGATTGACGCGTTGTTCGTCGGGCAGCGCATCCGGAGTTCCGTATTTGGTGGCGCCCACGTGACGGGATGTCTTTTCCGGTTGGCTGTCGGAGTTGATGGAACCCGTCGTCACCGGATCGGGAGCAGGAAACACTTCCTGCAACTCGGCGGAAGCATCCACCGGACGCGCGCTCAGATAGCTTTGCCAGCGGACCTTGCCGGCATGCTGGCCATCCAACGGCGCGATTTCCGAATGCGCCAGTTGAGATGTCGAGAAGATCACCGCCAGCGCGCCGAACGAAAGAGATACGAACCAGCCGCTGCCAAAGGCGGCAAGCTGTCCGATTGCAGCGATTTTGTTACGCAAACCCGTCTCCACAGTACGCAATACGACCCAAATCCCAGTGGAGGATGGTCTATTAACCTTTATGGAGCGTTAATCGGGCGAGATTCACTAAAAACTGTTCGGGTCGATAACTTTTTATTACCAAAAGAAAGCCCTGGCGCTCAGATGAGATCAGCGCCGCTTCTTTTTCGGCGCAAAGGGATTGTCGCCCTTGCGATAGGATATGCGAATGGGAATGCCCGGCAGCTTGAAGTCCTGCCGCAGACCATTCACCAGATAGCGCGTATAGGATGTCGGCAGGGCTTCCGGGCGCGAACACGAAATTATGAATCCTGGCGGCCGCGCCTTAATCTGCGTCATGTATTTGAGGCGAATGCGCCGGCCTGACACCGCAGGTGGCGGGTGCTGGACCTGCATCGTCTCAAGCCAGCGATTGAGCCTGGCCGTCGATACTCGCGTGTTCCAAAGGCGGTGCACATCGGTGACGGCTTTCATCAGCTTGTCCAGGCCCTCTCCGGTCTGGCCGGAAATCGGGACCGCGCGGATGCCGCGCGCCTGCGGCAGCAGGCGCTCGGTTTCTTCGTGCAGTTCGGTCAGGGTTTCCTGCCGGTCTTCGACCATGTCCCACTTGTTGAAGGCGATCACCGGCGCCCTGCCCTCGCGGATCACGAGGTCGGCGATCTGCAAATCCTGCTTTTCGTAGGGAATGGCGGCGTCCAGAACGACCACCACGACTTCCGCAAAGCGGATGGCCCGCAGCGCGTCGGCCACCGACAGTTTCTCGAGCTTTTCCTGAACACGCGCCTTGCGGCGCAGGCCGGCCGTGTCGAACATCTTTATTCGGCGGCCCCGCCAGTTCCATTCAACCGAGATGGAATCGCGCGTAATGCCGGCTTCCGGCCCGGTAAGCAGGCGATCTTCGCCGACAAACCGGTTAATCAGCGTGCTCTTGCCGGCGTTCGGACGCCCGACGATCGCAACGCGCAAGGGCTTGCTCTCGTCGTAGGTCGGCTCTTCCTCACCGTCCGCCGCATCCGCTACATCGACATCCGTTTTAGCCTCGGCTTCCTCGTTGGCAAAAGCCGCTTCTTCGCCGATCGTCGCAACGATGGCGTCGTGCAGATCCAACATGCCCTCGCCATGCTCGGCTGAGATCGGACAGGGTTCGCCAAGTCCGAGGCGCCATGCGTCATAGAGGCCCGCCTCCGCGCCGCGCGCTTCCGCCTTGTTGGCGACGAGCACAACCGGCTTGCCGTGGCGTCTCAGAATTCCTGCGAGCGTCTCGTCCGCGGGCGTCAGGCCAGCCTTCGCATCAACCAGGAACAGCGCCAGATCGGCTTCCGCAATCGCCGCCTCCGTCTGCGACCGCATTCGGCCTTCAAGGGTGTCCGGCCCGGATTCCTCCAGACCGGCCGTGTCTATGACATGAAACTTGAGGCCGGCGATGTGCGCCTCGCCTGGCCGCCGGTCGCGGGTTACGCCGGGCGTATCATCGACAAGCGCCAGCTTGCGTCCAACAAGCCGGTTGAAAAGCGTCGACTTGCCGACATTGGGTCGCCCCACAATGGCAACGGTAAAGCTCATAGGTCCATCCAGGGGTCCATCAGGGACTCAGCACAGGAATGTCTGAAACGTATTGCGTCAGGTCTGCTTTGTATCATGCCCGGCCGCGGCCATGACGTCGAGCATGACTTCGGCGCGTTGCCGGACATTTGACGGCGCATCCGTGTCGCCGACGATCAGGGAAAACCATTCGACGGCCTGGGAAAAATTGCCGTTCTTCCATGCTGAAAGCCCGAGCGCCTCGCGCGCGGAGTGCCGCATGGGGTTGTCGGCCCCGCTCAACACCTCGACCTGCGCCGACACGTCTTCATAAGAACCGTGGTCGACAAGCAGATAGGCCGCCCTTACGCGGGACACGTCGCGAATGGCTTTCGGAACGTCATTGTCGCGTCCGACGTCCACGAATTCGGCGATCGCGCCCAGATAATCTTCCTTGTCGGCCAGAACGGTCGCCGCGCGCATCCGGGCAAGCACGTCATAGGATCCGTAACCGTCGACCTCCAGTTCGCGAAGTACGCCGAGGGCTTCGTCCAGTTCGCCCTGGTCCGACAGTGTGATTGCTTCCAGAAAGCGATCTCCGGATTTCGAAGCCTCGCTTTTGCTCCAGTATTCGTAGCCGCGAAAACCGGCGGTCGCCAGCACGATCAAAATCGCAAGTCCAATCAGATATTTGCCAAACCGCTGCCAGATGCTCTTCATCCGGTCGGAACGGAGCTCTTCATCGACTTCGCGGAAAAAACTGTCGTCTGACATCTGCAATACCGGCGCGCCGGCCCTCAAATCTGTGCGATCCGCTCAAGCCGAGCGATCGGGTTAGCCGCGCCTTTTATCCGATTTTACCGCTGATGTAAGGGGGGCAAACGCAAATTGCGCGGCTAGTGGTCCGATTCCGACATTTGGATCCGGATGTGAATCGTTCTGCAGCAAATGTCGGAATCTACAGAACCACTAGCTGTATTATATTTCTGGTGGAGTTCTAAATTTGAATTTGAAAACGAGTTCGCGTCTTGCGGGACTCAAATGTCAAATTTACTCCACCAGTGTCCCGAGTCTGAAGTTCCTTCAAGAGGGTGCTGCAACAACGTGAGGAACTTCAAAATCGACCACACTATGTCGGCGTCGTTGTCTCAGGCGTGGACCGGAACGCCAATCAACCAGTAATGCAGTTTCCAAATAAACAGACCGTAGACGACCACACCGACGATGACGGCGATGACGTCATTGCGCACCGGGCCCGGTTCTGTCGGCTGCGTGATCCCGGCCTTCAACCGACGCTTTTCCGAAATCCGGTCCGCCACGGCCCAGATAAGGAAGGATCCAAAGAGCAGCAACGACGCAAGGTCGCCATTGGCCAAAAGATGCGCCAACGCCCAGATCTTCACCGAAAGCAGCATCGGGTGCTTCAGCGCCGGTTTCAGCTTTCCAGCCGGGACGGAGGAAACAGCAAGCGAAATGAAAGCGAACAGCATCAACAGTTCGGTGATGTAGCGCATCCAAAGCGGCGGATCGTAGACGATCGGTCCGTATCGCGCGATCGAGAAACCCCAGATAATGAGAATCAACCCGACAAGGGATATGAGCGTGTAGAGGCCTTTCCAGGCGTTGTCGCCGCGGCTTTCGATAAAACGCTGACGAAAGTCGGGGGCGAAAATCCGTACGGAATGCGCGCCCAGAAACAGTATAAGCCCTATGATGAGCCAGAACATGGTCTTCCCCTCTGCTTGCCGGCGTCTTGCACATAGCTGAACGGCCGGCTGGCGATCGTTCGCAACTTGCCCGAAGTTCGCGAACGACATAGCATTTAAAGATGGCGATTGACATCGACATTGCAAGACAGCGCCTTGCCGCACGAAAGGCTGAACTGGAAGAGATATCGGAGCTCTCTGAAGGCGCGCGCGCGACCGTCACGCTCGACCAGCAGGCGGTCGGTCGCCTGTCACGTATGGACTCCATGCAGCAGCAGGCGATGGCGCAGGCCCAGGAACGTCACAGACAGCGCGACCTGTTGCGGATCGAGATGGCGGAACGCCGGCTGAAAGACGGCGATTACGGCTATTGCGTGGAGTGCGATGCGGAGATCGTCGACGGGCGCCTCGCCATTGATCCGATGGCCGAAAAGTGCGTGCGCTGCGCCTCCGCCCGTTAGGTTCGCAGATGTGAGGAACGCGTCAATATCACGGTCCGCCCGTATTAAAACCAATGTGATTTTAACTTTGCCGCTGAAAGTTTTAGTGAATGTGTGAACCGCCCGAATCACGCTGATCGCGTGGCGCTCCCTTTCACGAGACGGATTTTACACTTCTATGATGCGCGTACCTGGTATTGTTCTCGGCGGCCTCCTCGCCGCATCCGTTCCACTCCAGGCAACCCCACACTCCGGCGACGATCCGAAGCAACTTGTCATCATTTCCTTCGACGGCGCGCATGACAACGCGCTGTGGGACAAGAGCCGGGCGATCGCGAAGAAATCCGGCGCGCATTTTACCTACTTCCTCTCCTGCACTTTTCTCATGACCCGCGATGACGGCAGGTCCTACCATCCGCCGCGCCAGCGCGCGGGAAAGTCGAATGTCGGCTTTGCGTCTTCGCATGAAGACGTGCGTCTACGCCTTGGCCATATCTGGAAGGCGCGCAAAGAGGGTCATGAAATCGCCAGCCACGGGTGCGGTCATTTCGATGGCAAGGACTGGAGCGAACGCGACTGGAACCAGGAGTTCGCGGCCTTCTCGCAGGCGCTTCGGGACGCCTGGGCGCGCAATGGCGACGGCGAAAGCGAGCCGGAAGGCTGGCGCGAATTCGCGAGCGAGGAGATAAAAGGCTTCCGGGCCCCCTACCTTTCCACCAATGGCGGTCTCTATTCCGCGCTCAACGCAAACGGCTTCGCCTATGACGCCAGCGGCGTGTCGCGCGGCCCGGTCATGCCCGGCAGAAACGGCGCGGTCACGACCTTCGATCTGCCGCTTATTCCCGAAGGCCCGGGAAACAGGCGCATCATCGCGATGGATTACAATCTCTTCGTGCGCCATTCCGGAGGCTTCGAGAACGCCAAAAACACCGAACAGTTCGAGGCGCGCAGCTACGCAGCTTTCCGTCGCGCCTTCGACGAACAGTATAATGGCGAGCGTCGCCCGCTGCAGATCGGCTTCCACTTCGTGGAAATGAACGGCGGCGCCTATTGGCGCGCGATGGAGCGTTTGGCCACGGAAACCTGCGCCCTGCCGGACGTCGCCTGCGTCACCTACAGCACGGCGATGCGCATGCTGCAGGAAAGCGCGGAGGATGGCGGGGCGTAGTCAAACCACGCCCCTTTGCACGTCCTATTGAGCAGGCTGCCCCGGAGCAAACTCGTCCGGCGCCAGATCGTCCGGTCCAATGACCGACTCAAACGCCATGAGCCGTTTGTGAACGGACATGAGTTCGACGATCGTCGACCAGGAATTGATCAGGAATTGAAAGGAGCTTTCTACCCGACCGAATGCGCGGATGATCTGCTGCATGACGCCGAGCGTAATGGCCCCGGAAATGATTGTTGGCCCCAATGCAATGTACGGGATCAGATTGCCGAATTGCAGATAGAATATCCTGACCAAATTAAAATATACGTAGTGGAAATAGAGCCTGAAATAGCTGTGTCTGACATTGTCGAACAGTTCTCTGACCGTCAACGGCTGCGCCCGATCCTCGTGGTCTTCCCCAAACACCAGTTCCTTTCGGTACGCCGCTTCCGTCAACTGAATATTGAATTGCAAGCCGGGAAGTTTGATTCCAGCTACTGCCACCAATGCAGTGCCGAAAACCGACCAGATGATCACGACGAAGACCAGACCTTGGCCGACTTCGCCGATTATCGGCAACTCCGTTACCTGGGCTGAAAGTCCCCACAAGAGTGGAAGGAATGCAATCAGGGTCATCAGTGAGTCGACAAAACTCAATCCCAATCCCTCGGTGATCGACGCAAATCGTTGTGTGTCTTCCTGCACACGCTGGGAGGCGCCCTCGATATGACGCAGTTTTGGCCAATGTCGCATGTAGTAGTCGTTCATGGCGTTGCGCCATCGAAACACGTAGTGGCTTACGAAAAAACGGAAGATGGTCGCTACGAAAACGTAGACCATTGCGATCTGCAGGAATGTGAAGATTGTCCAGTAATATTCCTCTCCGGTCACGGAGTTGGGCGCGCCCAATGCCTTCTGGATCAAATTATAGAAATCGCCGAACCACTCGTTGATCATCACGTCGAGCTGAACGAGGAACCAGTTGACGAAAATAATCACCGCCGAGCCAGCAACGGACCAGCGTTGCCACTTGTGCGGTGAATACCAGAACCAGAACCCGCAAAACAACAGAATTGTTATTATAAAGTACTGATAGAAATAGAAATTTTCCGCATAGATCTGCGCGCTCTTCAATGCTTCGGATATCTCGGCGTTGGGTTCAGTGGGAAGTTCCTGGAACCCCATTCCGAACAGGGGGCCTAGGCTAAGGCTGTCACCCAAGTCGCGGAATATGAAAAACCATGCGCAAACACACAACAACGACCATACCGCGAATGACGCGAAGTACAGCTTGGGTCTCGGAAAGAAAGATTTGAACACGGCTTGTTCTCTCGGTTAATGGCGACCGCCCCGGCCGGGGCGGCGATTGGTTGAACCCTGCGCTGTTCGGTAGCCAGGCGTTATGGTCATGTTCCGGTCCTGTACGCCCTGGTCAGCATCGCGAAAACTGCAGAGACGACAAGTGCAAACGCCGCCGCCAGACTGCCATGCACGAAACTTCCCGTGATATCGGCGAGATATCCCGCGATCAGCGGTCCGATGATTTGGCCAAGACCAAAAGCGGCGGTCATGACGGCGAACGCCCGGCGCGGCGCTTCCGGCGCAAAGATGCGGCCGATCTGCAGCCCGTAGGCGGTTATGGCGACGAATGTCGCGCCGAGCAGCGCTCCGCCGATTAAGGGGCCATATGGCGGCGGAACTACCACGCTCGCGGCGACTCCCACAGCCTCGACGAGGCATCCCGCGACAAATGTGGTGACGAGCCCCATATTCCGTCTGAAGGGCGCCCACAGGAACACCGACGGCATGGCGGCCAGTCCGGTGACAAGCCATACCGGGCCTTCGAGCCACGCGTGTTCAGGACCGCCGCGGACAATCGCAACCAGAAACGTCGCCGTCACGACATAGCCGATCCCGAACATGCCGTATGCGACGGTGATCATGGTGAAGGCCGGATTCCAGCGTAGCGGTGGTTCGCGCGCAGGCGCGCTCGCAGACGTTGCCGGCGCCGTGTGGAGAAGGCTGACCGCGATAACAGAACCCAACCCGGCTATGACGGCGGACACGTACCAGCCGGCGCGCCATTCGTGTTCCACACCGCTGAGGATGATCAGCAGTATGGCCGACATGGCAAGCCCGATGCCAACCCCCCCGAAATGCAGCGCCTGGAGTTCGTTGCGTCTCGCGACCTCGAGATGGCTGAAAAGGATCGTCGATCCGAACACCATCGCAAAGGCGCTGGCGACGCCGGCGAGGAAACGAACAATGCTCAGCGCCGCAAGTGAGGTGAATTGCGGCATGAGCGCCAGAAGCAGCGTCGTCGACGCCAGCGCCAGGATGAAGACCATGCGTTCGCGCGTGGACGCCCAGCCATAACCGGCGAGAATTGCGCCGACCAGATAACCGACATAATTCGCCGAAGCGATGGCGCCTGCCTGTGAAAATGACAGCCCCAGCCCTTCCATGAGGTCCGGCAACAGTGGCGTATAGACGAAGCGGCCAACGCCCATGGCGACCGCCATCGCCATCATGCCGCCAAGGGCAAGCATCAATGGCGATTGCGGGGAGAAGTGCGACGGCTGCGCCGGATCGCTGCTGGCGGCGTTCATGCCGCAGCTATTGCACCGTGAAACAACAGGCGCAAGCGCAAATACCTTACGATTTTGTCATATTACTTGCGATCTTGAGGAAGGCGCCTCGCGATCTTGCAGCTTAGTCCTGTAGCGCTTCGGTAATGCGGTCGATCGCAGCCAGAAGCCCTTCTCCGTCCGTCTGTGCGATCAGGGCGTCCACCTCTTCATGGGCGCCGCGCCAGATGGGCGCCGCCTTGTCGAGCAGTCCACTGCCCTCCTCTGTCAGTCGCAGCCTGCGGCTGCGCCTGTCGTCCGGATCCCGGCCTACCGCCACGAGACCGCGCCGCTCCAGCGCCTTGAGCGCGGCCGTCAGCGTCGTTCGATCCATTGCCAACAGCGATGCGACGGAGCCCATGGTTGGCGGCTCCGGCTGGTTGATGGCGTTCAGCAGCGAAAACTGGCCGTTGGTCAGACCGAGAGGCCGGAACGCCTCGTCGAAATGACGCGCGAGCACGCGCGCAACCCTCTGGGTTTTCAAACAAAGACAATGATCGCGTATATGACGCGTGGTTGCGTATTTTTCAAAATCCGATTTCGACATGCTCCATTTATGTTGATATCAACATTATAGTCAAGCCGTTCCGCCGGTCTGACTTGTCGAAGGAATTCTCCATGAACAGCCCTACGCCTCTCACCCCTGCAAAGGTGCTTGCGTCCCGCAACAAGAGCCGTTTTCCATACGAGAGCCAGGCCTATCGCGAGGCCCGCAACGCCTGCTGGCCGACGAGATCGAACTGCGGCGGCAATTCGAACGCGTAGCCGCAAAGCGGCGCGGTGACAACCGACTATCACTTTGTCGGCGCGGCCGCGATCCGAAACTGGAATATTGAGGGCTGCGCCAATCATCCCGCGCCCGCGCGCGGTTTAGCCTGGTTGAGATCGAACACAAGCAGCGTCGACGTAGCCGACGCGCAGAGCCGGCCTGATGCGTCTGTGAGTTTCGCTTCAGCAAATGCTGCCTTTCGCCCGAACGTTAAAACCTTGCCCTCTGCCCTGACCACGCCGCTCGCATCCGTCAGCGCCCGGTGATAGGCGATCTTGAGTTCCAGTGTCGTATAGCCCTGCTCCGGTGAAAGCATGGTGTGCACGGCGCAGCCGCAGGCGCTGTCGAGAAGCGTCGCGGCATATCCGCCGTGAACCGTTCCGATCGGATTGTAGACATTGCGTCCTGGCGCTCCTTCCATCACGACCTTACCCTTTTCAAGTTTGATCATGTCGAAGCCCATCGTTTTCGCGATCGGAGCAATCGAACCGGACTCGAACTGCGCGCGCAATTGTTCGAGCCCGTCGAGACGCTTTTCATTGTTTCTGATGATATCCATTGACCAAACCCCTTTAAATATTGCGCAACCGGAATTCATATATGATTATCATCATAGTTGATCATACATGACGAACATCATATTTAAAGTCAATCCTTGTCTCCATCACGTGGAAGGAAGACGATCATGCGTTACCCAGCCGGAGAGACCGCCGAAAAACATGAAAGAATTCTGGATGAAGCTGCGCGCCTGTTCCGAGAGCGTGGGTTCGCAGGCGCCGGCGTCGCGGACATCATGAAGGCGGCCGGGCTGACCCATGGCGCGTTCTATGCGCATTTCGACTCGAAAAACGAACTTGCGGTGGAGGCGATCGGCCGCGCTTTCGAACAGTCAGGCGCCGCCCTCGAACGAAAAATGGATCGTTCGCAGAATGCGCAATCAGCCTTTCTCGACGCGTATCTCAACGCGGCGCATCGCGATGCTCCCGGACGAGGCTGTGCAATGGCTGCGCTGGCGCCTGAGGTCGCGCGTGATCCGGCTGTCCGGGTTTCGTTCACGATCCATGTCAAGAACATGCTGTCGATGATGACGCGCCGTTTTGGCTGGAAGAGAAATGATCGAAAAAAGGCGATACACACGCTTTCGGCCGCAGTCGGCGCCCTGGCGCTGGCACGCGCCGTCGATGATCCGGAACTGTCGAATGAAATCCTGGAAAGCATACGCGACAGCCTCGGTTCGATTTGATTATTGGTCTAGCGACGCCGCAAAGCCTGTCACGAAATCCCGAAGTTTCTTGCGTGTGTCCTCGTCGGTCAGGTTGCCGTCATCGTCGAAGAGGGTTTTGGCGCGCGAGACCATCAATCGACCTTCCAGCCAGGGTTTCGTCCGCAGAGTCCGGAGCACCGGCAGCCAGTGGCTCTGGGAGAGGATCGTGCCGAAACTTCCCGGCGACGCACCGATCACCGCGACCGGCTTGCCCTTGAAATAGCCGAGGCCGTCACCGCGCGACATCCAGTCGATCGCGTTCTTGAACACGCCGGGCACCCCATTATTGTATTCAGGCGTCACCATCAGCAATCCGTCGGCGGCCTTCAGTTCGGCTTGCAGGGTCTCGACCGCTCCCGGCAGGCCGTTCGCCGATTCCTCGTCGGCGTCATAGAGCGGAACGCCGTGGATTGATCCTGCCTTGATCGTGACGCCGTCCGGCGCGACGTCAATGGCGGCGCGCAGCAGGCCGGCGTTGAAGGACGCACGGCGCAGGCTTCCCGACAGTCCTAAAATCGTCTTCATATTCTTGCCTCTCCTTTAGTGTCTTCAGTTTCATCATATCGGGTATCCTCCGATACGCGAGGCTCTTTCGCATTTGCGGATTCGCATGTTTACTGGAAATGAGGAAACGTCTGGAGGGACAGCAAGATGCAACAACCCGAACTGCGACATGTCTGCGAAATCGTGGCGAAACTCTCGACCCCGATCGAAAACGGAGAGGGGCCGGGCGGCCGGTGGCGAATCATCCCGATCATCGGCGGCGAAGTGCGCGGCGAACGGATTTCCGGACGAGTGCTCAATCTCGGCGCTGACTGGCAGACGGTCTTCGACGCCGGATACGCCGAACTCGACACGCGTTACGCCATCGAAACCCATGACGGTGCGCTGATCGACATTCGGAATTTCGGCTATCGGCACGGCCCGCCTGAAGTCTTGAAAAGACTGGCCGCTGGCGAGGAGGTCGATCCCTCCGAATACTACATGCGGACCTTGCCGCGCCTGAGCAGCGGCGACCCGCGTTACGCCTGGGTCAATCGCACCATCTTCATCGGGACCGGAGCGCGACAGGCCGACAGCGTCGTGATCCAGGTCTTCGAGGTGTTGTAGGGATCTCTCGCGCCGTCCACAATTCCAGGAACGATCTCACAACCGCGCAAGCGCGACGATCAAAAGCAGGTTAAGGATCAGGCATCCATACGGACCGTTCGGCCCCGTCAGCGACAGTTCGGCCAGGCTGCGCGGCGCGCCGGAGAGCGTCAGCATGCGGCTGCAAAAAGTCGCCGCGAGGATCAGGATAAGCACCGAAACGGTGGTCTGGCCGGATTGTAATTCCCCATTTCGGCCAGGATTTCGTCGGTCTTGGCGATCATGCCGGCAGTCATCAGTCCGAACAGAATTCTCGTTGGTTTATTCCCTATGAATTGTTCAGGCTAGCGTGAATTTTTGTGTCGAAAAATCGAGCCGCAACGACAGTGTCCCCTCGTTTATGAGCCAGGGCCTGACGCGAAAGCTGCGCGCCCCGCTGACATGCATCGGATCGCGCTCCGCGATAGCGATGGCGCCCTCCCTGGATTCGGCGCGGGCCACAACAAGTCCCTCGCCCTCCCAACTTTCCTCATCGTCGGTCCACAACGGACCGGCCGCAAACATGACGCCTTCGCACTCCAGCTCCACCTGGTGCTTCAGATGCTCTTCGATATTGGCGAATATCGGCCCAAGGCCGTCGACCGGGCTGACGAGAATCGCGAGAAGCTGCTTCTGCAGCATTGCGCCGCTTGCCGCCATCACGTCCTTCACCGGAACTGATTTTGGATTGTTGTCTGTGCTCATCTCTCTCCTCCCTCAAGATAAGCCGGATCAGCCGGTCTTCGTGCGTTTGAGCTCGCTCCGGATCTCCTCGCTGTGCTGATCGAGCGTCGGCGGCGGCAGGACATCCAGATCCGGCTCGTGATCAAAACTATAGGGTGCGCGCACGGTTTTGGAGTCACCCATTTCCGGATGGTGCGTGCTGACCGCCAGCTTCAGGTGTTTCGCCTGCGGATCTTCCAGCGCCTCGTCGGAATCATAGGCAGGCGAATGCGGCGCCTCGTGTGCGAGAAGCTTCTCGCACCAGGCGTCGCGCGAGTCGGACAGGAAGATGGGCGTGAAGACTTCAATCAGGTCGTCCTGGTGCTTGATGCGCTCCAGCCGCTCGGAAAAGCGGAGATCCGTCGCAAGCGCCTGCTGGCCGGTCGCTTCAAGCAGACCTTCCCAGAATTTCGTCGGCGAAGACATGTGGATGGCGATCCATTTTCCGTCGCTGCATTCGAAAGTGTAGCTTTGAGACACGACAGGACGCGACAGCGGCCCCATGATTTCGCCAACGGAATAATAGTGGGTGAAACTGTCGAGGTTGAAATGCGCCATGGCCTCGAGCATCGATATGTCGAGCCGCCGGCCTTTTCCGGTCTTCACGCGTTCATGTAAGGCCGCCATTATGCCAAGCGCCGCATACTGGCCCGTCACAGCGTCGGCGATCGCCGGTCCGATCACCCTCGGGTTGGCGGGCGGCGTCAGCAGTCGCAAATAGCCGCTGGCAGCCTGCGCGACGGTGTCGAAGGCGGGCCAATCGCGTGAGAGACCCGATTGACCGAAGCCGGAAATCGCACAATAGATCAATGGAGGATTGACCTTGCGCAGATCCTTTTCGCCAACGCCGAGCTTCTCGGCGACGCCAGGCCGGAAGTTCTGAATGAAGACATCGGCTCCCGCAACCAGGTCGAGAAAAGCCGCCATATCGTCGGCGTTCTTCGTATCGAGCGCAATCGACCGCTTGTTGCGGTTGTATGTCTGGTAATGCGGCGAATAGAGCCCGCCCTTGAAGGCGCGAAATGGATCGCCGGTTTCCGGCCGCTCGACTTTTATGACGTCGGCGCCGAGGTCGGCCAGATGCATCGCCGCTGCAGGACCTGTGATGTAGGTGCCGAGTTCAATGACCCGGATGTCCTTGAGGATCTTGACCATGGATTACCCCTGAGCCGATTTCTGCTCTTCCGGATCGCTGGTGCCGGGTCCGTCGTAAGTGATCGCAAGGTCCGCCTTGTGCGACATGATGAATCCGATCGGGCGCTGTGATTCCTCATAGAGATGCGCCGAAAGGCCCGCGGCGCGGGCAAGTAGCGGCACGGCTTTGAGCGCGTCGAGCGGCCAGCCGGCGTCGACGATGGTCGCGGGGATTGCGCCGGAAACATTGATCGGCAGTGGCCGCTCCATGATGTCCGGCGCATGTTTCGCCAACAAATACAATGTCTCGATATACTTGCCGCCAATGCCGAGGTCCTTCGCAATCTCGAGCAGGCGATTGGCGCGGGGATCGCCGGCGCTGTGCTGCGGGTGGCCGAGACCCGGAACCTTCTTGCGGGCTGCTTTCAGGCCCTTCAGACTCTCAATCGTCGCGGCCTCGAGGTCGACGCCGTCCTTTTCACCCGTCTCGATAATCTCGGCGAGATAGCGGCCGGCGATCTCGGAACTGCCGGCGACGACGCTACCCATACCCAGAAGTCCGGCGGCCATTGCGCCCTGCCAGGCTTCCGGCCCCGAAACAAGCGTCATTCTCGCCGCCTGAACGCTCGGCACGAGCCCGTGTTCGGCAATAGATACAAGGCATGCGTCCATCATGGAGCGCTGCTCACGGGTGGGGCGGGAGCCAAGAACAAGCAGCCAGAAGTAGTCAGTGAAGTCGATCTTGCCGATCAAATCATTGCAGAGATCCAGACCCCTTACCGTGATGCTGTCTGCATCGGAAGTTGCAATCGCTGTATATGACTGCTCTTGCTTGCCAATTCGCATACCATTTCTTATTTTCGCTTAGCGAATTTATTTACTCTTGCCGAAAATTTAGTGACCAATTAATCTATCGTCAAGTCACAATGAGCCAGTCGCCCTATGCGCATGCAAGTTGTGAGGGACGGAACCGGAGGAACCGCATGCAGGCCCGCCGCCAGAAACTGGACGTCGACGCCACGATCGTCGCCGAGGTCGCCTCGGGACATGGTGGACTGCGTGATATAACGTTGCCAGACGCGGCAATATCCGTACGAGGAGCAACGAACGTGAACGACACCACAATCGATCTGAAATCGGAGGAACGCCCGGCCGAATTCGTGGAAGGCCTGGCCAAGGGACTGGCGGTCCTTGAATCCTTCGACGCAACCCACCCCGAGATGACGCTTAGCGAAGTCGCACACCGGCTTGGCCTGTCGCCGGCCACCGCGCGACGCAGCCTTATTACCCTGCAGACGCTGGGATACGTTGGATTGAAAGAAAAGCGGTTTCATTTGAGGCCGAAGGTCATGACGCTTTCATCGGCCTTCTATTTCTCGGCGCGCATCGACGAGGTGATCCAGCCAAGCCTCAGGGAGCTTGTGGGCCGTTTCGGCGACGCGTCCTCGGTCGCCACACTCGATGGCGACGACGTCATCTATATCGCGCATTACAGCGTTCAGAGAGCCCGGCGCGCGGCAGCGGTCGTGGGCGCGCGTTACCCTGCCTGCGCCACTTCGCTCGGCCGCGTTCTGCTCGCTGGTCTTTCGGACAAAGCGCTCGACGGATACATCGCCAATGTCCGGCCACAGCCGCTGACATCCATGACCCTGACCGACACCGCGAAGTTGCGCGATGAAGTCCTCGCAGTCCGCGAAACCGGATATTCGACAACCGTCGACCAGCTTGACTACGGTATCACGGCGTTGGCCGTGCCGATCAGAGATCTCAATGGCAGGACGATCGCCGCGCTCAACACCTCAGGATACACCGGCAAGGTGACGCCGGAATCGCTCGTCAGCGAGCGCCTGCCGGAATTGCGCGAGACGGCGTCCTACATCGCCCATGAAATAAGCCGCTATCCCGTACTTCAATCGATCATAAGAAGCTGACTGTCACACGGATACAGTGAGGAACACCATGTGCAGAATATGCGATGCAGAGAAACCGGACCTGCCCAGCACAACGCGGCGGCGCAGGAAGCAACAGCCAAAACGCTGCCCGAAGGGATTGGTGACCCGGACCGGCGCGTCCTCATCGAACGCAATTTTTTCGCACAACTGAAAACCGGGAGCGGGCCGTCCAGGTCCGCTTTCGACAATGACCGAAGGGAAGGAGTACGAAATTGGCCAAACTTGTCGCCACACTGGCGTCGACACACCATCCGTTTTATCTGAAAGCGACCACAATGCCGCCCGAGCAGCAAATGCCGGAAGCGCCCGAGTGGAAGCGGAAGGTCGAGGCCTATCGCGAGACATTGGCCCGCGCCGAACCCGACATCCTCGTGATGGTGGGCTCCGACCATTTTCATCAGATATTTCTCGACAACTGCCCGCAGTTTCTTATCGGCAAGGCCCCGCTCTACGACGCGACCTTCTATAACGAGGTCCGTGAATTCGGCATCCCGACCTATGTTCTGGAAGGCGACGAGGACATGTCGCGCTTCATGCACCAGTCGCTGATGGACCAGAATTTCGACTTCGCCTTCTCCAACGAACTGAAGATCGACCATTCGATCATCTGCCCGATCATCACCGTGCAGCCGCAGAACGATCTGCCCGTCGTTCCGATTTACACAAACATTTTCGCTCCACCCCTTCACACACCGAAACGCTTCTACGATCTTGGTCGGGCGATCAGGAAGGCGATCGACGACTACCCGTCGGACCTTCGCGTGGCGGCCATCGGCACCGGACACCTGTCTCTGGAGCTCGGCGGTCCACGCCAGTTCATGGAAACGGGTCCGGACCCGGAATTCGACCGGCAGGCGATCGAATGGCTGCGCGCCGGCGATGTCGACGCTATCCTGGAAAACGTAACGCATGAAAGCATGGCGCAGAGCGGCGACGCCACGCACGGCTTCCTCAACTTCATTCTGATGCTGGGCGTCGCCGGTCCCGAAGGCGCCGACTATGTCGACAATCTGGACCTCTTCCACACGATGGAAGCCTATTTCACATGGTACCCGAAGGAGCAGGCGGCATGAGCAAATATTGGGTCGACAAGTTCCTTTTCACTGTAGATCGCGATCCGGATTACCTGAAGCGCTACACCGAGGATCCACTGACCTTCGTTGCGACCTGGGAGCAATCAATCGGTCCGAAGCTCAACGACGCGGAAATGTCCAATATCCACAGCTTTACCGACGAGGAGCGCGAAGCGCTGGTCAATCACGACTATGTCGCGCTGTTCGAAATGGGCGCGCATTTCTTCCTCAACCTGACGATCTTCATCGGCATATACGACGAGCCTTATATGGAGAAAAGCGGGCCGCTCTCCTTCCAGCGTGAATTTGCGAGCAAACTCCAGCACTGGCGCGGCAAGGAATATCCTTCCGTCGAGACCTGATCTGTACGCGGCGCGTCTGAGCGAGAAAGGCCGATCGAACACGACTGGCCTTTCTGTTTTAAAGCATCTGCTTACGAAACCGCCGCCTGCCGCGCCAGAAACGCCGCGACGTCCTGCAGTTCCGTCATCATGATTTCGTGCCCGCCCGGCTGCACGCTGGTTTCGACGGCGCTTCCCTGGGCTTTGAAATAGTCGACCAGCCGGTTCGTCAAGTTCCACGGACAGATCGGATCCTTCTTGCCGGCTGAAATCAGAATTTTCAGTCTGGCCAGACGCGCGTCGGGCGACGGCCTCCAGGGAATCAATGGATGCATCAGCGCCGCTGCCTTGAACAGCGTCGGCTCCTGAAAGATCACGGACGCCAGAATATTGGCGCCATTGGAATAGCCGAGGCCATAGATCGACGAATCCGGATAAAATTCCCTGTGGGCGCGCACGAAGCTGGTCATCTTCTCCGTCCGCCGAGCAAGATCTTCCATGTCGTAGACGCCCTCCCCGGTGCGTCGGAAGAAGCGGTTTGCGCCGTGCTCCGACACGTCTCCGCGCGGCGCGATCACGCCTGCGTCGGGGAGCATCTGCCGGACGAGGTCGAAAAACTGGTTCTCGTCCCCGCCTGTTCCGTGAAAGGCAAAGACAAGCGGCGCGCCCGGGCGGGGTTCGTGCTTACGGTACGTGTAGGCGTCGACAGACATGTCAATCTCCAGGATCGCAGTTCTAGCCAAGCAGCGGCAGATGCGCCTCGATTTTCGAGCGAAGCGGTTCGTAGCGCGTCGGAAGCTTCAGCGCTTCACCCAAATGCGCCGCATCCTCGTCCCGGTCAAATCCGGGCTCGTTGGTCGCGACTTCGAACAGCACACCGCCGGGCGTGCGGAAATAGATCGCCCAGAAATAATCTCGGTCGATCACCGGCGTCACCTGGTATCCGGTGTCGAGCAGCGCCTTGCGCACCTCGAGCTGTGCGGCGCGATCCTCCACCGCATAGGCAATGTGGTGCACAGAGCCGGCTCCTTGCCGCGCGGCGGGCGCCGAAGGCAAGGCTTCCAGGTCAATCGCATCAGCGCCGTTTCCGCCAGGCAGCACATGGCGCACGAGTCCGTCGCGGGTTTCGGCTTCCTCGTACCCCATGAACCGCAGCAACTCTGCAGTCGGTCCGATATCGCGAAGCCGCATCCTTGCGCCGCTGAAGCCGCGAATGGCGACATCGTTGGGAACGCCTGCGCCAGTCCACTGCGGGCGGGCATCATCTGGCGCCTCGACAAGAGCAAAGCCGTCACCATCCGGTCCCCGGAATCGCAACCGCTTTGCGCCAAACGCTTCGTCGTCCTCAAGACCGGCGACGCCGTCGGCGGCAAGACGATCGCGCCACCAGGAGAGCGCCCCTTCCGGTATCGCAAAGTCGGTTTCGCCAACCTCGCCCGTTCCGGGCTTGCCCGGGGCAATGTGCGGGAAGGGGAAATAGGTCATCACGGAACCGGGCGTCCCGGCTTCGTCACCATAATACAGATGATAGACATCCGGGGCGTCGAAATTCACCGTCTTCTTGACTCGTCGCAATCCCAGGGTCCGGGTAAAGAAATCATTGTTTTGACCGGCGTCGCCGGCCATCGAGGTCACATGGTGCAGACCTTTGATCTGATTCAGCATCTCGCTATCCTCCAGTCGTCCGCGGACGACGTTTTGAAAATCATGGTGCACTGAATCTGGGGCTGGCGCGGCATGTTTGGAATAGCTACAATACCCAAGATATTATTGCTGGATATGAAATAATAAGCAATGGACGAACTCGGAACGATCCGAACATTTCTCGCTGTGGCGCGGAACCGGAGCTTCGCAGACGCCGCTCGGCAGTTGCGCGCGCCTCCAGCCACGGTTACACGGGCGGTCTCGTCGCTCGAAAGGAGCCTCGGAACCCAGCTTCTGGTAAGGACCACCCGACAGGTCTCGCTGACATCGGCGGGCGCCGCCTATGCAGCCCGCGTCGAGCCTCTGGTGCGGGATATCGACAGCCTGGCCGATGATTTCCGCAGTGGCGCGGAAGCCGATTCCGGTCTGCTGCGCATCAATGCTCCGATGTCATTGGGCCTGAAACTGCTGCCGCCGATATTGTCCGGCTTTCGCACGCAATATCCGCGCATCGAACTGTCGGTGAGCCTGTCTGACGAATTCGTCGATATCGTCGGCGCGGATTTCGACCTGGCGATCCGCATATCGGAACCGCCGACCGACAAGTCCACGATCTGGCGCAAGATCTGTCCGGTCGAGCGCATTCTTGTGACGGCGACGGGGTCAACAACCGCCAATGTTGAAACCCCGGAAGATCTGGATCCGTCGCAGTGCTTTGCATTCAGCGCAGCCGGACGCGAGGAAACCTGGATGCTTGGTCGAAACGGTCAGACCCGGAGCGTGCGCGCAGGCGGCCGGTTCAGCGCCAACAGCGGCGACCTTCTTGCGCAGCTTGTGGAAAGCGACGGCGGCGCAGCTCTCCTGCCGCGTTTCATCGTGGAAGATGCTATTGCGAACGGTCGCCTTGTCCAGATCCTTCGGGGCTGGACGCCGCCTCTCCTGTGGCTTTCACTCTACTATCCGCCCTACGAAAAACTGCCGCCGCGCGTGGCGGGTTTTTCCGATTACTTCGAGGAATACGTGACCGTCACGTCGCCCGTCAGCCCCGCCGAAAAGGTTCCCGAGTTTCCCTGATGTCTGTTGCCTGACGTGGCCGTCAACTGGCGAGGGTTTCCCGATAGGCCTTGGGCGTCACGCCGGTTCGCTTGCGGAACGCACGACTGAAATAGGAGGGGTCTTCAAAGCCGACGCTGAAACCCACCTCGGCGATCGACATCCGCGTATAGGCGAGCATTCTGCGCGCCTCGCGAAACGCCACATCCTCTATGAAACGCTGCGGACTCACTCCAAGATGAACGCGGCACAGCCTGATCAGGTGATTGGGCGACAGCCCCACTTCCCGCGCATAGTCGGACACCCGCCAGCCCCGTGTGTCCTCGTCGCGCACGAGCTGTTCGAAACGTTGTATACGCGCGTCGCTGCCGGCGCCGGGCGCCGGGCCGGCCTCCGTGGGCGCCAGACGGGCGACGACACAGGCGATCTGCCGGCTCATCGCCCTGAGCATCGGCGCGCGCAATTGCCGATGTCCGGTGAATTCGGAATGAACCGCCCGAAACATGTCGGTGACGCCGCGATCGGCGTTTGCCTTGAAGAAGCCGGCAAGCGCGGAAGAGCCGAGCGGAAGCCGCTCCCGCGCATCGGCAAGCTCAAAGACGGGAATGGTCAGCACGTAACCCTTGATCCCCGGTTCGAATGAGAAACTGTGCACGGCGCCGGCAGGCACATTGAGAACGCTTCCCTGCCCCAGCTCATAGGTTTCGCCGTCCAGACGACAACGGCCCCTGCCCGCCACGATCAGGAAGAACTGATGAAGTCGGCCGTGACGGTGTGGTGTGATTCTCCAGCCATGCGCCGGCGCCCGATCCTTCAGGAGCTCACAATGCAAAACGTCCGGAAAATCCGTTTCTTCGCCATAAAGCTCGAAATCCGGAACGAAACCTGTGCGTCCGGATCGTGTGGTTTCGGCAAGGGAAACAATCTGGTTCATGGTGAAATAATGCTACTTTTTGCAGAATGCGTCCATTCCAATTTTTGCGTCCGCCATCATGATTGGGTAAATTCAGGGTCAGGGAGGAAACGCAATGCGCACCCAGGTTTGCATTATCGGCGGCGGGCCATCCGGCATGTTGCTCGGACAACTGCTCCACAAAGCAGGCATCGACAATGTCGTTCTGGAGCGCACAACGAAGGAACACGTTCTGTCCCGAATTCGCGCCGGCGTTCTCGAACGCGGCTTCGTGGACCTGATGCGGCAGGCCGGCGTCGGCGAGCGCATGGACCGCGAAGGCCTCCCCCATGACGGCGCCGTCATTTCTTTCGACCATCACGAAATCCGAATTGATTTCGACGCGCTGACGGGCGCGCATGTGCTGGTTTACGGTCAAACGGAACTGACCCGGGACCTCTACGAGGCGCGCGAAAGCGAGGGCCTGCCTATTATCTACCAGACCGACGAGGTTATGATCTGCGACGCGGATACGGACTCCGCCTATGTAACCTACGCAACCCCGGACGGCGAAAAGCATCGCATCGATTGCGACTACATCGCCGGCTGCGATGGCTTTCACGGTGTCAGTCGAAAGACCGTGCCAAGCAATGTCCGTCACGAATATGAAAAGACCTATCCGTTCGGCTGGCTCGGAATTCTGGCCTTTACGCCGCCTGTCCATGACGAACTGATCTATGCGACCTCGGAACGCGGCTTTGCGCTCTGTTCCATGCGAAGCCACACGCTCAGTCGCTACTACGTTCAGGTCCCCCTCACAGACACGCCGGAAGAATGGTCCGACGATGATTTCTGGTCGGAGCTGAAGCGCCGGATTCCGCCGCAGGCCGCCGACCGCCTGGTCACCGGCCCGTCGATCGAGAAATCCATCGCGCCGCTGCGATCCTTCGTATCGGAGCCGATGCGCTGGGGGCGTCTGTTCCTGTGCGGCGACGCCGCGCATATCGTGCCGCCAACCGGCGCGAAGGGTCTGAACACCGCAGCCTCCGATATTCACTATCTCTACGAAGCGCTGGTCGCCGCCATCATCGAAAAGGACGCGTCCGGCCTCGATCATTATTCGGAGAAGGCCCTGGCGCGGATCTGGAAAGCCGAGCGGTTCAGCTGGTGGATGACGACGCTGCTGCACCATTTCCCGGATGACGGCCCATTCGAACAGCGGATGCGGAGGGCCGAGTTCGAGTTCCTGGGCGAAAACCGGCACGCACAAGCGGCTCTCGCGACCAATTACGTCGGACTACCGTTCTGAAGAACGGTCAGTAGAACAGATCGAAAACCCAGCCGGCGATCATCGATCCGCCAAGCGCGAGCACCAGAAAGAGCAGAAAAGGCTTTAAACGTAGCACCGGAAAGATCGCCATTGCGCCCCAGATGCTGACGACGCCGCCGGAAACAAGGAAAGCCATTGCCGCTCCCGGCGACAGGCCGTGGTCCATCAGTGACCGTGTCAACGGCAATGCGGCGTACCCGTCGATATAGGCCGGTCCGCCGATGATGACGGCCAATGGCACAGCCAACGCGCTGTCGCTGCCGACAAAAGGCTCAAGAGCATCGGGTTTCAGCCATGCGTTCAGGAGATACTCCGCAGCGAACGCCGGCGCCAGTACGATAACCATCAGACGCGCAATTGACCGGAACTCCAGCCAGAATCTTGTCCGGCGGGCGGCGTCGTTCCAGATACGGAAATTGAAGCCGCCGTCGCCACCGCAGCACGCCGTTGTCAAGGCGTTTACGAGTCGGTTGGATCGCAGAGGTGACCGGACCCATGAACGCCGAAAGAAAACACCGGTCACACATCCGCCGAGAAGTCCGAGGCCGAGCGCCGCCAGGGTCTTGCCCAGCGCGAACTTCCAGCCAAGCGTCGCGGCGGTCACAGAGATCAGTTCCGGACCGGTGATGGGAGAAGCGAGCCAGAACGCCATGACAGGCGCCAGAGGCACGCCGGCGGCAAGGAGCCCGGTCATCAGGGGAAGAACCGTGATGCCGCAAACCGGAAGCAATGCACCGAAAAGAGAAGCGACCATGACTGCACGAACAGCTCTGCCCTCGAACAGAACCGAAATGCGATCGCTTGCGCCGCTTGCGACGAGCCAGGCCGCAAGCGCCATGCCCGGTATTACGATCGGCGACACATGGAGCATCGACCAGAAAACGTAAGCAGCGATTTCCGCGAATGCTCCGGGTTTCCAGAACACCAGCGCGGCGAGAGCTGCTGCAACAAGCCCATAAACGTGACGCGCTCCTGGTCTGACTGCCTCGATAATTGCCGGGATGGACATTGCCTGCTCCATTCTTGCCTTTGATCATGGGCGATGGACAGCCATCTGTAAAACGGGTATTTTGACAAGCAGCAATCGGTTTTCCAAATATCTTATGACTCCATTCAACAGCGATCAGTTGCGTACGTTCCTTGCCATCGCCGATGCGGGAAGCGTCACCGCTGGCGCGAGACGGATCAATCGATCCCAGTCGGCGACGAGCCTCCAGATACGACAGCTCGAAGCGGCTGTCGGCAAACCGCTCTTCCACCGTCATGGGCGCGGAATCATGCTCACGCCAGTCGGCGAACGATTGCTTCCCGTTGCTCGAAAGGTGTCGCAGACGATGGACGCTGCGCTGGCGGAGCTGAGAGATGAGGGCATGCGGGGGCGTTTGCGGATCGGCGTGACAGACAATCACCGTCATTCATCACTGACGAGCATAATCGCCGATTTCACCGCTTTGCACCCCGATGTGGAACTGGAAGTGTATTGTGCGTTCGGCGCCGGCTTCGACGCAGCACTGAAAACCGGGCGGCTGGATCTAGCGATCTACGAAGTGCCGGAGCCTGATCGCCGGGACGAGGTGTTGCGCGAGGACAGCCTGATATGGATGTGCAGCAGTGAACGCGACATTGCTTCCGAAGAGATCATGCCGGTCGCCCTTTTTGACCGCGATTGCTGGTGGCGGGAAGCTGCGCTGTCAGGGCTCGAGGAAGCCGGTCGCCGCTACCGGATCGTCTTCACGAGCGAGAGCACACTGGGGGTTCGCGCGGCGGCTGGCGCCGGCATTGCGGCGGCCCTCTTTGCTCGACAGCAAGACACCTCCGGACTGACGCCCGTTCGCGGGTTGGACATCAGACAAAAGTCTTTTCTCGTACTGCGAAAGGCGCAGGCAGCACAAAATGCGACCGCCGACGCGATGTGCGACGCAATTCGCAACGCCTTCTGAACGTCATCTCTCCATGCGCCGACGGGTTTGAAAGGCGCCGATACCGATTGTGATCATCGCATCACAGCAGATTGTTCGGAAGCCACAGCGTGAGCGCGGGAAACAGGAAAAGGATCGCCATCACGACGGCTTCCGCGAGCAGAAACCAGCTCACTCCGCGGAAGATGACTGTCAGGCCGATTTCGGGCGGCGCCACTGATTTGGCTGCGAACACGTTCAGGCCAACCGGCGGCGTGACAAGACCGATCTCAATGAACTTGACGATGATGATTCCCATCCAGATCAGGTCGAAGCCGAGGCGCTCGAAGGCCGGCAGCAAAACGGCGACGGACAAGAGCATGACGCCGAACGGATCGAGCACCATCCCGAGCAGCAGAAACAGCACGGAGGATGCCAGGATCAGCAACAGCGGCGATACGGACCATGTCTGGACGAGATCGGCGAGCGCGTTCGGCAGGCCGGTGAGGGCCATCGTTCGGGTCAGCATGAAGGCGCCGGCGGCGACAAACAAAATAGCGGCCGTCTGGCGCGCCGCCTCGGCCAACGCCAGTGCAAGTTCGCGCCAGTTGAAGCCGGGCTGACAAAAAGCCAGAGCGATCGCGGCGAGCGCACCCACGGAGCCGGCTTCGCTCGGCGAAAAGTACCCGCCATAGATTCCGCCCAGAATGACGATCGCTATGACGGGAAACGCTGCAACGCTCCATCCCACGGTCTCGTCGGACTCCGTTTCCGAGCGCGGCGCGAGATCCGGGTTGAACCGGCAGCGCAGATAGATCATCGCGCCGTAGGCGAATGCGGTCAGAAGTCCGGGCACAATGCCTGCGAAGAACAGTTTCGCAACGGAGACCTCCGCCAGAATTCCATAGACGATCAGCGGTATTGACGGCGGAATGAGAGCCGCAAGCGTGCCGGCGCAGGCCGTCGTCGCAGTCGCGAGGCCGGGATTGTATCCGGCGCGCAGCATCTGCGGGATGGCCATGCGGCCAAGCGCAACCGTTGTCGCCAGGCTTGAACCCGAGGCCGCGCCAAATCCTGCGCCAGCGAAATTCGTGGCGATTGCAAGCCCGCCCGGCAGTCGCCGCAGGCTTCTTTCCGCCAGTATGATCAGGCCATCGGCCATGCCCGACCGGGTGATGATCGTCCCCATGGCAAGAAACAACGGCACCGCTGCGAATTCCCAGCTCGCCGTAAACTCGTACGGAACCCGGCTCATGAGGCTGATCGCGGCGGTCGCAGGCAACAGCGCAAACGCGCCTGCAAAGGCGGCGAGGCCCAGAGCAAGCCCGACCGGCGCCCGCAGGAAAATCATCACAAGCGCGGCGACGAGAACCGTTCCGCCTGTCTCAAACGGACCCATTGTCTGCCTTTCCAAACAGGCGGACCAGAGCCGCGACAGCAAGAAGCACAAAACCGGTGGTGACAATCGCCTTTCCCGGCCAGAGCGGAATGACGAGAGAGCCGGCTTCAATGCGCTGGCCGATGTCGAAGGCCCGCATTGCATGGCTGGCGGTCAGCCAGGCCAGCGCCGCGGCGCAAATCGCCATCAGCAGTTGAGCGGCCCGGTCAAGCAACATCACAGCGGTCTGCGGCAGGAAATTACCGACGAGATCGACACGGATTTCCTCCCGGTTCAAATGCGTGGCCGAAAGCGCCGCGAACACGACGAACGGCATATAGAGGCCGGCGACGACCTCCAGGGTTCCGTCCAGCGGCCGCGCCGCGATATTGCGCAGCAGGATATCGGCGCCGAGGTGAACCATCATCGCGACCAGGGCTGCGACGGCGAGCCACTGTCCGGCTTGCGTCGCCCATCTACCGATCCGGTTCATGACGCTCCTCGAAAAGGAGAGCGCATCCAGCCGCATCGTCCGCCTTGACCGCAAATCCGTTTTCCAGCGTAATAGTCGACACCCCGGTCTTCCTGATAACCGCTTGCGCTTTGGCGAGATCGTTCACCGTGACGCCCATCGCCTTGATGCCGGGACTGTCGCTGGCGACCAGCTCAACCGGCAAGACCGCGCCAATCTTGTCCCTGCTCATCAGCCGCAAAGCCGGACCTTCGGGCAACAGTAGACGGTCGCCTTCTCGCTGAGCCAGCCAGTGCTCGACATAGTGCGCGGCGGCCGCGTCCGGATCGTCGACAGCCAGATAAACCTCGTCGAACGACAGGGCCGTGTTTGGGTGTTCGGTGAATTCCAGCCGGATATAATGCTGCGCGGTCTTGTGCAGGCAGTAGTTCCAGTAGACCGGCGCCTGGCCGAGTTCAGGTATCGCAACAGAAAACGCCGGCGTGACGACCGAGCCGTCGGGAAGCGTCCAGTCGCGCTGCAGATCGAGAACGGGTCCGATCTTGATTCCCTCTGCGATCAGGCGCGCATGGACCGCATGGGCGTCATCCACCGACAACACCGTCGACACCGGACCGTACTCCTTGAGCAGCCGAGGCATCGGCGGCGGCGCGATGGCAGCGTCGTCCAGCGACATCAGCTCGATATAGTTGCACACGCCGCGTTCGTAGGGCGTATCGCCGAAACAGATCAGGCGGTTCGACAAGCCCGGCAAGTCGCTTTTCGGCGTTACGACAAATCCCAGCCTTTCGAAAACAGCTCCGGCTTGCTCGCTGTCGGCAACGTGAATCATCAGGTGGTCAATGGCCAGTATCTTGTCAGTCATCAGCTTGATCCCTTTCTTCGGCCAGCACAAGGCCGAGCGAAGACAGCACTTCGCTTGCATTTTCCGGAACAGGAGACAGCGACATCACGATCCGCCCGCTGCTGTCGGTCCGCGCCGATACGATGTCGACCGCAGGAAACTCCTCTCGAACGGCGCGAACGGCGGCGTCCCTGCGCAAGGCGACCTTGTCGATCTTCCCCACCGCCGTCAGCGGCATGGCGGAAAGCACGTGAACCGCTTTCGGATGGGCCGCCCGTTCCGCGATCGTGGTCACTGCGCGGGCGAGCAAATCCGACGGATCGATGGTTTTTCCGGGAGCCGCCGAGACATAGCAAACCGGCAACTCGCCCACCCTCTTGTCGGGACGACCGACTGCGGCGACCGCCGACACGTCGTCGAGCGCGCCAAACGCCTCCTCGATGGTCGAGGGGTCGATGTTGTGACCGCCGCGCAGGATCATGTCCTTCGCCCGTCCTGTGATGAACAGATAGCCCTCCTCGTCGAAATAACCGACGTCGCCGGTGTTGAGCCAGCGCCCGTCGCCGAGACCCGGCGCGGTTTCCAGGCCGTCCGTGTCGCGACCGAGATAGCCGGCGAACAGGCCGGGCGAACGGCCCATGATCACCCCGGCTTCGCCTGATTTTGCCTGACCGGCCCCTGGCGTCAGGGAGACGATCCCCAGTTCGCAATAGGGCAACCTGACGCCGACCGAGCCCGGACGGCTTTCGCCGAGCGCCGGCATGAAGGTGAGGACGAGGCTCGCTTCCGTCAGCCCCCAGGCCTCCTTCACGGCGATTCCCGTCGTATCGGTAAATCTGCGATGCGTCGCGGCGGGAAGCGGCGCCGCAGATGACACCCAGTGCCGTACTTTTGACGGCGCGGGCGGTTCGAACATGTCTATTGCTGCGATCGCGACCGTCGGCGGCCCGAACAGGATATCGGCGCCCTCGCGCCTGGCGATCTCCCACAGCGCTTCGATCATCGCCCTGTCGCGATAACCGGCGGGGCCGAGCTGAACAACACAGGCGCCGGCGGCAAACGGCGCCAGTCCGCCGAAGATCAGGCCTCCGACATGAAACAGCGGCATGCCGCACGGGATGACGTCGCCGGCGCGCATATCGCCGCCCCAACCGGCAAGAAAGGCCATATAGGCGAGATTGGCGTGGGTAAGTCGGGCGATTTTCGGCAACCCGGTCGTGCCGCCGGTATGAAAATAGGCGGCGATATCAGTAGGTTCAGGCATGGGTGGGGGCGCTGTCGCCTTGCCTTCGAGCCAGTCTTCCAGACGCCCCTCGCCTTCTGCTTCACCGCACAGGACGATTTCGAGATCCGGCAACGCCGCGGCGATCGCTACCAGTTTTTCCGCGACGCCCTGTTTGCCGGAGCGTCCCTCGGCGAGCAGAATATTGGCGCCGGTGCTTTGCAGCATCCCGATGATCGCGCCAGGCTCCAGAAACGGATTGATCGGAAGATAAATCCCCGCCCACATTGCCGCATAACCAAGCGGCAAGGCCTCTGGCAGCGCCGGCAGCAAACTCGCCACGACCGGCTTCTCCGTCACGGAAGCGAATGCGGCCGCAAAGCGTTGCGTGCGTTTCGCGATGTGAGCGAAACTCTGGTCGACGGGAGCGTTGTCGGGGGTTGTGAGGAACCGGTGGGCGAGCGCCGCGCCCCGCGCTTCGCCGGTATTCAGCACAATATTCGGAACCGTCGAGCCTTGCAGCCAGTGCTCAAGGGGTTCGCGTTCGATTTGCGCTACCGATTTCTCACCGGAAAAAACAGGTCTGTCGCTCATGTGTCCGGCGCCACGATAACCTTGCCGAAGACCTTGCGGTCGCGAAGCATGGCGACGCCTTCGGCTGCGCGCGAAAGCGGCAGAGTCTTGTCTATGACCGGGTCAAACTTGCCTTCCGCGACCAGGTCCAAACAGGCGACGATTTCCTTCGCGGTGAACCCCGTGGAGCCGAGAATATCCATTTCCGACATGAATATGAAACGCAGATCGGTTTTCGGGTCAAAGCCGGCCGTTGCCCCGCAGGTCAGCAGGCGCCCGCCACGCTTGACTGAGCGTAGCGATTGCGGCCAGGTCTCGCCGCCAGTGAAATTTACCACGACATCGAACCCGCCGCCGCGAAACAGCGATCCCGTGGTGCGTCGCGTATAGGCGTCGACCGGTTCGGTTGAATAATCATAGGCCTCGTCGGCGCCCAGTTCGATCAGCCGCTTGCACTTTTCTTCAGATCCCGCCGCAGCCGTCACCGTCATGCCCAGCATCTTCGCCAGAAGAACGCAGGCCGTCCCGACCCCGCCGCTTGCGCCCAGGATCAGGATGGATTCGCCTGCGGCCGCCCGGCCGCGGGTGACAAGCATGCGATAGGCCGTGGCGTAGGCGACGGGCAGTGACGCGGCTTGCGCATCGCTGACCCCGTCGGGAATCGCGATCAGTTGCCCCACCCGCGCCATGACAAACTCGGCAAGCGCACCGGGCCGAGTCTCTCCCATCATTTCAAAATGACCCGACTTGTCGTCGATATGGGCGGGATTGACCAGCACCCTCTGGCCCACCGTCCAATCCCCGCTCTCGCCGTTGATCTCGACGATTTCTGCTGCGCAATCTCCGCCTGTAATCATCGGAAAGGGAACTTTGATGCCAGGCATGCCGCGCAGGGTGAAAACGTCAAGATAGTTGAGCGACGCCGCCTTCATGCGAAGCAAGGCCCAACCGGGCGCCGGGACCGGGGTTTCGATGTCGCCGTATTTCAGAGCATCGATATCACCATGCTGCTCGAAATATAATGCCTTCATGCTGTATTCTCCATTGCTGAAAGGGCGAATGCGACATGCGCCTCCACCCCGTCGATAAGCGGAATTCGCGACTGCCGCGGCAAAAGCAGCGGCAATTCCGTGCAGGCGAGCGCTACCGCGCGCGCTCCGCGTCCTTCGAGGTGACCGACAGCCTCATCGAAAGTCTCGCCTGCTTTCTCAGAAAGAATTCCTCTGGTCAGCTCGTCCTGGATCATCGCATTGACGCGTGTCGCCAACTCGGCGTCCGGCAGGAGAGTCTCGATCCCGTTTGCCGCCAGCCGTCCAGCCACATGACCGGCTTCCAGCGTATAGGTCGTGCCGAGCATTCCGATCCGATCCAGCTTTTGGTAACGACAGGCCTGTGCAAGCGCGTCGCCGACATCGATCAACGGGATCGAAATCGCGTCACGCACCACATCCACGGCAAAATGCGCCGTGAAAGCGGTCAGCACGACACAGCCCGCGCCGGCGGTCTCAAGCTGGATGGCGGCCTCGGCAATCCGCCGGGCGACCGCGTCGCTGTCGCCTCTCTCCATCGCCGCGACGAGCGGGGCGAATGGCAGCGTGACAACGATACTGGCGGCGTTTTCGAGACTGCCGTGACGCGCCTCTGAGATTTCGTTGAGCAAGCGATAGTAGAGGGCGGTAGAGCGCCAGCTCATCCCGCCCACCAAACCAACTGGACGCATCCGATTTGTGACCGATCAGAAGTCGTATTTCGAGAAGATGCGATCGTTTGCGATCTTGATGAACGCTTCGCGGTCGCCTTCGAACTCCGGCAGGAGTTCCTCGTGCCAGACACGGAAGACCTCGACGACCTGGTCGATCAGTTCATCGGCATTTTCGATGCCGCGGGATGCCGCCACTTCCTTCAGCGCGGCCGCTTCTCCGGCGTAGAACGCGGTCCAGGCCTCTGCCAGCGCCTCGTCGCCCGGACTGAAGGTCACCTTTCCGGCCAGCGATTCCTTGACCGCCGTATCGGAGTCGACATAAGCGCCGGTGACATAGTCCCAGAGCGTGGCGGGCATCAGGTCGACAATCTTCTGGCGGTCCTCTTTCGAGATCGACTCCCACGACCCGGCATTGAAGGCCAGCGGCACGGCGCCCGAGATGATGCCCTGCGGCATCTCGATGACCGACTTGATCGTGTCTTCCAGGCCATAACTGCGAATCCAGGCGGCGCCGATAAGCGCGCAGTCAGTGGCGCCGAGTTGCAGACCAGAAAGAATATCGGAAATCGACGTGCGCACCGGCGTCATCCCGATGGACGTCGCCCAGCGCATTTCCGGACGACCGATCGTCGCGACCTTCAGGCCGGCCAGGTCTTCCATCGACGACACTTCGGTCGTGCACTGCATCGTCAGCGGCGTGGCGGACTGTATCAGGGCCGGAACGACGCCGATCTTGCGAAAGTCTTCCCGGCACTGTTCACAGACCACGAAAAAAGCCTCGTTCAACGCGCCCATCGTTGCGTAGGGGTCGATCCCCAGTCCGGTGACTTCGGACATGAGAGAGGCGGCGGGAAGTTCGGCCGGATGAAACTGGGTAATAAAGAAACCGCTGTCGACGACGCCGTCGGCAATGCCCTGCAGCGCACCGGGAATGGACACCAACTGCCCGCCCAGCACCGGCGTGAAGGCGACGTCGCCATTGGTCGCCTCGGAAATCTTCTCCAGCAGCGGCAGCACCCCTGCCCTGTTGGCGGAAGATCGTTCGGGCACGCCGGATCCGTACGTCAGCGTTTCGGCGAATACGGGTGAAGTCGCCAGGCCCAATGCCAGTGCAACACCAATTCTCTTCATGAATTTAGACATCAGCGCCTCTCCTTTTCAGCGATCGTTTGCCGCCGAATGGAAAGATGGACTGGACTCGAAAAATTGTCAACTTTGTTGACGATTTTTTATGCACGCCGCCGTCGCCAGGCAGATGAACGGCCGGTCGCGGCTTCCGCCGACGTGGCGGCGCGCAGCAATAAATCGCGGAGAACTTCCCGTTCCGCCTCCGACAGTTCACTGAAATAGGCGGCTTCCGCCTCCTGCAGGGCCTCGATGCCGACCGAAAGCAGACGGCGTCCTTCTTCGGTTGCATGAACCAGCCGCGCCAGTCCGCCCTCAACGGTGCGCCATTCGACGAAGCCCATCTTTTCGAATGCGGCGACAAGCTTGCTCATGGCCTGTTTTGAAATGCCGGCGTTCTCGGCCATGTGGGTAATGCTGTCCCCTTCAATGCGCATGGTCCGCAGGACATGGGTGTGCGCGGCGGTGATATCGGGATAACCGGCGGCATGAAGATAACTGAGCGCGCGCCGGTCGAAGTTCACGTGTACTTCGTCAAGCAGGCGACCGAGATTTTTTCGCCGCATATCCTCCAGAATTGCATCATCCAGAACATTATTCCGCAGCTTCGTCTTGCTCATTCGATACCTTTTCCTGCTTCACTTCCCGTCCAAGCCATGTTGGCGAAATCCTCAGCACCAAGCAATGACTTGAGTGCGTCGTTGACCAGCCGCACAGTGCCCTGCGTCATCGCGGCGTCCCTTCGCCTGCATTCACAAGTGTAAACATAGTTGACAATCTTCAACGCTCTTGAGCACGCCGTGTCAACGGTTTGACGCCGTCGCAAATATCTTTGTCCGGTTCGCAGGGTTTCCCGCTGCGGCGAAAACAGCGCTCATGCCCGGCCGCTTTCCCGTGCTGAATTTTCCCGGAAGGTCACGCCCCCCAGACGATCGCCTGCTCGTGACGTTTGATCAGTTGGCCGAGATCGGCAAAGGCGTCGATGATATGATTTGCAAAGGTGTCGACCGCCGGAATTCGCGGCGCCGCCGTCAGACGAAGCAGGCCGAGGGAGCGGTCCGGATGCGGGATATTGATCGGAAGCGCGGTGATCTGGCGCTCGTTTCGAAAGGCGAAGACGACGCTGTGCGGCAACACAGTCAGTGCGTTTGACGCCGTCATGTAATTGAGCACACTGGCGAGTGACCCACCCGAAAAGCGAATTTTTGTCTCCGCAAAGCCCAGGGAATGCAGAATGGATCGCAAGTCGGCCAGAAGCGGGCTGCCCGGCGGCGGAGCAATCCATGGATATTCCAGCAGATCGCAGGAGGTCGGTTTGCGCTTTATTAGAAGCGGATGCGTCGAAGAGCAGGCGACGACGTTCCTGCCGGGCAGGATTTTCCGGAACTCAAGACCCGACCCCTCGTCAAGTACGTCCACCGGACAGACCGCGATGTCGATACGGCCCGACAGGAGCAAAGCCCTGAGTTCCGTGAGATAACCGTAGGACTGCTCGATGCTGATATCCGGGTAGTTGTCCTGGAAGCCGGCGATCATGCGCGCAATCAGGCCGTCCATGAAAAACGGACTGCCGCCTGCCCTCACCACGCCGCTTGTTCCCCGGCGAAAACTGTCGATGGTTTCGGAAGCCGCGCGTGAGGCCGACAGGATAATCTGGCCGTGCTCCGCCAGCGCCTTGCCGAGCGGCGTTGGCGCGAGCGGTCTCCTTCCGCGCACGAAAAGCGGCTCGCCGACGCGGCTTTCGAGTTGCGCAAGCGTGCGGGAGATGGCCGGTTGCGACAGTCCGAGAGCCGCCGCCCCTTCCGTCACTCCGCCTGCCTGGACCACCGCCGCCAGTTGTACGAGATGTCTTTCATCCAGCTTCATAACAATATGTTATGTTAAATCAGAATAAAATTATGATCCACCCAACAATCCGGCGCTACAATTCAAATCACATCACGCGTGACCAACGCGCGGAGGAGTGATGAGGCTGGTGACGGACAATCTCGATTTCAATGAACGCACTGCATCGGCCATCGTTTCCGGCAGGTTTCGACCCGGAAATGATCGGCTTGGCGTCGCCGTTTCCGGGATCGTTTCGCACATCCACGCGCTTGTCAGCGAAGTACGGCCCACTCGCGAAGAATTGCGTGAAATCATCGCGTTCCTGACGGATGTCGGCCACGCCACGGAAGATAATCGGCAGGAATGGGTTCTTCTGTTCGACGTTCTCGGCGTTTCCACGCTCGTCGAAACCATGAACAGCGCCCGTCCCGCAGGAGCTACGCCCAACACGCCGCGCGGTCCATTCTATCGGGCGGACGCGCCGTCCTTGCCGCTCGGCGCCTCCATATCGCTCGACGCCAGGGGCGAGCCGCTGACTGTTCACGGTCGCGTCACCGATCTTGACGGAAAGCCTCTCGCCGGCGCCCTTCTGGAGGTCTGGCAGCCCAACGCGGACGGGATATTCGAGAACCAGCAACCGGATTTGCAGCCAGAATTCAATCTGCGCGGCAAGTTCGTCTGCAACGAAGACGGCGGCTTCATATTCAGGACGGTCAAGCCGGGCGGATACAGCATTCCCGGCGACGGGCCGGTCGGCAGGCTGCTGCAAAGGCTGGATTATCCGTTGACTCGCCCCGCGCACCTGCATTTCCGGATATCTGCGCACGGATATGAGACCCTGGTCACCCAGATCTTCGACGCCGATGATCCCTGTCTCACACAAGACGCTATCCTCGGCGTGCGACGCGTTCTTGTGGGAGAAGTCCGCAAATCCGGCGCCGACGAATGGGAATTGGCGTATTCATTTGTCCTGGGCCCCGTAAGAACACAGGAGCAGCCATCGTGAACCTTCCCGATTTATTTGTTTTCTCCGGTATACCGTCCCGCGTCGTTTTCGGCGCCGGATCGCTCGCAAAAACCGGAGAGGAAATCGAGCGACTGGGCTGCAAAAGCGCGCTGGTTCTGTCGACGCCCCAGCAGGAGGAGCAAGCGCAAGACCTGTCTGACAAGCTCGCGAAATTGAGCGCCGGCGTGTTTTTCGGCGCCGCCATGCACACGCCGTTCACCGTTACCGAATCCGCCCTTGAGGCCTTCCGATCATCCGGCGCGGATTGCGTCGTATCCCTCGGCGGCGGATCCACGACCGGTCTCGGAAAGGCGATCGCGACGCGCACCGGCGTCGATCAGGTGGTTATTCCCACCACCTACGCCGGTTCTGAAATGACCGACATCCTCGGTGAAACGCGAGGCGGGCGGAAGACGACCCGTCGCGACCCGTCGATCCTGCCGGAGACGGTGATTTACGACGTCGATCTGACCCTATCCCTGCCCGTCGCCATGAGTGTGACCTCAGGCCTGAACGCCGTCGCCCATTCCGCAGAAGGGCTTTACGCCAGCAACCGCAACCCGGTCATCAGCCTGCTCGCAGTCGAATCCATCCGCGCATTCAAACAGGCCTTGCCCGCGCTCGTCGAAACGCCGCAGGATGCTGAAGCCAGAAAGCTCGCGCAGTACGCGGCCTGGCTGTCCGGGATCGTGCTCGGCGGCGTCGCCATGGCGCTGCATCACAAGATCTGCCACACGCTCGGTGGAATGTTCGACACGCCGCACGCCGACACGCATGCGATCATGCTGCCGCACACCATCGCCTACAACGCCGTCGCCGTGCCCGAATTGCTTCAACCGCTTGAGGACATCTTCGGTATGAAGCCAGGCCGGGGTCTGTTCGATCTCGCAACGAGAACCGGCGCGCCGACACGGCTTATGGATCTCGGCCTGTCCGAGGCCGACCTGGACAAGGCGGCCGACATAGCCGTCGAAAACCCTTACGAAAACCCTCGCCCCGTCGAACGCGAAGCCATCCGGCTACTCCTTCAGGATGCCTTCGAAGGTCGCGAACCTCAAAATTGAGAAGTCATAGAATACGCCGGAAGAGAAAAATGGACACTCAGGAACAGCGATACTTCACCGAGGCGGACTCCGTCGAAGTTGTCACGAGCAGCAACGTCAATGCGGAAAGCGAGCGACTGAAATTCATCATGGAGGTCGTCACCCGCAAGCTGCACGAGGCCGTCAAGGAGATCGAGCCGACCCAGGACGAGTGGTTCAAGGCGATCATGTTCCTCACGGAGACAGGCCATATCAGCAACGAATGGCGTCAGGAGTTTATCTTGCTCTCGGATATTCTCGGCGTTTCGATGCTTGTCGACGCGATCAACAACCGCAAACCTTCAGGCGCTTCGGAATCCACCGTCCTCGGCCCCTTTCACGTCGAGGGCGCGCCGGAACTCGACATGGGCGCGAATATCTGCCTCGACCAGAAGGGCGAGGACATCGTGGTCAGCGGCCGCATTCTCGACACCGCGGGCGAGCCGATCGCCGATGCGGTGATAGACGTCTGGCAGGCCAATGATGAAGGCTTCTACGACGTTCAGCAGAAAGGAATTCAGCCGGATTTCAACCTGCGCGGCGTTTTCAGGACCGGCGCTGACGGTCGCTACTGGTTCCGCGCCGTAAAGCCGAAATTTTATCCTATTCCGGATGACGGCCCGGTCGGAAAGCTGCTGGGAGCCCTTGGCCGCCACCCCTACCGGCCGGCGCATCTGCATTATATCATCAAGTCCGATGGTTTTGAGACGTTGACCACACACATCTTCGACCCGGACGACCAGTATATCAATTCCGACGCCGTGTTCGGCGTGAAGAAGAGCCTGCTCGCCGAGTTCAAATGGGTCGAGGATGCGGCGCGATCAAAGGAACTGGAGTTCGAGAACGGCTTCTGGGAAGTCCAACACGACTTCGTTCTGGCGAGACCTGGCGACGCCTGATCATCCGGGCGTCGGAAAATCGCTGGTGTGAGAGACGGTTGATGTAATATCAGTGCAGGAGCCGATTGATTGCCCAAGAGACAGGTCAGAACAACAGCGACACATGCCAAACGCGCGGATAGCTCCGGTAGGATGAAGGACGTCGACGTCGATATCGTCGTCGTGGGAGCCGGTGTTGTTGGCCTCGCCGTAGCGCGAAGCCTGGCTTGGAACGGCTTTGACGTCGTGGTTCTGGAAGCTGCAGGCGCAATTGGAACGGAAACGTCCAGCCGAAACAGCGAGGTCATCCACGCAGGCCTCTACTATCCCCAGCATTCCATGAAGGCCGCGCTCTGCGTAAAGGGACGCAACCAGCTCTATCGTTATTGTGAACAGCACGGTGTCGAGCACAAACGCATCGGCAAGCTTGTCGTCGCGACCAGATACCACGAACTGGCCGCGCTGGAGGAGATTTCGCGCAACGCCGCTCGCAACGGCGTGGACGACCTGGAGATGCTGGACGCCACCGCCGTCCGCCGGATCGAGCCCGAATTGAACGCCTGTGCAGCGTTGTTTTCGCCCAGCACCGGCATTATCGACACGCACGGATACATGCTGTCACTGCAGGGCGAGGCGGAAGACCACCACGCCGTTATCTCCTTCTATTCGCCGGTTCTGTCCGGCCGGACCGACGGCAACGCCGTCGAAGTGGACGTCGGAGGAAAGGAGCCATCGACGATCGTCTGCCGCGTTCTCATCAATGCGGCGGGTCTGGGCGCGGCCAGGGTCGCGGGAAGCATCGAAGGGGCGAATTGCGCCATTCCGGAAATGCGCTATGCAAAAGGCAACTATTTTGGCCTGACGGGCAAGGCGCCGTTCTCCCACCTCATATATCCGGTTCCCGAACCCGGCGGCCTGGGCGTTCACCTGACCCTCGATCTTGGACAACGCGTTCGCTTCGGTCCGGACGTAGAATGGCTCGACTCCCCTGACCTCGACTATACGGTCGACGAGAAACGCAGAGAGCCCTTCTATGACGCCATTCGCAAATATTGGCCGGGCCTGCCCGACGGCGCCCTCTACGCCGACTATTGCGGCATTCGCCCAAAGGCCATGAAGGACGGCGGCGCCGATTTCGTCATCGACGACCAGGCGGACGCCGTCATCAATCTGTTCGGCGTCGAATCACCCGGTCTGACTGCGTCGCTGGCGCTGGCCGAAGAGGTCTCGCGGCGTATTCAAAGGAAAATTCAGGCAGCGCCTATATCGCCTCGGAAAGGCGAGAAGAGTGATGTCCGGTGATCAACCATCGTCCTTCGATCTCTTCAAACGTGAAGAGAAACCGCGCCGGCACACAATGATCCCGGCCATCCCTGCGAAAGTCGAATGTGTATAGGCCTCCGATAACAACAGTGCCGAGCTTGCGGCTGGCCCGCTTCATGCGGGCGTTGATCGTGCAACGCAGGTTTTCATTTGACAGGAAATTCTCGAAGTAACGGCGTCGTTCCTCCTCGCGATCTCCGATTTCGTTGGAAAGAGTCGGCACCAGAATTGCGTCTGCGGCATACAGCGAAAGCACTATTTCAACATTGCCCCTGGAGATCACCTCCGCCCAATTAAAAAGCGCTGCTCGCGCAGCAGCAAGATGCGGGGCCAACATCTGGTCATTCTGTGAATTCATAAATTTTTTCCTGGCTTAAACGCACGACTTGCCGCCAAAAAAGATGCGAACCATTCCAGTCTTGACAGTCGTGTCTTCGAGTCACTATTTAAATGATATGTTATAACATTGCACAGGGATAGACGATGTCGCAACCCCAAACTGGTAGCAAACTATTGCCTGTAACCGTGCTGTCAGGCTTCCTCGGATCAGGCAAGACAACCCTTCTGAATCATGTGTTGAACAACCGTGCAGGCAAGCGCGTGGCGGTTATCGTCAACGACATGAGCGAGGTCAATATCGACGCCGATCTCGTGCGTGACGGCGGGGCGGATCTGTCGCGCACGGATGAAAAACTGGTCGAGATGACCAATGGATGCATTTGCTGCACATTGCGCGACGACCTGCTGGTCGAGGTTCGGAGGCTGAGCGAGGAAGGCAAATTCGAATATTTGCTGATCGAAGGCACCGGCATCGCCGAGCCGCTCCCGGTCGCCAGCACGTTTTCATTTCGCGACGAGAACGGGCAAAGCCTGTCGGATATCTCCCGCCTGGACACGATGGTGACCGTTGTCGATGCTGTGAATCTGCTTCGGGAATATGCCTCGAACGAATTCCTGAGTGACCGCGGCGAAACAGCGGGGGAAGACGACAATCGCACTCTCATAGACCTGCATGTCGAACAGATCGAATTCGCCGATGTCGTCGTCATCAACAAGAAATCCGATGTTTCCCCCGAGCAGCTCGAAAATGTTCGCAAGGTTGTCAAATCGCTGAACGCCGATGCGCGGATTATCGAGACCGACTTTGGACAGGTCGGTCTCGATGATGTCCTTAACACCGGCCTGTACAGTGAAGAGAAAGCCGAAATGCATCCGCTATGGGCAAAGGAGCTCTACGGCTTTGCGGATCACGTCCCGGAAACCGAGGAATATGGCATCAGCAGTTTCGTCTACCGGGCCCGCAAACCGTTTCATCCCGAACGCTTCAACAACTTCATCGGTGAGACGTGGCCAGGCCTTGTGCGGGCAAAAGGACATTTCTGGATGGCGACGCGTCCAGACTGGGTTGGTGAATTTTCACTCGCTGGCGCCCTCGCCCGCGTAACGCCCATGGGGCGATGGTGGAGCGCGATACCGGTATCGCGCTGGCCGGACCATCCGGAATGGCGCGACATGATTCGCCGCAACTGGCATCAAACCAGGGGCGACCGTCGTCAGGAGCTCGTTTTCATTGGCGCGGGCATGGACAAGGCGGCTATTCGCGCCGCACTCGACCGCTGTCTGATCGAGGGCGAGATCGACGATTTCGATCCGTGCGCCTATCGCAATCTGCCGGATCCGTTCCCGCGGTGGGGTGTTTCCGACGCAGCCTGATTTTTAATAGCGTTTCGCCGAATATCGCTCAAACCGGCGCCCTTCGAAGGAGCACAGAGCCTTTCATGCTTTCCCGGCTTTTCGGTCGATCTTCAAAGGGCGCCGACACCGAATCGCCGGGTCTTGCGCCGAGCAGAAACGCCACTCCGATAACCTTGCTGACGGGCTTTCTCGGATCAGGCAAAACCACGCTTCTGAACGAATTGCTTGCCAGCCCGCGCATGCGCGACACCGCGATCATCGTCAATGAATTCGGATCCATATCGGTCGATCACGATCTCATTCGCAAGGGAAGCGAACAGTACATCGTGACAAGCACGGGCTGTCTTTGCTGCACTGCCGCCAGCGATATCCGCACCTCGCTTTACGAAATGCACGAAGATCGCCGTCAAGGCGAGATTCCAGCCTACAAACGGGTCATCGTCGAAACGACCGGACTTGCGGATCCGACGCCGATCGTCAACAGCCTCATTCCTGGAGGCGCGCCGGCCTTATCCGTGGGAGACCATGTTGTGGCGCGTGCGTTCCGCCTTGCCAATGTGATCGCCACCTTCGATGTCGAGAACGGCGAAAGCGCGCTGGCTGGGCATTTCGAATGCTGGAAGCAACTCGCTTTCGCCGACAAGATTGTCCTGACCAAGACCGACATTGCCTCGGGCGCAGGCTGGCGCGAAACGCTGCGGAAGATCAATCCGTCCGTCACCGTCCTTGATCGAAACAGCGCGGATTTCGATCGGGCCTCCCTGATCGAAACAGGCGCGTATTCAATCTCGGAAAAACCCGAAGACGTTCTTGGCTGGCTCGCCATGGAGCAACTGGAAGATCCAGCTGCGCATGACCATGCGCATGACGTCAATCGTCACGGCGAAGACATTGAAGCCATGTCCCTCTACCACGACGCGCCGCTTGATCCGCGCGCCGTTGACACGTTTCTCAATGTCATTACGGCGCAATCCCACTCGGGCCTGTTGCGGCTCAAGGGGATTTTCGCGCTCGCGGATGATCCTTCGCGGCCGCTTGTAGCCCATGCGATACAGCACAGGCTATATCCGACTGTGCGCCTTGATTATTGGCCCAGCATCGATATTCGCAGCCGGGTCATGATCATCGGTTCCAAAATGCCGATGGATCCGATCCGGGACCTGTTCCTGTCGCTCAAATCAAAACCCGCGGGACAACGGACTCCTGGCGCATGAGCACCTTCCTCAATCCCTTTTACTATGAACGCCCGGCCGGCGTTCCGGAACATGCGGCGAAGATCAAGTCATGGGTGCGCCAGGCGCTACGGCTGGACAAGGACACGGTCATTTCAGTGAACGACCTCGCTTGCAACCAGCCCGATTGCCCTCCCAGGGTGACAGTTGTCCTCGTTCTGCAGAAAGACGCCCCGGCCCGAAAGTTCGAAATTCACAAGGCGCTTCTGGAAACGAACGAGCAGGATGTTCTGTCGGCGATTACAGATGAAACGGCCGCATCTTCAGAACACATCGAATTCTAACGCACCCAAATGATGTAGCCGCGTAACGCCCATCTGCGCTTTATTGACACTGCAGATGTGAATTGTGTTAAAGCGGCCAGCGGCAATCAAATCGGGAGGAGAATGGATGAGCCTCAAGGGCCAGGCCTACATTGCAGGCGCCTATGAACACCCCACCCGCAAGGCGGCGGACAGGTCGGTCGCGCAACTTCACGCTGACGTCGCTATAGGCGCTTTGGAAGACGCCGGGCTCAGTCTCTCGGATGTGGACGGGTATTTCTGCGCAGGAGATATCACCGGATGGTCGGCTCCCGGTACGGGCCCCTTTTCCATCGTCGAGTATATGGGTCTCAATCTGCGCCATCTGGACTCGACCGAAAGCTGGGGCTCAGCTTATGTCAATCACGTGGCGCACGCCGTACAGGCCATTGCGGCCGGCAAATGCCGCGTGGCTCTCATCACTCTGGCCGGGCGCCCCCGTGCGGAAGCGACACGCCCGGACCTGACGCAGGGAAGCGCCAACGACACGACGGAATCTCCCTTCGAATCGCCCTACCGCCCGGTGGTCACCAACATGTATGGCATGGTGGCCAAACGCCACATGTATGAATACGGCACCACGTCGGAACAACTGGCCTGGGTGAAAGTCGCAGCCTCCCACCACGCGCAGCACAATCCTCACGCCATGCTGCGCAACGTAGTGACCGTCGAAGACGTCATCAACTCCCCCATGATAACCGATCCGCTGCACCGGCTGGACTGCTGCGTTGTGTCGGACGGCGGCGGCGCGCTTGTGGTCGTGCACCCGGATGTCGCAAAGAGCCTCAACCGCCCGCTGGTCACGCCGATCGGCACGGGTTTTTCCGTGAGACAGCTCAATGGCGGCTATTTCGATATTCTGGAATCGGGCGGCGTCAAATCCGGAGCAGAAGCCTTCGACGAAGCCGGCGTGACGCCGGATGACATTCAGTACGCCTCGCTCTATGACAGCTTCACCATCACCGTCATGGTGCAACTGGAAAATCTCGGCTTCTGCAAACAGGGCGAAAGCGGGAAATTCGTGTCGGACGGCGGCCTGATTTCCGGGGTCGGCAAATTGCCAGTCAACACGGATGGCGGCGGTCTTTGCAGCAACCACCCGGCCAATCGCGGCGGCATGACGAAGATCATCGAAGCAGTGCGGCAGTTGCGCGGCGAGGCTCATCCCGCCGTGCAGGTTCGCGATTGCGCCCTTGCGCTCGCCCACGGCACTGGCGGCCAACTTGGCGGTCGCCATGGCGCCTCGACACTAATACTGGAACGGGAGTGAGTGGGATGACGGCCGAAGCAAGTACGGCGGACGAAATAGCCACGTTCTTTGACGGCGCAGAGCGCGGCGTTCTGATGCTCAAGCGCTGCCTCGACACGGGAAAGGCGTTTCACTATCCGCGTGAGCGCAGCCCTTTCACCGGCGGGGCGACCGAATGGTTCGAGGCGTCCGGCAAGGGAACCATCTATTCCTGCTCCCTGTCCCACCGCGCCGATCCGCCCTACTGCCTCGCCTATGTTAAGCTGGACGAGGGACCGATCATGATGTCGAACATCGTCGCCGACGACCTGACGACCGTCGCAATCGGCCAGCGCGTTCAGGTGACGTTTCAGGCGGGACCAGACGGGCGTCAAACGCCATTCTTTGCGCCAGACTGATTGAACTTCGGTCTGGTCGACCAAAATCAGGCCAGGCGGATCGCCTGTCCTGACGCCGCCTGGCGCAACGCTCCCTCCCACATGGCGATCTTGCCGCGGATAATCGTTCCGATTGGCCATCCGGTGACCCGTTTGCCGTGATAGGGCGTCCATCCCGCCCGCGACGCCTGTTCCTCGTCACGGATCACATGGCTGCGTTTCATGTCGACAATCGTGAGATCGGCGTCATAACCGGCTGCGATCCTTCCTTTCCGGGTCAGTCCGAAAATGCGTTGAGGCCCGTGACTGGTCAGATCGACGAACTGTTCAAGCGTCAGACGGCCCGCATTGACGTGATCGAGCATGATTGGAACAAGCGTCTGCACGCCTGTCATCCCGGACGGCGAAGCCGGATAAGGCTGCGCCTTTTCGTCTCGGCTGTGTGGCGCATGATCGGATCCCAGGACATCAATCACCGATCGACGCAAACCGCCCCAGATCGCATCGCGATGTTCCGGGGAACGGATCGGCGGGTTCATTTGGATGAAGGAGCCAAGTGTTTTGTAATCATCTGAAGTCAGGGTCAGGTGATGGGGCGTCGCCTCGCAGGTGGCGATGTCCTTGTGGTCTTGCAGAAACGCAATCTCTTTGGCCGTGGAGATATGCAGGATATGAATGCGGGCTCCCGCCTCGCGCGCCAGTTTCACCAGGCGTTGGGTGGAGCGAAGCGCCGCCTCCTCGTCTCGCCAATCCGGGTGTGACGCAGGGTCGCCCCGCCGCCGCAGGTCGAGGCGCTTTTTCAGACGGGGCTCGTCTTCCGAATGAACCGCCACACGGCGCCGCGTCTGTTTCAGAATCGCAAGAACGCTCTCGTCGTCGTAGACCAGCAGGTCTCCTGTCGAAGAGCCCATGAACAGCTTGATCCCGGCTGCGCCCGGGATACGCTCCAGGGCGGATATGGACGACACGTTCTCACGCGTGCCGCCCACCCAGAACGCAAAATCGCAATGCATGCGACCCGTAGCCCTTCCGATTTTATCAGCGATCGTTTCAGCACTGGTCGTCGCCGGACGCGTGTTGGGCATCTCGAAAACGCTCGTGACGCCGCCCATGACGGCGGCGAGGGATCCGCTTTGCAGATCTTCCTTGTGCTCCAACCCGGGTTCGCGAAAGTGGACCTGACTGTCGATCACGCCCGGCAGAATGTGCAGACCGGCGCAGTCGACAACCTCCGCCGCCGACGCCGCGGCGAGATCGCCGATTTCAGCGATACGGCCGCCGATCACTCCGATATCCCGCCGTCCTGCGCCCTGATGGTTGACGACAACGCCGTCTTTGAGAACCAGATCGAACGGCGTAGTCATTCTTCAACCGCCGGATGCGTTTGCGAGCGTTTCCGACAGTCGATCGTCGGCGGGCACACAGACCGACGTGAGGCCAAGTTCGCCAAGCCTGCGCAAGATGGAACCGGAGGCGTAGTCGGGGCAAAGAAGCTGACTGGCCTTGGTTCCGACTCCCGGCGCCCGGGTAAACAGCCAAATCTTGTCGCGACGGCTTTGAATGACGCCGTCATAACCCTGCGGGATGTCGAATGTTTCCTCGTCGATCTGGCAAACCGTTACAAGCGGCTTGCCGGTTTCGATCCGGTGAAAGAAACCCGCCATTATGCCAAGCGCCTCGTCTGCGCCGAGACCGACATGGGTTTCGACGCCCGCCTCGCGCAGTTTGCTGAAACCCCCTCCGTTCACTCTCGGATCCGGATCCTGTATGGACGCATAAACGCGACTGACGCCTGCCTCGATAATGGCGTCCGCGCAAGGCGGGGTCTTGCCCCAGTGGCAGCAGGGCTCAAGGGTGACATAGAGCGTCGCCCCGCGCGCCAGTTCGGCGGCGTCGTCGAGAGCGATGCGCTCGGCATGGGGCCGTCCGCCGAACCGGGTTTGGCCACGGCCGACGATCATTCCGTCCCGAACGATAAGGCAACCGACCGCAGGATTGGGCCAGACCCAGCCCTGCATGGCGCGCGCAAGCTCGATCGCCTGTCTCATCCAGCCGGCGTGTTCATCGGCCTGATCACGATCCAGAATATGTTTGCGAGCGGGCGTTTTCGTGGCCCTGTGAAGCCTCTCTTGCCGGTCGGCATGCAGGGTTCGGTCGAATTGCATGGCTCCACCCTGATCCAGCCTATAATTGCGTTGGATTTGGCGCATCGCCATAGACCTGCTTTGGATCGAATGTTTTTTCAGACTCCGTAAATGTCAGCTCGATCGGCAAACTGCCGGATTGCTTGGAAACGGCGCGATAGAAGCAGGAGCGATATCTTACATGGCAACTCGCGCCGCCGGCGACCTCGACACGAAGCCAAAGGGCGTCCTGGTCGTCATCGACGCGGATTTCCACGACTTTCTGGATCAGGCCGCTTGTGCCGCCCTTATGCCAGAGACACTTGCGGCTGCGGCTCCAGTAGTGGGCTTCCCCGGTCCTTATCGTCGCCAGCAGCGCTTCCTCGTTCATGACCCCCATCATGAGGACCTCGCCGGATTGCGCGTCGGTCGTCACGACCGGCGCCAGGCCGTCCGCTCCGAACCTGGGCGCAAGCACATACCCTTCCTCCACCTGCTCTACCGAAACACGCGCTGCAAACGGTTTTGGATCAGCAGTCATCCGAAAGCCTCTTTCGGACCGTCGATGGACGCCAGGAATTCGCGGCGAAGCTCTGCATTTGACTGAAACGCGCCGATAAATCGCCGGGTCATCATGCTGACGCCAGGCTTTCGGATACCGCGCGTCGTCATGCACATATGCGCCGCCTCGATGACGACCGCGACGCCGCGCGGCTCCAGTACGTCCTGGATCGTCTCGGCGATCTGCGAGGTCAGGGTTTCCTGAATTTGCAGGCGCTTTGCAAAAACCTCGGCCACCCGCGCAAGCTTGCTGATGCCGACGACACGCCTGTCCGGAAGGTAGGCGATGTGCGCCTTGCCGATAATCGGCACGATATGGTGTTCGCAATGCGATTCCAGCCGCATGTTTCGCAGCACGATCATGTCGTCATAATCGTTCGTCTCCTCAAAGGTGCGGGCCAGATATTCGGCCGGATCCGTCCTGTATCCCTCGAAAAACTCTTCATAGGCGCGCACCATCCGGGACGGCGTGTCCACCAGGCCTTCCCGGTCGGGATCGTCTCCCGTCCATTCGATCAAAAGGCGCACAGCCGCCTCGACATCCGCGCGGGTCGGACGCCGACGCGGCTTTTTTGGTTCCTGCGCCACTGCTGCGGCGCTCATAGCCAAAGACATAGATTCAGACTCCACAGTGTTGACTTGCCTTTCGCTATGCAATGTTATAACATTTCGTGCAAGTCACGTTGTTTTGTCGCTACTCGAAAATGACTTCCGTGAATACGATTCTGGATCGAAAACTCGTCTTTCACAGCCTCGGAGCCGTGAGTGAAGGATTGCGCATGGCGGAGGCCGCATGCCAGCAGCGCGGACTGCAATTCACCGAGATACGCCGATTCGTGCTGGAATGCCTTTGGCAATCGGGCCAACCGATCCGGGCTTATGAATTGCTTCGCATGCTTGGACAGAAATTCGGCCGGCCTCTGTCACCGCCGACAGTTTACCGGGCACTGGAGTTTCTCCAGGAGCAGGGTTTCGTCACCAGGATCGAGACGAAAAACGCTTTCGAGCCATGCGCCTTTCCCGACCGTGACCATGCTTGCGTATTCTTCATTTGCGATCAATGCGGCAATTCGTTCGAGGTACAGAACGCGAAAGCCGAAGCGCTCTTTGAAGAAGACGCAGGCAATCTGGGGTTCCAGATCGACAAGCGCGTTATCGAATTGCACGGCGCCTGCGCAAGCTGTCTTTCATCGGAAGCCACAAGCAACTGAGCCTTCATTTATAACAAAAGAACAGGAAATCCCCCGTGGATACGTCTGCCCTCGCCCATCCCATTCCCGTTACGCTGCTCACCGGCTTTCTCGGCAGTGGAAAGACAACCGTGCTCAATCATTTGTTGCGTCATCCGGATCTCGACCGGACAGCCGTCATCATCAATGAATTCGGTGAAATCGGCCTCGATCACGAACTGGTCGAAACAAGCACGGAAAACATGGTGCTTCTTCAGTCGGGGTGTCTTTGCTGCACCATTCGCGGAGACCTCGTTCATACGCTGCACGATCTTTTCGAGAAGCGCGAAGGCGGCCAGATCGCCGCGTTCGACCGCGTCATCATCGAAACAACCGGCTTGGCGGACCCAGCCCCCATTCTTCATACACTGATGACTGACGGATTGCTTTCGCATGAGTTCGAGCTTGACGGCGTCATCGCAACGGTGGATGCGACGATCGGATCCGCCACGCTGGATTCGCAAGTCGAGGCGGTCAAGCAAGCCGCAGTCGCCGATCGCATTTTGTTGACGAAGACAGATCTTGTCGATCCGCCGGCGCTACACGCGATCGAAAGTCGTTTGCGGGCGCTGAACCCGGCCGCGCCCATCATCCGCGCCTACAACGGAGCAGTCGATCCGTCGCATTTGCTGGACGCGGGTTTATACAATCCGGCCACCAGGAGCGTTGACGTTCAGAACTGGTTGAAGGCGGAAGCCTATGCCGAGCCCGGTCATCATCAAGACCATGATCATGATGATCATCACGGCCACGCCTGCAATCATGACGGCCACGCCCATAACGAGCATCATCATCACCATCATCATGACGTGAACCGCCACGATAATCGGATCTCGGCGGTCGCCTGCACCATAGATGATCCGATTCCGTCTCAAGTCTTTGACCGATGGCTCGAGACGCTGATGGCGATGCGCGGACCCGATATCCTGCGCATGAAAGGCATCGTCCATGTGGAGGGAACGACTGCGCCTTTCGTTCTCCACGGCGTGCAGCATGTCTTCCACCCGCCCGTGTCACTGAACGACTGGCCGGGCGATGATCGCCGATCCAAAATCGTCATCATCGGGCGAGACCTCGGCGACGATTTCATAAAACAAAGCTTTGATTACCTTGGCGCGGCGTCTCCCGACCGTCAGGATCACAAACATCACCATCATGACGAGGCGATACGCGAAGATGAAGGAGCGGATGCTTGAACCGAGCCGCCTCCAGCACGCATCACCGCGCCCTCAAGCACGATGAAATATTGCGTGCGAACGTCATCATAGTTGGCGCCGGACCTGCGGGGATCGGAATGGCGCGCGTCCTGCGCGACCTGGCGATCCCCGAGGTACGTCTTCTTGAACGCGAACGCGTGGCAGCGTCGTTCCGTCGCTGGCCGGAGGATATGCGTTTCATCTCTCCGTCCTTTACAGGCAACGCCTTCGGCCTGACGGACCTGAACGCGATCAGCTACGACAGTTCGCCCGCCTTCGCCTTGAAACGAGAACAACCAAGCGGCCTCGAATACGCCGATTATCTTGATCAGGCTGTCGAAATCTTCGGGCTGAACGTGACCACGAGCATCGACGTCCTCGAGATTGAATCCGACGGCGATGAAATTCTGCTCTACACAAATGAAGGGCTGGTCCGCGCGCGGTTCGTCATCTGGGCGGCCGGCCAGTTCCAATACCCGAGCGATGGCGACATTCCAGGCGCCGAACACGGCCAGCATTCGAGCCGCGTCAGGCGCTGGGCGGATCATGCAGGTGAAGACGCGATCGTCATCGGCGGCTATGAAAGCGGAATAGACGCTGCGGTTGGACTTGCAGCGGCCGGCAAACGCGTCACCGTGCTCAATCGCTCGCCGGCGTGGGAACGTAACGACGCCGATCCGAGCCTGGCGTTGTTGCCCTATACGGGCGAGCCTGCCGGCGATCGAGGCGCGCATGTGGGAAATCATCGCCCGAAACGAGAATTTCACGAAGGAAATCTGGAGCCGTGAAGAGGCCAGGTCATTCTTCCTTGAGAAGGGTGAGACCTACAAGGCCGAACTGATCGACGCCATCCCGGAAGGCGAGGACGTCAAAATCTACCGACAGGGAGAGTGGCTCGACCTTTGTCGCGGGCCGCATATGACGTCGACCGGCAAGATCGGCTCGGCCTTCAAGTTGACCAAGGTCGCCGGCGCCTACTGGCGGGGCGACGCCAGCAAGCCGATGCTGACGCGCATCTACGGCGTCGCATTCGCCACCCAGCGCGATCTGGACGTCCATCTGAAGATGCTCGAAGAGGCCGAGAAACGCGATCATCGCCGACTCGGCCGCGAGATGGACCTTTTCCATTTCCAGGAAGAGGCGCCGGGCTCGGTGTTCTGGCACCCGAAGGGCTGGAGGCTGTTCCAGACGCTGATCGGCTATATGCGGAAACGGCAGGCGGCCGCCGGGTATGTCGAGGTCAACACGCCGGACATCATGGACAGGCATCTGTGGGAGACGTCCGGCCACTGGCAGAACTACCATAATCATATGTTTACCACGAAGACGGAAGATGACCGGGATTTTGCACTCAAGCCGATGAACTGTCCGGGTCACATGCTGATCTACAAACAAGGCCTCAAGAGTTATCGCGACATGCCGCTCAAGATCGCCGAGTTCGGAAAGGTTCACCGTTACGAGCCTTCCGGCGCGCTGCACGGTCTTCTGCGCGTGCGCTCATTCACCCAGGACGACGCGCATATCTTCTGCACGGAAGATCAACTGACCGCGGAATGCATCAAGGTCAACGACCTTATCCTGTCGATCTACGAGGATTTCGGCTTCAGCGATATCCGCATAAAGCTGTCGACCCGACCCGAACACCGCATCGGCTCGAATGAATCATGGGATCGTTCCGAGCATTCGCTGCGTCGGGCGCTCGACACGCTTGGCAGACCCTATACGATCAACGAGGGCGAAGGCGCGTTTTACGGGCCCAAACTCGAATATGTCCTGCGAGACGCCATCGGTCGCGATTGGCAGTGCGGCACGCTGCAGGTTGACTTCAATCTGCCGGAACGCTTTGGCGCGTTCTACATCAACGCCGATGGGGAGAAGGTCGCTCCGGTCATGCTCCATCGCGCCATGTTCGGTTCTCTCGAGCGCTTCACCGGCATTCTTGTCGAGCATTACGCCGGCCACTTCCCGCTCTGGCTGGCGCCGGTCCAGGCGGTCATAGCGACGATCACGTCGGAGGCCGACGATTACGCCAGGGAAGTTGCAGCGCAACTGCGCGCCCGTGGCCTTCGCGTGGAACTCGACCTCCGCAATGAAAAAATCCCCTACAAGGTCCGCGAACACAGCCTGGCCAAGGTTCCTCTTCTCATTGCTCTGGGAAAACGCGAAATCAGCGAGCAAACCGTATCGCTCCGACGCCTTGGCTCGCAGGGCACGCGGACTATGCCTCTTGCCGAAATGCTGGAAAGTCTTACGATAGAGGCTCGACCGCCGCATCCGGACGGTCCGGATGCTTCGAAATTCGATCAATCAGAGTTTGATATCGCCATATGACGTCTAGTCGAGAAATTGGCCCTGCCGCGCCGCGCCGCTCGAAAGCGCGCCTCGCAACGCTGTGCAGGCCAATAGCCGTTGTCGCCGCCCTTGCCCCGTTGCTGACAGGATGCTTTTCATCGTCGCCTGTCGACGCGCTGACCTCCGTGAGCAAACTTGGCGCGGCCAGTCTTTCGCTTCCAAAAGGTGGGCGCGAGAAAGAATGCCTGGTCCGGGCGATGTATTTCGAGTCCAATCGGTCGAGTGAAGAGGGGCTTCTGGCCGTCGGCACTGTGGTCATGAACCGCGTCGCGTCACCGAAATTTCCGGACACGATCTGCAAGGTCGTTGGGCAACCCAACCAGTTCGCCAATGGCGTCATGACCAGGCAGATGACGTCCAGCGCGCTTCCAAAAATTGAAGACACAGCCGGAGCGGTCCTGAGAGGCAAACGCCACAGAGCAGTGGGTTCGGCCATGTTCTTCCACGCCGAAGGCTACACATTCCCCTATAAGAACATGCACTATGTCACCGTCGCTGGCGGCAATGCATTCTACAAAAAACTGTAAGGCTCTCCTTCAAGTCTGTTCCTTTTTCATCAGACTGGTTCTGGCCGATAGTCTGTTTGCGCGGCTGCTCGCGTGGGTGGGCAATATTATTCCCTTCGTAATCGCCATGCTCATCCTTGAGATTTTTGCAGGCAATATCACGGTCATCTTGGAGCATGTTTCTGTTTTTGCAGTGATCCTGCTCGCCATCTTCCTGTTTTTCGCCGCAATGTTCTTCGTTGGCGAGATCCTCTCGAAACTCGCCGGCTTCGCCAATCCCGAGCATGCGCTTTTGACGATGACCACAGCCGCGCGCAACGCGCCGCTGATGCTTGGCGTCACCGCCATTGCAATGCCTGATCAGCCGCTGATCTACGCCGCCATCGTCATCGGCATGCTTGTCGAGTTCCCGCATCTGACCGGGCTGCGACAAATTCTGCTGCGCGGCCGCGACGCCGATCCGACATCGTCCGCCAAGCGGACGCCAATCTCTTGGAAGTTTCCGTCAAGTTCCTCCGCAAGGCAACGACAAGGCTTTATTCGGTAGGGGTGAACGCCGTGCTGCAGGACAATCCAAGGTCTTTCTGAAGCTCTGCGAAGCGGTGCTCGAAGTCCTGCGCAAGTTCTTCCACCGTAATTTCGGCGAACTGGTCCAGCAGGCGATTTTCGGCCTCGCGAAGCGTCGCCTGCAGACGCGCGTCCACAGCCTTTTCGACCAGGCATTCCACCGGCTCCGCTTCCGGCCCGATATTGAACAGCGGCGGGTTTCCGACGGCCTCATACACGTCGCGAAGCGTGATGTCGGAAAGAGGCCGCACGAGCTGCCATCCACCGCCATGGCCCTTTTCCGAAATCACGATCCCTCTTTCCCGTAAACCCGCCATCATCCGGCGCACCACGACCGGATTCGTTGAGATCAACTTTGCAATCTGCTCCGAAGTGACGCGATCCAGATGCCGGTCCATGTGGATCAGTACGTGCAACATCCGGGACATGCGGAGGTCACGGGGCATGGCTGGCGTCCTTTGCTTGAACGCCTTTCCTAGCAGTCGTCTCGCAACAATGAAAGTTTCCTGTTCCGCGTGAACAGAAGCACAATGCGGCCTGTGGATTGATTGAAGCCACAGGGGCAGTTTTTCGACGCGAATATTATTTTTCTTGAAATCATCTGGATCATCGCTACGTACATTCTAACAATCTTGTTAATGTTAGAATGATGAGATGAAACCGATGCCGATAGAAAGAAAACAGTTGGAAGACGCAGCAGCCATCTTCAAGGCGCTGGCGGATCCCGCAAGGCTCCAGACTCTCATCACTCTGGCGAAGCATGAACGCAATGTCGGCGAGTTGGCCGACATGTCCGGCGACAAGATTGGCGCCGTCTCTGCAAGGCTCAAGGTTTTGCTGCAGGCGCGTCTGGTCACGCGCCGGCGAGAAGGTAAGGCGATTTTCTATTCACTCGCCGACGCGCACGTCGTGAACCTTGTAGAAAACGCCGTCGCACACGCCTGTGAGACGCACTGAAGAAAGGAGTACTGAAATGTCTAACTGTTCCCTGCCCCATCATGAAAACCACACCCACCAGCACGGCCCCGATTGTGGCCACACGGCGATCCGCCATGGCGATCATGTTGATTATCTGCATGACGGACACCTGCACCATCCGCACGGCGACCATGTAGACGAGCATGTCATTGAAGTCAGCGAGAAGAACCCTGACCGCTGCACGCCCGACCACCGCTGCTCGGGACATGAACCGGGCCACGTCCACGGACCTGGCTGCGGTCACGAAGCGGTTCCGCATGGCGATCATGTCGACTATCTGGTCGACGGCCATCTGCACCATCCGCATGGCGATCACCACGATAACCACGGTCCTGTCGAGGTCGTTCGAAATTAAGGTCTCTCGGTGAAAGGCGGACGTTGGTTCGCGGATCTGACGCTCTTTAACAAGGCGCCGCTCCACGGCCAACGCCGCCTCCCGTTTCTCTGCTCCATTACCCGCGCGCAGCGCCAGCTACAAAACCTCTCGGGAAATCAGGCTCCCCACCCTGCATGAGGCTTGACTGTAATGTTGTAACGCTCCATTACGGAATGGCATTTTACGGCTGGAGCCAAATACAGTGATGAATGCGGCGAGAGGATGCCTGACATGATTTCGGGGACGCGGCTGTGAGCCCCGAGATTATCCTTGTCGTCATGACCGTCGTAATTGTGGCGGTCGCTCTTGCAGCAAGCGCGTCGGTGTTCCTCGGACACAGATTTGATGTCGAAGGCAAATTGGCGGTGCTTGGCGAAGCGGTGGCAGCAGGCGTTTTCCTCGGCGCCGGTCTCATACACATGCTGGGCGATGCGGCCGGCGACTTCGACGCGGCGGGGGTCGACTATCCATGGCCGTTCATGTTGTGCGGCGCCGTCGTTCTCCTGCTGCTTCTGCTGGAGCATATTGGCGAAGCCGCCGAGAGCCAAAGCGACAGCTACGCCATACTCGCGCTTCTTGCGACCGTCATGCTCTCGATCCATTCCTTCCTTGCGGGAGCAGCGCTGGGAACCAGCAGCGCGGGCGCTGCGGCAATCGTCATATTTCTTGCCATCATAGCGCATAAATGGGCTGCCTCTTTTTCCCTCGCCGTGACGCTTGCGCGCAGTCCGCTGTCGCGCGCGGTCAGATTCATCGCATTCCTCGTCTTCGTTTTCTTCCTCCCGCTGGGCGTCGCCAGCGGCGCTATCGCAGCGCATTGGGACGGCGCGCATCCGCTCGTCGCGCCGACCCTGAAGGCGCTTGCGGCCGGAACGTTCCTCTATCTCGGAACTCTGCATGGTCTGGCCAACGGCACGCTCGTCGCCCGCTGCTGCAACCTTCGTGAATTCTCTGCTGCAGTTTTCGGCTTTGCGCTCATGGCGATCGTTGCGATCTGGACTTGAACTGGCGCAATCGTGAACGCAGGGACCATATGATGACGAAATTCCCGCTATGGCGACTGAGTGCAAGCGAACTGGCGGAGCGTATCGCCCGGCGCGAAATCACGGCCGATACGGCGATCACCGCTACGGTGGATCACATGCGCGCGGTAAACGGTCATCTCAACGCAGTGGTCGACGATCTGGGCGATGAAGCCATTGTCCAGGCGCGCAATCTCGACGCCATCATGGGTAAATCGGGACCAGTGGGCCCACTGCACGGCGTGCCGATCACGATCAAGGAAAATGTCGACCAGAAAGGCAGGGCGACGCCGAACGGCGTGAAGGCCTTCGCCGATGTCATTGCCCCGGATGACGCGCCGATCGTCAGAAACCTGACCCAAGACGGCGCAATCGTGATCGGCCGCACAAACACCCCGGAGTTCTCCTTTCGCGCCACCACCACCAACGAGTTGCACGGGCGCACATTCAATCCGTGGAATGACTGGGCCTCGCCTGGGGGATCCTCGGGTGGCGCCTCCTCCGCGGTTATGAGCGGCATGGGCGCCATCGCCCATGGAAACGACATCGGCGGCTCGCTGCGCTTTCCATCCGCCGCCACGGGCGCGGTAACCGTAAAACCGGGACTTGGCCGTACGCCGGCCTGGAATCCGTCCCAGAAAGCCGAACGCGGCATACTTGCGCAACTAATGTCGGTTCAGGGTGTGATCTGCCGCGAGGCGCGCGACGTGCGTCTCGCCATGCGATCCGCCATCCGGTACGATCCACACGATCCGTGGCAGGCGCCCGCGCCTTTCGACGGACCGGCTCTCGAAAGGCCGATAAAGATCGCCTTCACGAAAAACACCTACCAGTTCGAAATGCATGCAGCGATAGTCGAGGCGCTGGACCATGCCCGCGATTGCCTGGTGGATTCCGGCTACGACGTCGTCGAAGTAGACACCCCCGATATCAGCGTCATCGGCGAGACAGGCTACCGCGCATTGATGACTGAAGTACGTCTTTTGATGATGGATGACATCCGCAAATTCGGCAGCGCCGAGATCAACCGGATGTTTGATGAATACTTCGAACTCTTCCCGCCTTTCGAGTATGACGAACTGCTGCGCCAGATGGCGAGACGCTCCAGTTTCATACGTGAGTGGAACCTTTTTCTTGAACAGTACCCGATTGTTTTAACGCCGTTTCTTCCTCGACCAACCTATGCATGGAATCGCGATGCAGAAGGCAAGGACGGCGTTATGGAGGTCCTTGGCTGCGGCATCTGGTCGTTCGCTATAAACTATCTGGGGTTGCCGTCGGGGATCGTTTCATCCGGCATGCATGACGGCATGCCCGTCGCCGTGCAAATCGTCGGCCGTCGCTTCCGCGAAGATCTGATCCTGAACGCGCTCGAAGCGATAGAGGCGCGCGTTGGCGTCATGGCGAAAAAGCTGTTCGAGCGGGCACAGCAGTGAGTCTCAGTCTGATTTCAGATGTTGCTCACACACTGTTGCGGCGGTAGTCGACATGGCGAAAGCAAACGACGCAGAACGCCTGAAAACGATGTTTCTGGAGGACGTCGTTTCTTTCCGGCTTCTGCATTGCATGAAGCAAGCTTGAATCTCTTGCTCATCCCTTAGATGACGATCCGATCGCATCTTGAATGTGCTTGCGGATCCAATGCTGAAACAGGACATTGGGACAAAGGCCATATCGGGCAGATGTTTCGCCGCCTTGCCTCCGACGGCGTCATTGAAAGCTCGCTTGAAACACGGTCGCAGTCAGCGAAATGTCAGCGTCCAGCGATGGATGCAACTCGAATGCTTTCGGCTCGCGAGAAAAATTCCAGAGGCGAAACAGGCGCCGGTGATCACGTCGTTCGTCGGCGACGGACAATTCACTGCGAGTTATGTGAAAGGGCGTCTTCCACGCGCCGTGGCGGCGAAGACCTGGATCGAGGATGGCGACGACTGATGTCAGGGGATCGGATCGACGCCGATGACTATCGGGTGGAGCACGATCAGGATCGCATAGATCGCAACGCCTAACGTCACGCGCAGAACCGTCTGGGGCGAGCGCCTGAATAGCGCCTCACCCGGATGCTGCGCGAGAATTTCTTCCCACAGTAGATCCCAATTCTGTCCCATCTCGCGTCGCTTGCGCCTGTCGATGAACCGGCCGCCGAAAAGCGCAAATACGAAAAATGTCCCGAACAGCAGGACGTGCGCCAGATCGCCATTGGCGACCAGGTGCGCGCCCGACCAGAGCGCCAGCGCGACAAGCAGCGGATGTCGCGCCAGCCGCACAATGCCCGGTCGCGCCGGATCGAAGGCGGCGTTTCGCGCGCCGCCGAACGAGAACGGATTGGGTCGACCGATCGACAGGGCAACGATCAGGCAGACCGGCAGCATGATGGCCAGGACGAGATGGTTCTGCCACGGCATCCAGTTCCAGACCGGCGCGAAAGGCGCTCGTTCCGCCGCCACGATCAGCCACGCCAGCACCGCAACCGACAATGCCGAATAGGCGAGGCTGAAACCGGTCTTGCCCAAAACGCGCACCAGAACCGGCCGAAATGGCGGGCGCACCGGCAGGGAATGGCTGAGAAAGAACGCCGCGAACGCCAGCACAATGCCTGACCATTCCATGGCTCAGTCGCCAATGCGAGACCGGAGGAGCATCGGCCCGTACAGTATTGCGAAGCCGCCAAAGGCAGCAATCCAACAGAGGCCCGAAATCATGTAGAGCGATCCGGCGAACCCAGGTGCAAATCCGGCTGTCAGCCTCGCCAGGACCGCCCCAATCAGGCAAAGATAGATCGCCAGCGTCCCGGATCCCGCCGTCAGGTCGCGGCCGGTATGTCCCAGCGTGGCGCGGGTCATCACCGCAAGCGTCATCAACCCGATGGCGCCTGTCATCCAGACATGCTGCGCCGCGCCCTGTCCCACCAGATCGGGCCAGAATGCCGAGAGTCCGAGCGCCAACGCCCCCAACGGCAGGAAGGCGTAGCCGGCATGCAGGACCCAAACCAATGGCGCGGCGAGGGTGCGCAATCCAGCCCAGCGGACGAGACGAGCACAGTGGTCCACACCAGCCGTTATCAGCATCGCACCGGTGAGGAACCCGTCGGGAACGACCACCCAGAGCAATATCGCCGCCAGAAGGATCAGCAAAGCGACGCGATCAAATGGTTGCATCGGAGGGGTTGGCAATCTCGTCCCGCCTCGTTTGACCAGCCAGTTTCGGGTGAACGAAGGTACAATGCGCCCGCCTATGACTGCGATCATCATGATCCCGGCCCCGAGCCCGATTCTCAGCCCCAAGCCGCCACCGGCGAAGTCCCCCGCTGCTGCCTGCCAATGGAACACCGCATTCGCGAAGGTGAAGGCGATGAGCATTCCCAGAACGATCAAATTGCGCCAGTTCTTGCCCGCCACGATCTCTCGCGCCAGGAAACCGATCAGCGCAAGGGGCATGGACAGATCCGCAAGTGCCACAAACCAGGGCGGCAAATACAAAGACAGGGCAACCGCTATGCGGCCTGCACACCAGAGGGCGAAGAGAGCGCCGAGCGGCCAGCCAACCACAGGGAGGCGCCCAGTCCAGTTGGGAACCGCCGTGAGCAGGAATCCGGCCACGACCGCGCCAAGGTAGCCAAACAGAAACTCGTGCGCATGCCAGGTCACCGGGTCGAATCGCGTCGGCAGATCAAGCAATCCTGAAAGGATCGGAATCCAAAGCACCATCGCGCAAGCAGCCCAAAGTCCGGCGCCGAGAAAAAACGGTCGAAACCCGTATGTCAGGATGGCAGGTCCGCTCCAGGCTCGAATGCGTTGCGCGCTGGTCGTCATGCGCTGTCTCGTTGTGCGCGGACGCCGGCCTCGGTCAGGATCATGTCGAGCCGGATATCATGGGGTTGCGGATAGATGGTGGCGAGGCGCCCCGCCTCGAAACCTATACCGATGACGAAAGGCTTCGGCTTCAACACCGCAAGCGTGCGGTCGAAGTAGCCTCCGCCATATCCCAGGCGATATCCCTCCTGCGTCCAGCCGACGAGCGGCGCGAGTGCAATCGCCGGCGTCACAAGGGGTGAGTCCGACGGCGGAACGGGAATGTTCCAGTCACCACGCACCATGCGCGTCTCAGGCGTCCAGCGGCGGAACCTCAGCGGGGCAAACCGTGTCTCGACCAGTGGAAGGGCAATCGCCACGCCAGCCTCATGCAGTTCCCCCATCAACGAGCGGAGGTCGGGCTCGCCCTTGATCGGCCAATAGGCCGACAGGATCATGTCCCGCGCGCCGTCGAATTGGTTCAGCAGAACCTGCCGGAGATGGCCTGCCAGCGCCTCGCCGGCCGCCTTGCGGCTGGCGACCGACAGTTCCATGCGTTCGGCGCGCAGGCGGGTCCGCTCCGCCTTGCGCCAGCGCGCGACATCACGCGCCTGTTCGGGATCGACCGCGAGCGGGTCGAAGTAATCCGGCGCGATCTCTCCGGCATAGCAGGGCGGCGAGGCGAACCGGCCATGGCCACCGGAGTTGTCGGAATCATCACTCATGAGACGGCCTCGCCATTTGTCGTGCGAAGCAGCGGCGGGTCCGTGCTGAAACGCGCGCGCAGCTGATCACCTTCCCGGACGATAATTTCCCGGTGTACGTTTTTGGGGTCGTGGCAGAGAACCCTGCCGTTCAGATCATCGGTCAGCCCCTCCGATACGCCTTCGTCATCGAGTGGAACGACACCGCTCATCTTCAAACTCCCTTCATCAATCCAGGACAGACATCGCGCCAGGTCCGGCCGACGCTTCTAGCACTGCTGTTTGCAGGGACTGCGCAATACGCTCTGCACGCTCTATCACATGCGCGGCGCCGGCGGGTGTGCACACTTCTCCCGCCGTCTCACGGAACAGCGCCAGCCATCGCTCGAAATGCACCGCTTTGACAGGCAGTGGGACGTGCGCAGGTATCGGGCGCCCGTGATAACGCCCGGTCATCAACGCGACGGAGGACCAGAACGCGACCATGCGCTCCAGATGAGACGTCCAATTAGGAATGCGCGCCTCGAAGATCGGAGCAAGAAGCCGGTCCTGACGGACCTTGCCGTAAAACCGATGCACAAGCTCGAACAGAGCATCTTCGTTCAGCCCGGTCTGCGCCATCAGCTCCGCAGTCGACGTCGGTCTGGCTGAAGTGATGGACAGGTTTGGCGAAGTCACGAGAGCCTCCCCGGTTTCTTGTTGCAATTTCTCCTAGCTCGTTTAATAAGTATTGTAAATACCAATTCAAACGAAGACCGGAGAGACATGCGCCTGACCACCTTCACCGACTATGGGCTTCGCATGCTGATGCGACTGGCGAGCGAACCTGGCCGGGCCTTCTCTACGGCCGATCTTGCCGAAGAGTTCGGGTTATCTCGGAACCACCTCGCCAAGATCATGCAGCACCTGGCCCGCGCCGAGCTCGTCGAGACACGCCGGGGTGGTGGTGGAGGCGCGGTACTGGCCCGACCTGCGAATCAGATCCGTCTCGGCACAGTCATCGGTCTTCTCGAAGAAGGACAGCCTCTGGTCGAGTGCTTTGGAGTGGAGATCGGGAATTGTTCGATCGAGAGACAGTGCCGATTGAAGGCGCGGTTGCGGTCCGCCGAACGGGCCTTCCTGGCCGATCTCGATCGGTCGACCCTGGCTGACATCGCACTACCCGCGATGCGAATTTCCGCATGAAACCGCGGGAGGCAATGAACGGACAAGTCGAACTCTCGGATACCGGTCCGGTTGTGGACGTCAGCCTGATCGCGAGCGCCTTCGATCTCGATCCGAGGGTGGTTCAAGATCTGATGCGGGCAGGAAAGATAACGTCACGATGCGAACGCGGCGTCGACAAGGATGCCGGAAGATGGCGCCTCACCTTCTGGCATGCGCAGCGTGAACTTCGACTGACCGTGGACAAGAACGGCGCCATTCTCTCCCAGGTTTGCTTTCCAACGCACAGACAGCGTCGTCAATCCTCACGGACAGATCTCGCGCAAGCCGGAAGATAGGCACTGTCGATCCCGACAATCAGGACTTTCCAACCCTTAAATCCGACTTTGCGATGAACAGCCTGACCTGGAGAAAGGCAGTCCTCGCGCATCACATTCCGCAACCTGTCGAGAGCTTCATCGACACTCGGAAGCACCCGCGAAACACATCTTTCTGATTGGCCGATGACCTCCGGCGTTGTGCGCAGCGGTCCTGTCGAAGAGGCCCCATTGTGACTGCTGGCGGCAAGCTCCTGGCGCCAGCCTGATTTGGAAAGCCGTTTGGCGCTCGCCGCGCTTCGCCGGCTTCGGACGTTCACCGCTCAAATTGGTCCACTGGACCAATATGCCTTGCGGGCCGAGGCTCACTCCCACTCGATCGTGCCGGGTGGCTTCGACGTCACGTCATAGACCACGCGGTTGATGCCGCGCACCTCGTTGATGATGCGGGTGGCGGCGCGGCCGAGGAAATTCATGTCGTAGTGGTAGAAATCCGCCGTCATGCCGTCGACGGAGGTCACGGCTCTCAGCGCGCAGACATATTCATAGGTCCGCCCGTCGCCCATCACGCCGACAGTCTGCACCGGCAACAGCACGGCGAAAGCCTGCCAGATGGCGTCGTAGAGGCCCGCCTTGCGGATCTCATCGAGATAGATCGCATCGGCCTCGCGCAGGATCTCCAGCTTGTCGCGGGTCACGCCGCCCGGGCAGCGGATCGCAAGTCCCGGCCCCGGAAACGGATGGCGGCCAATGAAGCTTTCGGGCAGGCCGAGTTCGCGGCCGAGCAGCCGCACCTCGTCCTTGAAGAGCTCGCGCAGCGGCTCCACGAGCTGCATGTTCATGCGCTCCGGCAGGCCGCCCACATTGTGGTGCGACTTGATCGTCACCGACGGTCCGCCGGTGAAGGAAACGCTTTCGATGACGTCCGGATAGAGCGTGCCCTGGGCCAGGAAATCGGCCCCGCCTATCGCCTTCGCCTCTTCCTCAAAGACATCGATGAAGAGCCTGCCGATAGTCTTGCGCTTGACCTCCGGATCGGCCTCGCCCTCGAGCGCGGAAATGAACCGATCGGACGCGTCGACCAGCTTGAGATTGAGATTGTAGTGGTCGTGGAACATGGCGACCACTTCGGCCGCCTCGTTCTTCCGCATGAGACCGTGATCGACGAGAATGCAGTTGAGCCGGTCGCCAATCGCCTCGTGGATGAGAAGTGCGGCGACCGAGGAGTCCACGCCGCCGGAGAGCGCGCAGATCACCCTGCCCTCGCCCACCTTTTCGCGGATCCCGCGGATCGCCTGCTCGCGATAGCCGGCCATCGACCAGTCGCTTTCAAGACCGGCGATCCTGTGCACGAAATTGGCGAGCAGCTTGCCGCCATCGGGCGTGTGGACCACCTCCGGATGGAACATCACGCCGTAATATTTCCGGTCCTCGTTGGCGTAGGTGGCGAAGGGCGCGCCGTCGGAGACCGCCAGCACCTCGAAGCCTTCCGGCAGTTCGATAACCCGGTCGCCATGGCTCATCCAGACCTGGTGCTGGGCGCCCGGCTCCCAAACGCCCTCGAAAAGCGGCGAAGACTTCAACACCTTGACGAAGGCGCGACCGAATTCGCGATGGTCGGAGCTTTCCGCCTTGCCGCCGGTCTGCACGCACATCGCCATCTGACCGTAGCAGATGCCGAGGACCGGCACGGCGCTGTCGAAAATAAGCTGCGGCGCGCGGGGCGATCCGATATCGGACGTCGAAGCCGGCCCGCCGGACAGGATGACCGCCTTCGGTTTCAGCCGCCGGAAGCCTTCTTCCGCTGACTGGAAAGGAACGATCTCGCAGAAGACGCCGGCCTCGCGCACGCGACGCGCGATCAGCTGCGTGACCTGGGAACCGAAATCGACAATGAGGATGGAATCGGGGTGGGCTGTGCTTTCCATGACAAGGCTTTAGTGATTCGTTGCGCCGCACGCAAGCGCACAGAGCCCTTTGTACTCCCTGTGTTCACGATCGCGGTGGTCTCTGGCCGCAGGCGAATGACCTTCATCCTCAAAACGCCGGCGAGGCAGGCGGATCGGATTTCCGTGGACTGTTCTGTCCGTTGCGCTCAGTCAGTGCCGCAAGTCGGGAAGGAGCACGGTCAATAGGCCAAGCGCGGGAAGAAAGGAGCAAACGACAAATACGAACTCAATACCCTTCGCATCCGCGACAACTCCCAGCACCGCCGCAGAGATACCTGCCATGCCGAAGGCCAGCCCGAAAAAAACGCCCGCAATCATGCCGATCCGACCCGGCACAAGTTCCTGTGCAAAGACGACGATCGCGGGAAATGCGGAAGCCAGGACCAGTCCGATCACGCCCGAAAGAACAACCGTCCAGAAGAGATTTGCAAAGGGAAGCGCCAGCGTGAACGGCAACACGCCAAGGATGGAGAACCAGATCACGGCGCGAGCGCCGATCCTGTCGCCGATCGGCCCGCCGAGTATGGTTCCGATGGCCGCTCCACCGAGGAAAACGAAAAGCAGAATCTGCGATACCTGCACCGGAACATTGAACTTTTCGATCACAAAGAACGTGTAATAGCTTGAAATGCTGGCCATGTAGACATTCTTGGAGAACATCAGTGCGACAAGCACCAGCAGCGCCGCCACCACGGATCGTTTCGGCAAGGCGGAAAACGCCGAGGTTGCAGACTTGTTTGCGCCAGCAGTGGAAACCCTGCTGTACCAGCCGCCGACCCGCGTCAGCACGATAATGCCAACAAGCGCAGCCACGGAAAACCAGGCGACGCTTCCCTGTCCACGCGGAACGACAATGAATGCGGCCAGCAAAGGCCCCAGCGCGGTGCCCAGATTTCCACCGACCTGAAACAGCGATTGCGCCGTGCCGTAGCGTCCGCCCGAAGCGAGTCGCGCGACCCGGGATGCTTCCGGGTGGAACACGGATGAGCCAAATCCGATAAGCACGGCGCCCATGACGAGCAGCGAATATTGTCCCGCAAAGGCAAGAAACAACAGGCCGACGAAGGTGGAGCTCATTCCAACCGGCAGCGAATAAGGCAGCGGCCGCCTGTCGGTATACATGCCGATCATTGGCTGTAGCAGCGACGCAGTCACCTGGAAGGCAAGGGTCAGCAGACCGATCTGCCAAAATGCGAGCCCGTAATCGACCTTCAGCATCGGATACAGCGCCGATAACAGCGATTGCATGACGTCGTTGAGAAAATGACAGAAGCTTACCGCCAGAATAATCGCATAGACGGTCGGTTGTCGGGCGAAAGCTCTCTGAGTTGTTGAGGCGTGCGTCAAGATACCATTCGTTTCGTTCGGTTTGGCGCACTGTATACGCCAGTTGCAGATCAGATTCTTTCGTGGTTTTGTAGAAAACCTTCGCGAGTGGGCAATGGAGGAAGGCGAAATGAAATTGGGAGGTCCTGGTGACTTGTCGCCCGAAGGTGTCGCCAAGGTCGTCGACGTTCCCGATCCGAAACTGTTGCGCAGTATCGAAACGACCGACGATCCGGTTTTGGCGCATTCTGCTGATTATCCCGATGGTCACAGGGTGGCGCGTCACCAGCACAGTCGCTCTCAATTGCTCTATGCCTTCTCGGGAGTGGTTATGGTCGCTACGGCAAGCGGCCGCTGGATGGTGCCGCCCGAACACGCGATCTGGTTGCCCGCAGGCGTTGAACACAGTGTCGAGATGCTGGGCGATGTCGAGATGCGCTCGGTCTATGTCCGGCCGGATGAAAGGGAAGATTTGCCGAGGCAGCTTCGCGTGGTCGCAATCACCGATCTGGCCCGCAGCCTGATTGCAGCGGCTACCGGCTTGCCTGCTGCGCAACTGCATACGCAAAGGGCCTCTCTTGTGCATGGCCTGCTCCTGCACGAAATTCCGAACCTGCCGGAACGACCGCTGGCTCTGCCCTTCCCGCGGGATCCGAGACTGGCCGCATTGTGCAGGGAGTTCCTGAGGCAACCGCGTGCGCGGGCGACAATCGATCAGTGGGCGAATGTCGCCGGAATGAGCCGACGAAGCTTCACCCAGGCATTTCGGCGGGAAACTGGTCTTGGTCTTGCCACCTGGCGACAGCAGGCATGTCTGTTCGCCGCACTGCCCAGACTTGCCGAAGGAGAATCCGTGACCAGCGTGGCGTTGGATCTCGGCTATGACAGTGTTTCGGCATTCATCACCATGTTCAGACGGATGCTCGGAAAACCGCCCAGGGCCTGGCTTTCCATGGCAAGGCTTTCGTGAGTCGTTGCGACGGATGTAAACGCCCCGCCGCATTCCGCTCGCGCAACACTGGAATGCGCGAGAACATAACAGGAACTTTGTTGCTGCATTTTATGCGCTTCTGTGCTATCATAAACGCTTTCGAACAGCGAAAAGCCACACAGATATCCGGTCTTCCAAACGCAATTTTCCGGATTCCCGAAACAAAGCCAAAGCGCCGAAATCGCCATTTACCGAAACAAAGCCAGATTGCTGAAAAAGCAAAATCCCGAAACAAACCCGGTTCAAATATTCGGATTCCCGAAACGAAGCCAGGCGTGAAAACGCGGATTCCCGAAACAAAGCCAGTTTCCCCAAACGAAGCCAGAACGCAAAAGGACGATTTACCGAAACAAAGCCAGATTTATGCGATACACATACAACTTATTGATTTTATTTGATTTATACGTATTTCAACGTTCCGCCGCGCACTGCTTCTTCCAGTTGATCCACCGTCTCGGCAAGCTTCTCGTCCACCACGTGGAGATACTCGATCCAGTCATTGACGTGGGTCAGTTCGGCCGCGCCGTCCGAAATACCCCTCAGTCCAATGAGCGGCAGATTGAAGTGGTGGCAGGCGCGCAGGATAGCAAAGGTCTCCATATCGACCATGTCGGCGTTGATCATGTCGTAGGTCTTGCCGGAAACGATATTCGCGCCGGTCGAAAGGCTCGCCTCCGCGATTCCGGGGATGCGCAGCGGCATGTCGACGATCACCGGCAGTTCGAGAAACGGCGTCGCGCCGCGCTCGAAGCCGAGCGCCGAGGCGTCCATGTCGCGGTAGGAGACCGCCGTCGCCTGGTAGACTTCCGTCTGCTCAAGCCGCGCGGAGCCAGCCGAGCCGAGACTGACGACCATGTCGGGCGCGTTTCCGCCCTGGGCGAGTTCCTGCAGCGCCGCCGTCAGCTTGACGGCCGCTTCAACCGGTCCGACGCCCGTGAAAAGCGGGTTGAACCGTTTTTTCAGATGCGGGCCGTATTCCTGATCGGCCGCCATCACGTAGAGCAGCTTTTTTTCGGCGACACTTTTAAGAGTATCATTCATCCTTGAATCCCCTCTCGTCCGACGATGGCCATCAGGGTGGCGGTCATGGTTGCAATCAGCTTTTCCGCGCCGTCAGCGTTCACCGCATAGGCCTTGCCGTCGGCGACGCTGATCGTGCGGCCGGGTTTGGTCACCTCCGCCCGGAACAGGAAACGTTCGCCGCTGGCCGGCGCCATCAGGTTGACCTTGAACTCGATCGTCAGCACCGCGGCGTCGGCGCTCATCAGGGAAAACGCAGCATAGCCGCAGGCCGAATCAAGCGCGGTGGAAACAATGCCGGCGTGGAGAAACCCGTGCTGCTGGGTGAATTTTTCCGCATAGGGCATTTCCAGTTCGACAGAACCCGCATCGGCGCGCACGAAGCGGATACCGAGCGTCTTCATGACCTGCTGACGCTCGAAGCTCTCGGCGGTTCGGTTCAGGAAATCCGGATTGGCGGGTTTGAACTTGTCCATCAGGATGCCTGCTAATCCCGTCGTTGCATGACGGCCAGGAAGAAGCCGTCCGTGCCGGTGGCCGCCGGCGTTAGCGTGATGGTCTTCAGATCCGCCGACCAGGGTTTGAGGTCGCTCGAAGCAAACAGGTCTTCCCAGACCTCGCCCGCCGATATCACTTCGAACCTGCCGTCATTCTCGCAGAAATCGTACACCTGACCTTCGTTTTCCTGCGGTAGGACCGAACATGTCACATAGACCAGGAAGCCTCCGGGTCGCACGAATTCGGCCGCGGCGGAAAGCACCTCCTGCTGCTGCTCCACGCGGTCTTCGAGGGTCTTCGCCGTCAGTTTCCACTTGGTTTCGGGGTGGCGTCGCCAGGTTCCGGTTCCAGTGCAGGGCGCGTCCACCAGCACCCGGTCCATGCGCCCGGCAAGCGCCGAAAGATCCTCGTCCGCCTCGTGCACCTGGACATTGCGGGTGCCGGCCCGCTTCAGCCGCTCGATAATCGGAGCAAGCCGCGTCCGATCGGCGTCCCAGGCGTGGATCTGCCCCTTGTTGTTCATGGCCGCCGAAAGCGCCAGCGTCTTGCCGCCGCCGCCTGCGCAATAATCGAGGATCTGTTCGCCCGGTTGCGCGAACACCATGTCGGACACGATCTGACTGCCCTCGTCCTGCACCTCGAACCAGCCGCGCGCGAAGGCGACTTCCGCCGTCACGTTCGGCAGGCGCGCCGGCCCCGTTCCGGCGGCAATGCGCAGCCCGTGCCGGGCGATCCGCGTGCGCTCCGGCCGGGCGCGCGACAGCGCCTTGGCGACCTTGGCGACATCGGTCTTCAGCGTGTTGACCCTGAGATCAAGCGGTGGCCGCTCGGCAAGCGCCCGGCCTTCCTCGATCCATTCGTCGTCGAAGTTCTCCTCAAAGGCGAATTGCAGCCATTCGGGGATATCCGCCTTGATGTGTTTCGGCGCCTTGGACAGTTTGCGCTTGAAGAAGCCGTCCAGCTTCTCTTGCGAGGGAATTTCCGGGGCGAACTTGTCGTCGGCCAGTTGCTTGATCAGCACGTCGCGCTCGATCTTCCACTGACGCAACACCACGCCGAACGCCAGCGCCGACGCGCCGTCGTCCTCCATCAGCCAGCCAAGTGACTGCTTCTTGCGCAGGCCATCATAGACGATATTGCCGATCGCCGCGCGGTCTCCGGAGCCAGCGAAACGATGCGACAGGCCCCAGTCCTTCAGGGCGTCCGCAACCGGGCGTTTGCGGGCGCCGACGTCTTCCAGCACCTCGATCGCCGCCGCTATCCTGCCGCCAAGCCGCATCGTTCAGACCTTCAGCGAACCAGCAGCACCCAGGCGAAATACAGCCACAGGATCGCATTGAGAATGAAGCCGACCACAAATATCGGCCGGCGGATCCTGACATCGTTGCTGGTGGTGTGAACCACGGCGTGGATGACGCGGCTTGCCACGAACAGCCAGGCGACCAGCAGCGCCAGATAGGAGACCGCATTCACCAGATGCAGCAGAATGCAGACGATATAAAACAGGAAGGGCAGTTCGAACTGGTTGATGAGATTGCGCGCGGCCGTGGCGCTCGGCTCCGGCTCGACCGTCGGGATCGTGTAGTCGGAAACCTTCGCCTTGCCGGCCTTCACCGCGCCCACGCGCCGCTTCGAGACCAGGAAGTACACGCAATAGATCAGAAGCGTCTGGGCAATCATCGGCCAGAAGATGGCTGTGCTCGACATCAGGTTTTCCCTTGCTGGTTAAGTGCTAGTTTCCGCCGTGGTAATTCGGACTTTCGCGGGTGATCGCAACATTGTGGGTGTGGCTTTCGCTCAGGCCAGCGTTTGAAATCCGCACGAAGGTGGCGCGCTCGTGAAACTCGTCGAGATTGGCCGCGCCGACGTACCCCATCGCCGCCTTCAGCCCCCCGCCAAGCTGGTGGAGCACTGCCGACACGGCGCCCTTGTACGGCACCTGCCCCTCGATGCCTTCCGGCACCAGTTTCAGCGTGTCACGGACTTCCGCCTGGAAATAGCGGTCGGCGGAACCGCGCGCCATCGCGCCCACCGATCCCATGCCGCGATAGGCTTTGAACGACCGCCCTTGGTGGAGATAGACCTCGCCCGGGCTTTCGTCGGTGCCGGCGAGCAGCGAGCCGACCATGACGGCCGAAGCGCCGGCGGCGATCGCCTTGGCGAGATCGCCGGAATATTTGATGCCGCCGTCGGCGATCACCGGAATGCCGTTGGCGCTTGCCGCTTCCGCCGCGCCCATGATGGCCGACAGCTGCGGCACGCCCACGCCGGCGACGATCCGAGTCGTGCAGATCGAGCCCGGCCCGATGCCGATCTTGATCGAATCGGCGCCCGCGTCGATCAGCGCCCTGGCGCCGTCTGCAGTCGCCACGTTGCCAGCCATGATGCGCACCGAGTTTGACAGTTTCTTGACCCGCCCCACGGCATCGAGCACGCGCTGTGAATGGCCGTGCGCCGTATCGATCACAAGCAGGTCGATGCCGGCGTCGATCAGCCGCTCGGCGCGCTCGAAACCGTCGTCTCCAACGCTGGTCGCCGCGCCGACCCGCAAGCGGCCCTGCGCGTCCTTGGAGGCGTTCGGGTTGAGCTGCGATTTCTCGATGTCCTTGACTGTGATCAGCCCGACGCAATTGCCGTCATTGTCGACGACAAGCAGCTTTTCGATGCGATGCTGATGAAGCAGCTTCTTCGCCTCGCTCTGATCCACCGATTCCTTGACAGTCACCAGGTCTTTGGCGGTCATGAGTTCATGGATCCGCTGCTCGGGATCGGAGGCAAAGCGCACGTCGCGGTTGGTGAGGATGCCGACCAGCTTGCCGGTCGTGAAACCGCCGGCGCCGCCGTTCTGCACAACCGGGATGCCGGAAATGCCGTGCGCTTTCATCAGTGCGTAGGCGTCGGCGAGCTTTGCGTCTGGCCCGATCGTCACCGGATTGACCACCATGCCCGCTTCGAATTTCTTAACCTGGCGCACCTCTTCCGCCTGGATTTCCGGCGAAAGGTTGCGGTGGATGACGCCGATGCCGCCGGCCTGCGCCATGGCGATCGCCAGTCGCGATTCGGTCACCGTGTCCATGGCGGAAGACAGGATCGGCAGGTTGAGGTCGATGCCGTCGGCGATGCGCGTGCTTATGTCGGTTTCGCCCGGCATGACGGTCGAATGACCGGGCTGCAACAGCACATCGTCAAACGTCAGGGCTTCAAGTCCGGTAATCGTTTCGATGATGCGCGCCATGGCCAATCCTCTTCTGTAAAGGGATGCGGCGGACAGGCAGGAATCCGCGGCAAACGAGACTCAAATTCGAGAAGTTGGCGATGGCTGGTACCATGGAAAGGCGGCTTTTGAAACAGGAAATATGGCGAGCGCCGTCCGAAGGCCGAGACCGCCGTCAGCTGTCTGCGTCGTCGTCGCCCCTGAAGTCCTTCGCAAGAAGATACATCTCCACGGATTCGGAGCGCGATGACGGCGGCTTGATGTGGATGACCTGACGAAAATTCCGTTTGAGCATCGTCAGAAGGTCCGCCTCCGTGCCGCCCTGAAAGGTCTTGGCGAGAAAATGCCCTCCGGGATTGAGCACGTCGACGGCGAACCATGCGGCCACTTCGCACAGATGCATGGTGCGCAGATGGTCCGTCCGCTTGTGTCCGGTGGTCGGCGCCGCCATGTCGGAAACGACGAGATCGGGCGCGCCGCCGCAGGCCTCGATCAGCTTGCCAGGCGCCGAGTCTTCGAGAAAGTCCATCTGCAGGAAGCGCACGCCGGGCAGCGGATCCATCTCCAGGAAATCGATCGCGGCGACGCGTGGATCCTCGTCCGTCGATCCGGTCACCTTCGCCGCGATCTGCGACCAGCTTCCCGGCGCCGAACCAAGGTCGACGATGCGCTTCGCGCCCTTGAGTATGTTGTGCTTCTCGTCGATCTCCAGCAGCTTGAAGGCGGCGCGCGAACGCCAGCCTTCTATCTCGGCCCGCTGGACATAGGGATCGTTGATATGCCGCTCCAGCCAGCGTCGCGACGAGGCCTTGAGCTTGCCCCTTTTGCGAACTTTCTGTCCGAGCTTGCGTCCGGTCCGGTTTGAGGTCGTAGGCCGCATCAGTTGTCCGCTTTCGAGGCTTCGCGCCCGCCGTTTCTATGCTGCTTGCCGCGTCGATAGAACGAGCGCCGATTCTTGCCACGCCGCCAGATGCCGTCGGCGGCCATCATTTCCGTGAGCAAGCCCTCGCGCAGTCCCCGGTCGGCGACGCGCAGACGCTCCGACGGCCAGCGTCGCCGGATCGCCTCGAGAATCGCGCAACCGGCGAGCACGAGATCTGCCCGATCGGCCCCGATACAGGGATTGGAGGACCGCTGATCGAAATCCCACGACAACAGCTTCTGCATCATCAGGTCGACCTCGTTGTTCGACAGCCACAAGCCGTCGACGCGCCGGCGATCGTAGCGCGGAAGGTTCAGGTGCACGCCGGCAAGCGTTGTCACGGTTCCTGAGGTGCCCAGCAGGTGGAAAACGCCCCTGGCCTGGCCGTTGCACCCCGGTAGATCCGGGCACAGGAAAGCGTCGAGCATGCCGGACACCTCCTCCACCATGTCGGTAAAAATCGCCGGGGTCACCTCCCGCCCGCCATGGCGTTCCGACAGAGTTACGACGCCGACCGGCAGCGACGTCCACGCAGCGATATGGTTGGCCAGCCTGTTCGAGCGATTGCTGGAAAGATCGATCACGGCGATTTCCGACGATCCGCCGCCTATGTCGAACAGCACCACGCCTTCCGTCTCGCGCTCGACCAGGGACGCGCACCCTGACACCGCAAGCCGCGCTTCCGTTTCCCGGTCGACGATCTCCAGTTCGAGGCCGGTTTCGGAGCGGACGCGTTCGAGAAACTGCGTGCCGTTGGCGGCCGCGCGACAGGCTTCCGTGGCGATCAGGCGGCTGCGCCTGATCGGCCGGCTGTCCAGCTTGTGCGCGCAGACCTTCAGCGCGTCGATCGCGCGGTCCATCGCGTTGTCGGAGAGCTTGCCCTGCGATCCGAGGCCCTCGCCGAGCCGCACGATCCGCGAGAACGCGTCAACAACGCGAAACTGCCCCGGTTTCGTCGGCAACGCCACCAGCAGACGGCAATTGTTGGTGCCCAGATCCAGCGCGGCGTAATAGGGCGGCGCGCTGGAGCGATCGCCGCCGCCATCCGCCTTCGCGCGGTTGGGTCTGGGTCGCTCGGCGCCGTTTCCGCTCTCCATCCGCCGCTCGCCGGCGCCTTGGGCGCCGGTCCGCTGCGGCTTGCGCCTCGGACCGCGTTCACCCTGCAGCGGCTTGTCGCCAGCGTTCTGGCGCATGTCCTGCGCGCCGTTGCGACGACCGCCTTTGCGGCGGCGCCTCTTGCGCGATTTCTTGCTGGTGGAATTATTGCCGCCTACGCCGCCATTCGGTCCATCGGCCGATGGGGCTGCCTGATTATCGGAGCGCTGGACGGAATCCGCCTTTGTGGCGCCCCGTTCTGGCTGAGCTGTCGCACGGTTACTGTCCGGTCCGTGCGCGGATCTGGATTCGGGCTTTCGATTTTTCCCGAAATCGGCTCCAGAACCGGCTCCCTGCGCCCCGTTGCCTGGCACATGTGTACCGTCCACGGGGTCCGTCACGTCAAATCCTGTCGCGCTGCGCCCGGCGTTGTCACGCGGCGGCTAGCGCTTGTCCGTTTGCTGTTGGATAAAGTCTATCAGCCGGAAACCATTTGGCAAATGGTTTTTGGACAAGAGGTCGGACGCGGCGTCAGGCTGCGGATTGATGCACGCAATCTTCGGAAGCAATAAGAGCCGTCGCTTCTCCAAGAGCCGTCAGGCGAACGCAAATCTTGTCGCTGTTGCGCTTGTGGATCACCAAGCCCTGATCGGCGAAGTCATTGATCTGACGTCCATGAGTGGGACCATCGAGACAAATCAGCCGAAAGCCGGTTCTCCGCATTCTGTCGATCTGCAAGAGAAGCGCTTCCGCGTCGCCGTCAATATCCGCATGTGACAGCATCATCTGCGCCGTATCGAGCGTGGAGCGTCCGAGATAGTTGGCAATGCCGGCGAGATCGCGACCCATTTCCGAAAGCAAGAGGGCGACCTTGCGCCCAATAGCGCTGTCGCTTGAATCGAGCGACATTGAAACCAGGGTCGTCTGACCAAGGCGGATTGTAAATATCTGTTTGTCAACCATTCGATCTCTTCCGCAGCAAGCCATTCAACTTCACAGAAACGATCACGCGAGACATTCGTTCCAGATCCCGCTTATATAAGCGCGGGAAGTTCACATACCGTATATGTGTCACTTGAATTTTGATTATTCTAAGGCGGAGTAAACAAATTGCTGCAATCCGCGCATTATCGAGCCCACCGCCAGCGGCGCGCGCGCCGAGATCCGGCCTGAAACCCAACGTTCTGGAGAGGTTTGAATAGACTGCAGAGGAAACCCTCCAGTCATGTTCTGAATAACGGGCGGCGTTGCGAAAGGACGTCGACGAGGCCGATTTTGCCGCCAAGTTCGGGCTTGATCAATGCGGCGAATGTGATAAAGGTGGCGCCGAATTGAAGCCGACAGCGCGTCAGTGCGCCTCATCGCTTCACCAACGCCTTGTCGTTCAAGGCCCGTTGGGGAATAGGTTAACGGTAGACCCACGGACTCTGACTCCGTTAGTCCTGGTTCGAATCCAGGTTCCCCAGCCAATATTTTCATACACTTAGTAGATACGGTAGGTAGCTGGGTCACGTATAGGTCACAGTGATACACAACTATACCGACCTGCAAACTTGTCACTGCTCTCCGGAATGCTTATTTTGAGCGGTGAGAGCAGCGGTGGTCGGCTTCCCATATGCTCTTGAACATACAAACAGCCGACGACTGGCCTAATGGACGGTGGCTGCTACTATAAGGGTCCCCCGTTCACGAGAGGAAGGGGGTTCGTATGTTGCGAGCAACTTTTACACTCGAAGCCAGCAGGTCTGATGGTTCGGTTTACCGAATGAAGATTGCCTTAAGCACTATCGCTTTCGGCTGGCTTCTGGGTTATTTCGGACTGTAAGGTCTGTTAGGGGTCGTCCTCCGGGGCGGCCCTTAGTTTTAGGCCATCTGACAACCGGATAGGTGTCATGACAGAAGTTACTAAAGATCAATTTGAATGGGATGGCGACGAACTCATCCATACGCCGACTGGTGCGCGATTTCACAAAAAATCTCAGATAGCCAATCTAGGAACAGCCGGAAATACGCTCGACAACGGCGAGTGCTACGAACGAGAAGATGTAATAGCCGTCGCACACGAATTAGTGGTCGAGGCAAAAAAATATAGACTCTGCTCATTTCAAATCGGCATCAGATCCAATGCACAGAGTACCCCTTTTTCTTTAGAGCGGTACCAATGAGCTGGCGGATGCTTTGACACGTTCGGTCGAGCGCTTCGTGCGTAGGTCTGTTGAAATACCCTGTTCGCAGGTAGCGAGAGTCTATCACTGCATCGGTATCAGTCATATATGAAAACACCTCCATGTCTTCTTCATCAAATTGAATGCCATACCTCTGCGCTTCGACAGCAAGCTTAAGGGCGCTATGACCAAAATTTTTGCGCAATTCAGGTATCGAGATACCATTTCCGTGCAAGCAGGCTTTAAGATACAGCTCTACAGCATGATAATATAGAAATAAAACCGGTGAGGCCGCATGAGTCGCCTGTACCCGTGCCTTCTGGAGTGCTACTGCCGATTGCCAATAGGACTCTGCATAGTTGAATAATCCGAGGGGAGTGGTTTGCTGATCGGCCATGACTAATACATCAGATCCCCGATCAAGCCCATCAGCGGTATGAATTTAATTTCTGCTGTGACCCAACGAGATTCATCGAGTGAGTGGCAAATAACACCAGGGTTGTCTCGATCAGACCAGTCCCACTCAAACCCCTTGGCGTGCAATATCTTGTTCGTCATATCCCTATAATGCAGGTCGGTTTTTGTACCATCTGTTTGTTCCACTGTCCCAAGCGGCTCAGCTCCATATCGCCGGAATATATCTCCGATATTTTCCTTGTCGTCCAAAATACGCATCTGCGCCGCCATCTCTAGCAACGCTCGGTCAGCTCTAACTTCTGCAACCTCATAGAGCGTACTCCTCAGATATTTCCATTCACCTTCAAATGTTGCGTCTAGAAGGTCACGTATTTTTGGTTGCGCGAATGCGTGTTCCACCACCACAAGCATGTTCTCATGAATCAAGCGTGTCACTTCTACACCTGTATGCATCGACAACCCCTAAAGTCACCAGTGAGAGCTGGGATATATTCTTCGCCAGATAGTTGCAAATACATAAATTGCCTCCTAATCTTCCGGTGCAAAGAGGGGCTCCAATGAAAGCGTACGCACAAGTGGACTTGCCCGGGAAAAGTGGAGGGACTTTCTGATAGCGTTCAGCGCGACAGGAGGACCCGATGGGCAAACGAGAACGACGGATTTTCACGGAAGAGTTCAAGAAGGAAGCGGTTCGGCTGACGGAAACGAGTGACCGCACAATAATGCAGGTGGCGGATGATCTGGGGATCGGATTGTCCAGCCTGACGCGGTGGAAGCGGCAATATCGGGAAGCGGATCTACTGGCCGGTCCACATGAGGATACGGCCAAGGAACTGGCACGGTTGCGCAAGGAGAACGAACTTCTTCGTCAGGAGCGCGAGATCTTGAAGCGGGCCGCAACTTTTTTCGCCAAGGAGGGAAGTCGATGAGATTCGAGTTCATCGATGAGGCGAAGAAGGAATTCCCCGTGTATCGCCTATGCACCGTTCTTGGCGTTAGCGAGAGCGGATATTTTGCCTGGAAGGGCCGCCCCGCCAGTCGCCGGCAGAATGAGGACCTGGTCTTGCTGGCGCATATCCGTTCGCAATTCGCCACGTCCAATGAGACTTATGGTGCGCCCCGCATGCATGTCGAGCTCAAGGAAGACGGTCTTGATGTCGGGCGGCATCGCGTTGCCCGGCTGATGCGCGACAATGGCTTAAAGGCTCTGCAGAAACGTCGCTACAAGAAGACGACGGACAGCAGGCATGGCGGTCCAGTCGCCGCCAATCTCCTTGACCAGGACTTCAGTTGCGACGGCCCCGATCAGAAGTGGGGCGCCGACATCAGTTACGTCTGGACGGCCGAGGGCTGGCTCTATTTGGCCATCGTGCTCGACCTTTATTCCCGCCGCATTGTCGGCTGGGCAACGAGTGACCGGTTGAAGAAGGATCTGGCCCTCAACGCGCTACGACGCGCCGTCACCCTGCGTAGCCCGCCGCCAGGGCTCATCCAACATACGGATCGCGGCAGCCAATATTGCTCGCATGACTATCAGCGGCTTTTGAAGGCGAACAGCATCACCCCGTCAATGAGCGGCAAGGGCAATTGCTTCGATAATGCCATGGTCGAAACCGTCTTCAAGACGATCAAGAACGAGTTGGTCTGGAGAACGATCTTCCAGACCCGCGCCGACGCAGAATTGGCTCTTGGCCGATACATCGACGGCTTCTACAATCCACGTCGGCGACATTCCGCTCTGGGATACAAATCGCCGGTATCATTCGAGGCCGAAATGGCCATCACAGAGTGAAGGTCTCTCTACTAAATCCGGGCAAGTCCATTATCAAGATCGGGATAATGAATGACCAGTCAGGCCCATACGCAGACAATTGCGGCCCGGGAGCCGTCGTTGCAGCAAAACTGGCGGTTGAAGACGCCGGTGGCGAGATCAATGGCAAGAAGATTGAAATCGTCGTGGCCGATGATCAGAACAAACCGGATGTCGGCGCCGCGGTTGCGCTGAAATGGCTGGATGAAGAAGGCGTTGACGCAATCGTCAGCTGCTCGGCGTCTTCCATTGCTAGCGCCGTTCACGACATGATGGCGGAGCGCAAGAAGCCGCTGATGCTTTCGGGCACGGCTTCGTCCTTTTTCACCAATGACCGTTGTTCGCCGATGACGACACAGTGGGTCGTCGACACATACGCACTGCCGCGAGCGACGGTCAACGCACTGCTGGGTGAAGGCATCGACAGCTACTACTTCATTACCGTCGACTATGCCTTCGGCAAGGCGTGGGAAGCCGATGCGACAACCTTCATCAAGGATGGCGGCGGCGAGGTCGTGGGTTCTGTCCTGCATCCGCTGGGCTCCAATGACTTTTCGTCATACCTGTTAAGGGCGCAATCCAGCGGCGCGAAGGCTATCGCCTTGGCGAACGCCGGCGGTGATTTCGCAAACACCATGAAGCAAGCTTCGGAATTCGGCGTCGGCACTGACGGCCAGCTGCTGGTTCCACTTGGCATGTTCATCAACAATGCCCACGGCATCGGATTGCCGGTTCTGCAGAACGTTCGTCTGACAACGGCCTTCTATTGGGACATGAATGATGAAACTCGTGCGTTCACGAAGCGATATCAGGACGGTTTCAACGGGCGTTTTCCAAATGCACCGCAAGCAGGCACCTACAGCGCCGTCGCCCACTACTTGAAAGCCGCTGAAGCTGCAGGTAGCGACGACGGCGAGGCAATCATGGCGAAGATGAAGGAAATGCCGATCAACGATTTCTCGATGAAAGACGTCTCCATTCGCGATGACGGGCAGGTCATGCGCCCGCTTTACGCTGCGCGCATCAAGCAACCGGACGAATCCAAGGGTGAATATGACTATTATGATATCATCAGCGAAATCGCTCCAGAGGATGCATGGCGACCTGCTGCTGACAGTCAGTGTGCTTTACTGAAGTAAGATAGATCCAAAACCGCTGATTTCATGACAAGACCACCCTGCGATGGATATCCGTGCAGGGTGGTCGTTGCATTAGCGTCACTCTCCAATCGGGACAATAATGCGCTAACAGGTTCTGCCCCGCGTTTCTCGAGAAAACAGCACTCCATACCGGCCAGGCAACCCGGCGTCTTTCGGAGAACACGATACATTGGGTTCCGTCCAAAACTACGACGGTCCACCGTCGCGCCGTTGAATTCGCCACCCTGGAATGGGTCGACTGGTTCAACCACCGCCGTCTTCTGGAGCCAATCGGAAATATTCCGCCAGCCGAAGCCGAACAACGCTACTACGCTATGCTGGACGAACCAGCCATGGCAGCATAACTTAAACCAAATGGCCTCCGGCAAACCAGGTGCGGTTCAGTTTCTCGTCCGGCCCTTCGTCAGAAAACCTACCAGCTGACGTCGAACTTGTCGGCGATTTCCGATGCCTGTGTTTGCGTCAGCAATGTCGGTGAAAGCCCTCGGGACAAAAGGGTCAGTTTTGCCGCTTCCTCCAACTCTTCCATCCCATAAACCGCCGCATCGAGATCCTTGCCACAAACCACTGGTCCGTGATTAGCGAGAAGCACGGCGGAGCGCTTGCCAAGAAGGCCTCGCACGGCCTCCCCCATAGCCGGATCGCCGGGCATGAAATAGGGCAGCAGTTTCACGCGGCCAAGCTTCATGACGCTGTAAGCGGTGATCGGCAAAATGGCACTGTCCGGATCGGTCTCCGGTAATACCGACAGGACCACCGAGTGGCAGGAGTGCAGGTGCACCACGGCGCCAGCGCCATGCCGGGTCTCGTAGAAGGCACTGTGCAAAGGCATTTCCTTGGTCGGCGGGTCGCCGCAAAGCCGCCGCCCCGACGTATCGATGAGACTGATCCGAGCCGGATCAATGAACCCCATGCTTGATCCGGTCGGCGTCACCAGCAACCGGCCATCCGACAGGCGCACCGATATGTTGCCGGACGAGCCGTTGGTCAGACCGCGATCGAACATCGATTTTGCCCAGCGGGCGATCCCGTCGCGTGCCGTGGTTTCCTCGCTCATTGATCCTCCGCAAGCCTTGCCATCGCTGTTGCAAAAAAATCTTCGTCACCAAAATTGCCGGATTTCAGCGCAATCGCCAGCGCCCGGTCGTCGACCCGCAAAGCCGGAACGCCGGCTGCAAGCCGAATCCCGACGGCCAGTGTTCTGGCCTCTATCCCCTTGACGACGGCTCCGGAAGTTTCGCCGCCGGCGGTCACGATACGGGATATCCCGCGACGCATGAGTTCAGCGGCGAGGCCCTGGAAAAGCCCCTCGATCCGCTCTGCCACAACTTCCCGGCCATACCGCTCCTGCGCAGCCATTACGGCATCGGGCTCGGCGGAAGAATAGATCAACGGAGCGTCATGTGACTGGGCCATGACCCAGTCGGCGGCACTACGAGCAGTGTGGGTGCCGTTCATGATCTCGTCGGCGGTCAGTTCCATCGACGGAGCCAAGTGTTTGTAGGTGCTGATTTGCGTCCGTGTGGCCAGCGAGCAGGACCCCGATAGTACAACGCCCTTCCCGGCTATTCCGACCCAGGACGGCGAGCCCGGTTGGTAGCCGAAATTGCGCGGCAGGCCCAGCGCGATGCCAGAGCCACCGCAGAGCAGCTTTCGTCCCTTTGCAGCGGCGCCGATCATATAGAGATCATCATCCTTGGTGGCGTCGACAACGAACATCCCTCTCTTTGCCTCAAGCGCAGCGGCCACGGCCTCCGCTCCCTTGGACACTGTCCGAAATGGCACATGCGCCACCGGCCAGCTGGTCTGCCGGCCAAGCACCCGCCTCAGGTCCGGATCGGTCATCGGTGTGAGCGGATGGTTCTGCATGCCGCTCTCGCTGAGCAACTTGTCGGCAACGAACAGATGCCCCTGGTAGACACTGCGCCCATTTTCCGGAAAGGCCGGGCAGACGATCACCGACGTTTCGCCCAACCGCTCCGCCATGGCTTCAAGCACCGGGCCGATATTGCCCGCATCGGTGGAATCGAAGGTCGAGCAGACCTTGAAGATGATTTGTTCCGCACCTTGCGCACTCAGCCAGTCACAGCTCTTCAGGGATTGCTCGACCGCCTCGGCCACTGGCGCGGTGCGAGATTTGAGAGAGATCACAGTCGCGTCGCAATCTGGAGATGCCTGCTCCGGAATCCCGGTCAGCAGAAGCGTTTTCATGCCGGCTTCGGCGAGGGTCAATGCAATGTCCGACGCGCCTGTAAAGTCATCCGCGACAACCCCGATCCTCATAGTGTGAACTCCTTCACCGGCCCCCGGTCGAGCCGCACCGCGTAGTCCGGTCCCGCGCGCTCAAACAGGTTCATCACCAGCGGATCGTGACCCGGTATGAGCAAGCTGCGTTGGCTGGCAAGCGCCCGTATCCGGTCAAAGCCATCCATCATGTTCTGCAGATCGACGACGATGGGAAACGGTTTGCGAGCAAAAACGTTCTCGTAATAATGCGCAGCGTCCGATGCGAGGCAGAGCCACCCGGATGTAGTACGTACCCGCACCGCCTGCAGCCCGCGCGAATGCCCGCCGATACAATGCACGGTGACGCCATCAGCCACCTCGCCGTCTCCATCGTGAAACACCACCCGCCCCGAGTAGACCCGCTTGACCGCCTCGCAGACATGATCGGCTGAGAACGGCATCCGAAGCGGGTCGTGGCACATGCACGGTCCGGTAGCAAAGGCCATTTCGGCGGCCTGCAGATGAATGGTGGCGTTGGGAAACTGGCCGAGACCACCTGCATGATCGTAGTGCAGATGGGTGACGATCAGGGTGGTGATATCTTCAGGTCTGAGACCGACTCCCTGCAATGCGGTAGCCGGTTCGCGAATGATCGGCCGGTCCCGGCGCCGGGCCTCGGCTTCGTCATAGCCGGTGTCGACCAGTATGACCTGCTTGCCTGATTTGAGCACCCAGATGAAGTAATCCATCTCGTGTGGCTGATCGTGGTTGTCGTCGAAGATGAAGCTGTCCTTGCGCGTCCGGCTGTTACGGTCGGCATATTTCAGCGCATAGACTTCCCAGTTCATTGATGCACCGTGGCAAAGGTCCGCACGTCTTTAGCCTCGATCATCGGACTGCCGTCCGTGCCGAACTGCTGGTAATGCGGCATCTGTTGGTGTGCCTCAAACGCGGCCAGATCTGAGTAGAGCTCGTAGAGAAACACGCTGTCAGGTTGCGCCTCATCGGTGCAGATATCAAACTGGTGGCAACCGGGTTCGTCACGCAGCGAAGCCCGCGCATTTTCGAGCATCAGCGGCATGAACTGATTGATCCTGCCAGCCTTGATTTTGAACGTCACAACGACAGCAAACATGACAACCTCGCTTAACGGAACAGGTGGACCATCGTCATGGATACCGCGGGAACGTAGGTGACCAGCAGCAGCGCACAGATGGCGGCAAAATACAGCATGCCCATTCTGCGGGCGATGGAAAGCACCCCGACACCTGATATTCGCGAGGCCACATAGAGCGTGGCGCCCACGGGCGGCGTGAACAGTCCGACGGCAACATTGCAGGTCATGATCACTCCAAGGTGGACCGGATCGATATCAAAGGCCAGCGCGGTGGGCAGGAACAGAGGTGCGGTGAGCAGAATCGCCGGAACCGGATCGAGTACCAGACCTAGAACCAGCAGCGCCAGGTTGACGAGGATCAGAAAGACCCATGGACTGGACGAAAGGTCCTGCACGAAACCGACCAGAACCTGAGGCATCTGTTCGAGCGTGATCAGCCAGCCAAGCACGGTCGTTGCCCCGATTACCACCATCACCGTGGCGCTGGTGACAAAGGCGTCGATCATTAGCTGAGGCAGATCCCTGATCTTGAAATCACGATAGATGAAGATGGTCACTACCAGCCCGTACACTACCGCAAGCGCTGCCGCTTCAGTCGGTGTCACCCAGCCACTGAAGATGCCGCCGAGAATGAGGATCGGCATTAACAGCGCTGGCGCCGTCCCCACAAACGAGCTCCACAATTCGGCCCGCGTGGTGGTGCGGCCTCCAGGATCGCAGCCGGTGGATTTGCCGATGTAATAACAGACCGCCATGAACGCGAGTCCAAACATGAGACCGGGCACCATGCCGGCGAGGAACAGATCGGCGACCGAAACATTGCCGACAAAACCGTATATCAGCATCGGGATCGAGGGTGGAATGATGATACCGATGGTCCCGGCGGCAGCCACGAGGCCTGCGGCAAACGCCTTGTTGTAGCCTTCCTTGGCCATGTTCTTGATCATCACCGAACCAATGGCCGCACTGTCGGCAATGGCCGAGCCGGAAATGCCGCCGAAAATCATCGAGGCGCCAACCACCACCATGCCCAGCCCACCGGGCATGAAGCCGAAGGCCGCCCGGGCGAAGCCGATGATCCGCAGGCCAACACCGCCGCGACTCATCAATTCGCCGGCGACGATGAACAGTGGAATTGCAAGGAAATGGTTCGGCTCGACCCCGCCTATGAAATTGAGGTAAAGCGCCTGTAGCGGATATCCCAGATCAAATACGACGATCGGCAACACGGCTGTGAGCAGAATCGCCCAAACCAACGGCATACCCAGAAACACGGTGATCAGAAACACCGCAACAACAAACAGCAGGATCACAACACAGCTCCCGTGTCGGCGCCATCAACATGATGCACAATCGGCGGATCCTGACGATCGGGCGGCGAGCGCCAGTCATGCACCAAATTGAACATATGGAAGATGAGTGAAAGCGCGGCGCCGACGGGCATTGAGGCATAGAGGAAGCCGACCGGCCAATACAGCACCGTCGTCCGCTGCGCCCAGGTGTGGCTTGAGATCGAGTAGCCTTCGAAAATCAAGCTCGCCATCATCAACAGCACCACGATGTTGATCGCGACAGTGAGAAAACGATGCGCGCCTTGCGGCACAAAAAGCTCGACAATTTCAGTCACGCGCATGTGCGCGCCTCGAGCAATCGCAGCCGCGCATCCGAGAAACGTTGTCCAGAGCAGAAGGAATGCAGTCACTTCCAGTGACCAGGCGAGGTCAAAACCAGCCGCCCCTCTGAGCGTTGCATTGACGAATACGAGCGTCACGATCGCGAGCCCGCCAAGAACGAGAAACACGTCGATCAGGTTGCTGAGAACACGCAACGGAAACGGATAGGTTGCTCTGTAGTCCATGCCAAAATCCCAGAGAATAGATCAGGACCCCTAGGGCCCTGACTCTGGTTTCAAACGAGACGAAACCTAATTCGCCGGCATCGTCTCACGAATCTTGGCAGTATCGGCGAGAACCTTGTCAACAGCTCCCGCGCCGTAGACTTCCCGTGCTTTGTCATAGACAGACGCTACCGCGTCACGGAAAGGACCGATTTCAGGCGTCGACACCTTGGCGCCGGCGGCAGTCATCTCATCAAGCTGCGCGTTGACCGAATTCTTGACGAGGTCACGGCTAAAGGCCGAGGATTCGACCGCGGCTTTCTTGACCGCTTCCTTGTCTGCATCCGAGAAGCTCTGCCAGGTCTTTTCTGACACTGTCAAAGGCAGCGGGCTGTAAACGTGGCGGGTCAGAGTAATGTAGGGCGCCACTTCGTAGAAACGGAGCGACTTGATGGTGTCGACCGGGTTTTCCTGGCCGTCGACCGTACCCTGCTGAATCGCGAGATAGACGTCGGTGATCGGCATCACCACTGTCTGGAAGCCGACTGCTTCCATGGTCCAGCGGATCATGTCGTTCGGAAACACCCGCATTTTCTTGCCGACCGCATCCGCAGGCGATGTCAGCGGATCCTTGGTGGTGTAGCTGCGGAAGCCGGCTTCCCACGTGGACAGAACCCGGAAACCAACTTCCGGCAGCTTGGCGAACTCGCCCTTCAACCATTCGGAATTGTCATAAAACTCCCAACCCTGTTCATAGGTATCAACCAAGAACGGCATGGCGGTGAGATTCAGCGAAGTCAGATGCGTGGCGTAAGATCCCGTCGCAGAAACCGTAAAATCAACGCCACCGAGTTGCAGCTGCTCGATGGCCTTCGGGTCATTGGCGAGTTGGCCAGCGGGGAAGATGCGGACTTCATAGCGGCCTTCTGTATATTCCTTCACCTTCTCGGCAAAGACCTCGGCTGCAGCCTGCCGCGAACCGCCGGGATTGTCTGTGTGACTGAATTTCAGAACCGTTTGCGCGAGTGCTGATGTGGCGAATGCGCCCATTAGTGCGGTGGTGACGGCCAGCGTCTTGATCAAAGTATTCATGCTTTCCTCCCAGGCAATAAACCGTGTTGCAATTTTTTAACGTATACATTAAAATATGCATTGTCAAATCCGTTTTGCAGCCAGATCCGACGCCATCGATGCCGGTTCATCATCCAGGGGAAATTCATGGTCCAATCATTCGAAATCGCGATATTTGAAGGCGACGGGATCGGGTCAGAAATAACAGCGCCGACCATCCGCATACTGGAAGCCTTGGCAAAAAGGCGCCAGGGTTACGAGCTGGCATTCACCAAGGCCACAGCAGGAGCCGCCCTCTACGCTGCGACCGGTGAAGCGCTGCCTTCCACCTCGATGGAAACGGCTCGTCGTGCCGATGCCATCCTGCTTGCAGCCATGGGGCTACCTTCGGTTCGCTACAAGGACGGGACCGAAATATCGCCGCAACTGGATCTGAGAATCGAGCTCGATCTGTTTGCAGGCGTGCGCCCGGTGCGGGTTATCCGTGGCCAACCTACTCCGCTCAAATTGGCGGGCGGCCAGACGATCGACTTTGTGCTGATCCGGGAAAGCACAGAAGGTCTGTTTCACTCCATGGGTAAGGGCGAGGTCACCAGTGAGGAGGCCCGCGAGACTCTCCTTATCACGCGCAAGACCAGCGAGAAGCTGTTCCGTTTTGCCTTCGACTATGCCGAACAGCGCAAGGCGCAGGGCGTCGGCAGGGGCCGGGTAACCTGCGTCGACAAGGCCAACGTTTTTCGCGCATTCGCCTTTTTCCGCGAGATTTTCGATTGCGTGGCCACAGAGTATCCTCAACTGACCGCGGATCATGCCTATGTCGACGCCACCGCACTGTGGATGGTCGAAAAACCCTGGTTGTTCGATGTCATGGTTACAGAAAACATGTTCGGTGACATCCTGTCCGATCTCGGCGCCGGCATCATGGGCGGCTTAGGCCTCGCGCCGTCGGCCGATATCGGCCGTGACCACGCGGTGTTTCAGCCTTGCCACGGTTCGGCGCCCGACATTGCCGGAAAGGGCGTGGCCAATCCATTCGCGATGATCCTGTCAGCCGCCTTGATGCTTGACTGGCTCGGCACAAAGCACAACATCGAGAAGATGGTATCCGATGGAGCCCTGTTGCGCGACGCCGTTTACAAAGTGGTCGCTGACGGGCGCGTTCTGACACGCGATCTGGGCGGAACCAGCAGCACCGAAGCAGCCGCCGATGAGGTTCTGGAACAATTCACAGCGAAGGCATGATCGTGGAAAAGACGTTGCGGGTCGCCTGCCTGGGCGCGGGATATTTCAGTCAGTTTCACTTCGACGCCTGGGCAAGGATTGAAGAGGTGGAACTGGTCGGCATTGCCGACAGGATCACCGACAAGGCCCGGCTGTCTCGCCATCCGGCGTTCATCGAACTCAAACAGATGCTCGAAGCAACGACTCCCGATCTTCTCGATATCATAACGCCGCCCGAAACGCATTTGGATGCGATCAAGGCTGCACTCGATCATGGCGTCAGGGCGATCATCTGCCAGAAACCGTTCTGCACCTCTCTCGCGGAAGCCAGGACTGCTGCCTCTCGCGCAGCAGAAGCGGGCGTTCCGCTGATCGTGCACGAAAACTTCCGTTTCCAGCCCTGGTACCGGGAGATGGCCCGCTCGCTTGCCGCCGGCGAGATCGGTGATGTTCATCAATTGACCTTCCGCTTGCGGACAGGCGACGGCCAAGGCGCCGATGCCTATCTCTCACGTCAGCCATATTTCCAGAAAATGCACCGCTTTCTCGTCCACGAGACCGCAGTGCACTGGATCGACACCTTCCGGTTCCTGCTCGGGGACATCCGGGCTGTCTATGCTGATCTGAGGAGAATGAACCCGGTGATCGCGGGCGAAGACGCCGGTTACATCATTTTCGATTTCGATCATGGAGTCCGGGCCGTTTTCGATGGCAACCGCCATCTCGATCATGCAGCCGAGAACACCCGCACCACTCTGGGCGAGGCACTGCTGGAAGGAGCCACCGGAACGATCACCCTGTCCGGCAACGGCGCCTTGCATCTCCGGTCTTTCGGCGAGAGGACAACGAGGACCCTACTGGAGCCAGTCGGTTGGCGCGGCTTTGCCGGCGATTGCGTGTTCGCGCTTCAGCGTCACGTTGTCGATGGCCTGCTGAAAGACGGTCCTTTCGAAAACGCTGCAGCCGATTATCTTCGTGTTATAGAGATCGAGGAAGCTATCTACCGATCAGCAAGCGAGGGTCGGAAACAAGGTGTCTAGAGTGTCTACTGAAGCAAAATCAAAGTCTCACAGCATTCGCGCGGTGAATGCACTCAGAGCGTTGATATTTGCAGGTGAGTTGCCTCCAGGGTCGGATCATCTTGAAAGCGAGCTCGCCGAAAAGCTCGGCATGTCGAGAACGCCGGTCCGCGAGGCCACCCTTGTTCTCGAGTCACAAGGTTTGCTGGAAGTCCGTCCACGCAAGGGTGTCCGGATATCGGCCCTATCTGCCGATGACATGCGTGAAATCTACGAGGTGCTGACCGAACTTGAGAGCCTGGCCGCGTCGCTTGCCGCCGACGCCCATTATTCCAAACAGGAGTTGTCCCGGCTCAAATCGGCCACACTCGAAATGGAAGCCAGCGTGGCGGCGAATGACCGCGAAAGCTGGGCCCGCGCCGACGCCGCCTTCCACGACGAGCTTGTCCGACTTGGCGGTAACAAGCGGATCCAGACGATCGTTTCCAATTTCAACGACCAGGTCAGGCGAGCAAGAGCCCTGACGCTGCATATGCGGCCGATGCCTCAGAAATCCAACGAGGACCATCGCGCGCTGTACGAAGCCATAGCCAAGGGTGATTCCAAGGCGGCGCGAGAGATCCATTGGCGGCACAGGACCGAAGCCAAGGACATGCTGATAAATCTGTTGAACCAACACGGGCTTCGCCGGGTCTGAACTGGCACTTGCTGCTACCCTGAGAAAGCGCGGGTACGTTTCGTGCGCCAGTCGCGAGATTTCGACCGGGTTCGGTAAAGGGCGTTGCGAAATCAGCTCCGTTTTTTCACAATCCCAGCGCATATGCGTGTGATCCTCGCGGATGAACTCAAATGGAACCTCAAACAAGTTGAGATCGTTCGGACCCGTCCGCTACCGTCGCGCGGCGCATTGGAAAATGGATCTTCACAATCTCTCGCCCTGAGTGCGATTTCCGAGCTCGGCGCCGGATATTTGGGCGGAAGCGACAAGCCGAAGCGCAAATTCCCGGGCGTTGCGGGCCCAGGCCGTCTTTTCCATCGCATCGGCAATCTTCGATCGAACTGTTTCGAAGGGGAGCGCCGCGCCCTCGGCGATCGCATCCATACGGATGACGTGCCAGCCGTGTCGGGTGAGCACCGGCTCGGATGTGATTTCACCTTCTTTCATCTCGCGCAGCGCGGCTTCGAACTCGGGCGCCGTGTCACCCGGGCCAAGCTGTCCGAGTGCACCACCTGAAGTCTTGGATCCACAATCGCTGTGCGCCGACGCCAGCCTGGCGAAACCTTGCGGATCACCCTCCACGCGTGCGGCCAAACTCGTCGCGCGCTTGAATGCGGTGTTGCGCTCATTCTCATTGGGCGGGTCGCAGGCGCACAGGATATGCGATACTTCCCAGAGAGGCGGTGCGCGGAACCGTTCCGGGTCACGCGACCACTCAGCCCGGATCTCATCCTCGGTTGGTGGCGAGACTTCAACCGCAACCTCAAGAAGGCTTCGGATCAGAGCCTCCTCCTCCGTTTCGAAACGCCCCTGCCCGACTTCGGCCGGTACGGGCCTTATTCCGCGCCGCCTGGCCTCCTGTAACAGGAGCGTGCGCATGGCGACGGCGTTCGCCGCCTTGCGCCACGCGATCTCCGGCTGGTTTTTGGGAGCTGCGTGGTTCTGCGCCTCTGCCGCCACGACTTTTGCCGGGACAGTCACGCCGTTGACCACGAGGGGCGCCGGATTGTCTGCCTCCATCTGGGCGGTTGATGCATCGACACCTTCTCGCGGCGTTACGGTTGAAAGGACCGTGACCATAACCGTTACTCCGCCGGTTGCTTTGCGCTCGCCTGTGGATTCGATCCACGGGTTGACGGCTGCGTTTGCCGGCGCGAGCGCACGATTTGATATCCCTTGCGAGCGAAGAGATAGCGCACGGGAGCAGCAAAACCGGACAGGATGTGCACCAGGCGGGTGAAGGGAAAAACGAGAAAGATCGTCAGTCCCAAGACGATGTGAAGCTTGTAGATCAGCGGCACGTGGGCGATGTGCTCGGCTGCTCCGGGCTGGAAGGTGAAGATGCCCTGCGCCCACTCCATGAACAGGATCACCTCGCCATGCTCGGCCGTGGCGATGGAATAGGGCACGCTGATGAGGCCGAGCGCCAGCTGTCCGATCAACATCAACAGGATCGCGATGTCCCAGAAGCCGGAATTCGTGCGGATACGCGGATCGACCAGGCGGCGATGCGCCAGCATCACTCCGCCCACGATCGCGGCGACGCCGGCGATCCCACCCGCGATAGCGGCAAGCAACTGCTTTGCCTCGGCGTGAATGCCGAAAGCCTCGTAGATCTCGTGCGGGACAAGCAGTCCGAAGAGATGGCCGAAGAAGATGACCAACACACCGACATGGAACAGCACCGAACCGATCATCAACTGCCGCCGCCGCAGCATCTGGCTCGACGACGATTTCCAGGTGAACGGGTCCCGCTCGTACCGCGCGACAGAGCCGATGAGCAGTACCGCCAAAGCGATGTAGGGATAGATTCCGAAGAAGAAGTTGTTCATTTCAGCCTCCGTTGCTCGGTCGCCGCCCGGGGCGCGGGATTGATCGGAAGGTCCATCTGCACCAGCATGTCACGCACCTGCGGGCATCCAGCGTTCGGGTCCGGGCCGAAGCGAACCTCGCTTTCCTCCCAGACCTCGTCGAGTGCTTCGAGATCGTCGGCCGCGATGTCGGGTTGGTCGAGCAATTCGGCCACTACCTCCTTGTCGGCTGCGGCGCCGGCAAGCTGGAAAAGGGCGGCGAACACCGCTTCATAGGGGCTCTCCCGCCGGACAAGCCGAGTATTGAGGACCTCGAAAATATGCGCGGCGTCCGCGAGTATTTCCCGAGCCTCGTCTGCGGGGCGCGTGGACAGAAATTCGAGAAGGACCGGAAGGTGATCCGGCAGTTCACTGGTCGCTGGCTCGAATCCCTTCTCACGATAGGTTTCGACCAATGACACCATGGCGCCGCCGCGATCCCGGCTTTCGCCGTGAACATGTTCGAACAGGTTCAGCGACAGCGCGCGCGAGCGGTCGAAGAGCGTCACATACTGCTCTTCCAGGTCGTAGATGTCGCGCGTTTGCAGCTCTTCCAGCAACGGGCGAAGCGCACGCCGCGCCGCCGCTGTCAGCCGCCGTTCCGCCGACAGGACGCGACCGATTTCCGGCATTGCCTGCTGCAGCTCCTTCGTGGGATAACTCAAGACGAGCGACAACGCCTTGAGGGCGCGATCTTGCAGAACGAGGGTCATCAGCGCACCTCCTGCGGCATTCTCAGCGGCTTTTTGGAGCCTCCGAAGAGCGACCCCTTGGAGACGCCGGTGGAACAACCGTTCCCGTCGGTAAAGCCGCAACCGCCGCGCAAGTCGTAGGCTTCCTCAACCTGTTCGCGGTGCGTCGTGGGAATGACGAAGCGGTCTTCGTAGTCCGCAAGCGCCATGATGCGATACATGTCCTCGATCATCCGCCCCGTGATGCCGACGCGGGTGGCGATCGCCTCGTCGGTCACACCCTCGACGCTCTTGGCGCGCATATAGGCGCGCATGGCCAGCATCCGCTCCAGCGCCTGGGCAATCGGCTTTTCGTCGCCGGCCGTCAGCATGTTGGCGAGATATCTGAGCGGGATGCGCAGATTCTTCACGTCCGGCATGGCGCCGTCCATGCCAATCGCGCCCGCCTCGGCCGCGTTCTGGATCGGGCTGAGCGGCGGAATATACCAGACCATCGGCAGCGTCCGGTATTCGGGATGCAGCGGGAACGCGACCTTCCATTCCATCGCCATCTTCCAGATCGGGCTTTCCTGCGCGGCCTTGATCCAGTCGTGCGGGATGCCCTGCTTCTGCGCCTCGGCTATGATGGCGGGATCCTTGGGATCGAGGAACACGCCGAGTTGGGCGTCGTAGAGGTCCATCTTCTCGGCCGCGTTCGCGGCCTCCTCGATCTTGTCGGCATCATAGAGCATCACGCCGATATAGCGTATGCGACCGACGCAGGTTTCCGAGCAGACGGTTGGGTTGCCGCTTTCGATCCGGGGATAGCACAGCGTGCATTTCTCGGACTTTCCCGTAGACCAGTTGTAGTAGACCTTCTTGTAAGGGCAGCCTGATACGCACATGCGCCAGCCGCGGCACTTCTCCTGGTCGATCAGGACGATGCCGTCCTCTTCGCGCTTGTAGATCGCGCCCGAGGGACACGACGCCGCGCAGGCCGGGTTCAGGCAGTGCTCGCAGAGCCGGGGGAGATACATCATGAAAGTGTTCTCGTATTCCCCGTAGATCTGCTTCTGGATTCCCTCGAAGTTGTAGTCCTGCGACCGTTTCTCGAACTCGCCGCCGAGGATCTCTTCCCAGTTCGGACCCTTCTCGATCTTCTGCATCCTCTCGCCTGAGATTTTCGAGCGCGGGCGCGCCGTCGGAAACGCCTTGCCCTCGGGCGCCGATTTCAGGTGGTCGTAGTCAAAGTCGAACGGCTCGTAATAGTCGTCGATCTCCGGCAGATCCGGGTTAGCGAAGATATTTGCCAAGATCCGCCACTTCGCCCCTTGCTTGGGCTGGAGCTTGCCGGACTTCGTCCGAGTCCAGCCGCCGTTCCAGCGGTCCTGGTTCTCCCAGTCCGTCGGATATCCGGTACCGGGCTTGGTCTCGACATTGTTGAACCATGCGTATTCGACGCCGTCGCGGCTGGTCCAGACATTCTTGCAGGTGACCGAGCACGTGTGACATCCGATACATTTGTCGAGGTTCAGCACCATGCCGATTTGCGCACGAATCTTCATTCCGCTGCCTCCTTCGGGGTGGCTTCATCGTCGAGCCAGTCGACCTTGTTCATCTTGCGCACGATGACGAATTCATCGCGGTTGGAGCCCACGGTTCCGTAGTAGTTGAACCCGTAGGATTGCTGGGCATAGCCGCCGATCATGTGGGTCGGCTTCAAGACCGTCCGGGTGACCGAGTTATGGATCCCGCCGCGCAGGCCGGTCTTCTCGGATCCCGGCGTGTTCACGATCTTTTCCTGAGCGTGGTACATGAAGGTCGTTCCATCCTTCATGCGCTGGGACACCACCGCCCGCGCGGTCAGCGCGCCGTTGGCGTTGTAAAGTTCCACCCAGTCGTTATCGACGATGCCCGCCTTCGCCGCGTCGTTTTCGGAAATCCAGATCACCGGACCGCCGCGATTGAGCGTCAGCATCAAGAGGTTGTCGGTATAGGTCGAGTGAATGCCCCATTTCTGGTGCGGCGTGATGAAGTTCAGCACGACATGCGGCTTGTCCTTGTCGGTATGGATCGCGTCGGTGACTGTCTTGAGATCCACCGGTGGCCGGTAGGACATGAAACCCTCGCCGAAGGCCCGCATCCACAGGTGATCCTGATAGAGCTGCTGGCGACCGGTCAGGGTACGCCAGGGGATCAGTTCGTGGACATTGGTATAGCCGGCGTTGTAGCTGACATGCTCGCTTTCAATGCCCGACCATGTCGGCGAGGAGATGATCTTGCGCGGCTGGGCGGCGATGTCGCGGAAGCGGATCTTGTTGTGATGCTCGCCCTCGGCCAGATGCACGTGATCGCGACCCGTCGCCTCGCCAAGCGCCTCCCAGGCCTTGACCGCCACCTCGCCGTTGGTTTCGGGCGCCAGCATCAGCACTACCTCGGCGGCGTCGATCGCGGTGTCGATCGCGGGACGTCCCTTTGCCGATCCGTCGAGCCGCTCGCCATTCAGCGCCTTCAACGCGGCGACCTCGTCCTCGGTATTCCACGAGATGCCCTTGCCGCCATTGCCGAGCTTTTCGAGTAGAGGACCAAGCGCGGTGAAGCGGTCATAGACCGCGGAATAGTCCCGCTCGACCGCGATATAGTTCGGCGCGGTCTTGCCCGGGATAAGGTCGCATTCATCCTTCTTCCAGTCCTTGACCTGGTCCTGCGCGATCTCGGCAGGCGTGTCGTGCAGAATGGGCAACGCGACGACGTCGGTTTCCTGACCCAGATATCCGGGCACCACCTCCTGGAACTTCTTCGCGATGGATTTGAAGATTTCCCAGTCGGATTTCGACTCGTAGGCCGGGTCCACCGCAGCCTGCAGCGGGTGGATAAACGGATGCATGTCCGAGGTATTGAGATCGTCCTTTTCGTACCAGCTGGCCGTCGGCAGGACGATATCGGAGTAGACGCAAGTGGTGGACATTCGGAAGTCAATGGTCACCAGCAGGTCCAGTTTGCCGCGCGGAGCTTCGTCGTGCCATTTCGCCTCCTTGGGAAGCTGGCGGCCCTCCTCGCCCATGTCCTTGCCAATCACGCCGTTGTCGGTGCCGAGCAGGTGTTTGAGGAAATACTCGTGCCCCTTGCCCGAGGACCCGAGCAGGTTCGAGCGCCAGACGAAGAGGTTGCGCGGCCAGTTCTCTGGCGCGTCCGGGTCTTCGCAAGACATCTCGAGCTCGCCGGATTTAAGCTGTTCGGCGACATAGGGTGCAACTTCCCTACCCGCTTCCTTCGCCGCCTTCGCTACCTCCAGCGGGTTGGTCTTCAGCTGCGGCGCCGACGGCAGCCAGCCCATCCGTTCAGCGCGAATATTGTAGTCGATCAACCCGATGTCCCAGTCGCCCGCGGGCGCCGTCGGCGACAGTATCTCGCCCGCGGTCAGCGTCTCGTAGCGCCATTGGTCGGTATGGGCATACCAGGCCGAGGTCGAGTTCATGTGCCGCGGCGGCCGCCCCCAGTCGAGCGCAAACGCCAGGGGAAGCCAGCCGGTTTGCGGGCGCAGCTTTTCCTGGCCTACATAGTGCGCCCAGCCGCCGCCGGACTGGCCCACGCAACCGCACATCACCAGCATGTTGATGATGCCGCGGTAGTTCATGTCCATGTGATACCAGTGGTTCATCCCCGCGCCGACAATGACCATGGATCGGCCATGGGTCTTTTCGGCGTTTTCGGCGAATTCGCGGGCGACATGGATGATCTTGGCGCGGTCGACGCCGGTGATCTTCTCCGCCCAGGCGGGAGTGCCCGGAACGTCCTCGTCATAGGACTGGGCCACCCAGTCGCCGCCCAGGCCCCGGTCGAGACCGTAGTTGGCGCAGAACAGGTCGAAGACAGTGGCGACGGCGATCTCGCCGTCCTTCGTCCTGATCCGTTTCACCGGCACGTTCCTGGTCAGGACATTCGGTCGTTTGTCACCTGTCGAGAACGCCTCGGTGGCATCGGCGCCGAAATACGGGAAATCGACGCCAAGCACGTCGTCCTGATCGCTGTCGAGCACCTGCGACGTCTTCAGCCGGGCCCCGGCTCCGGCAGCCTTTTCCTCCAGGTTCCATTCGCCCTGCTCGCCCCAACGATAGCCGATGGAGCCATTGGGCGCGACCAGCCCGCCGGAGGCCTCGTCGACAGCGACGGTCTTCCATTCGGGGTTGTTGTCCTCGCCCAGCTTGCCGTGCAGGTCGTCCGCCCGCAGAAAGCGTCCCGGCACGAAGGTTCCATCCTTCTCCTCCAGCTTCACCAGCATCGGGAAATCGGAGTACTTCCGGCAATACTCCTCGAAATACTCGGCCTGCCGGTCGAGGTGGAACTCGCGCAGGATAACATGGCCGAAGGCCATCGCCAGCGCAGCGTCGGTCCCTTGCTTGGCGTTCAGCCAGACATCGCCGAATTTCGCTGCCTCGGAATAATCCGGGCAGATCACTGCGGACTTCGCGCCTTTGTAGCGTACTTCCGTGTAGAAATGCGCGTCGGGCGTGCGAGTCTGCGGGACGTTGGAGCCCCAGAGCAGGAGATAGTTGGAATTGTACCAGTCCGCCGATTCCGGCACGTCGGTCTGCTCGCCCCAGGTCATTGGTGAGGCCGGAGGCAGGTCGCAGTACCAGTCATAGAACGACATGCAGGTCCCGCCCAGGAGCGACAGGTAGCGGGTGCCGGCCGCATAAGAGATCATCGACATCGCGGGAATGGGCGAGAAGCCGAAGATCCGGTCGGGCCCATAGGTCTTGGCCGTATAGGCGTTGGCGGCGGCGACGATTTCGGTCGCCTCGTCCCAGGTGGTGCGGACAAAGCCGCCCTTGCCGCGGGTTTCGACATAACCCTTGCGCAATATCGGGTCGTTCTGGATCGCGGTCCAGGCCTCGATAGGGCTCTTGGTTTCGCGCATCTTGCGCCAGACCTTCATCAGCTTGCCGCGGATCAACGGGTTCTTCACCCGGTTGGCGGAATAGAGATACCAGCTGTAGGAGGCGCCGCGGGCGCAGCCGCGCGGTTCATGGTTCGGCAGGTCCGGACGGGTGCGTGGATAGTCCGTCTGTTGGGTTTCCCAGGTGACGATCCCGGATTTCACATAGATCTTCCAGGAACAGGATCCGGTGCAATTCACCCCGTGGGTCGAGCGCACGATCTTGTCGTGCCGCCAACGGTTTCTGTAGGTGTCCTCCCAGTCACGATTCTCGCGCGTGACCTGGCCATGCCCGTTGGAAAACTGTTCCGTTCCCTTCGACTGGAGGAAGTTCAATCTGTCGAGAAGATGGCTCATCTGGCTGTCCTTTCGTGGGGCGAGGTTATTGAGCGGGCGCGGGATCGGGCAAGGTCGGCTGGCCGCGCCGCTCCAGTTTGTACAGCAGACCGCCGCGCCGGGTGTAGTAAACCCAGGTGATGGCCAAGCAGATCACGTAGAAGATGAGGAAGGCCCAAAGCGCACCGACGGGCGATCCGGTCATCGCGATCGAGGTGCCGTAAGCCTTGGGGATGAAGAAGGCCCCATAGGCGGCGATCGCACTGGTGAAGGCGATGATCGCCGCGCTTTCTCGCTCCGATTGCCGGCGCAGCACGCTGCCTTTCAGTTCCGGCATCAGGCGCGGCACCTCATGACCCATGATCGCGGGGATCATCTGGAACGTGGAGGCGTTGCCTACCCCGGTCAGGAAGAACAGCGCCATAAAGGCCGCGAAGAAGCCGGCGAAGCTGTCCGCGCCAAGTGATGCGATCACACCAAACACCGCGATGATCATGCCCGCAAAAGTCCAGAACGTAACACGCCCGCCACCAAACCGGTCACTGACCCAGCCGGTGCCCGCGCGGCTGAGTGCGCCGACAAGCGGTCCGAGGAACACATACTGCAGGGCGTTCACCTCAGGGAAAGCGAGTTTGGTCAGCAACGGGAAGCCCGCCGAAAAACCAATGAAGCTACCGAAGGTGCCGGTGTAGAGCACGCACATCAGCCAATTGTGCTTGCGGCTGAAGATGATCGCCTGCTCGCGGAAGCTAGCTTTGGCGTCGGCGATGTCGTTCATGCCAAGCCAGGCCGCGACCGTGGCAAGTAGAATGAACGGCGCCCAGACAAAGCCTGCGTTCTGCATCCAGAGCTCGCCACCGTCCGTCAACGTCTGCGGCGCGCCGCCCATGGCGCCAAATACGCCGGCGGTGACGACGATCGGCACGAGAAACTGCATGACCGAGACGCCGAGATTGCCCAGCCCCGCATTCAACGCCAGCGCGTTGCCCTTTTCCGCCTTCGGGAAGAAGAAGGCGATATTCGCCATCGACGAGGCGAAGTTGCCGCCTCCGAAGCCGCACAGCAGAGCCAAGGTGAGGAAGATCAGGTAGGGCGTGTCAGGGTTTTGGACCGCATATCCGATACCCATTGCCGGCAGCAGCAGCGAGGCGGTCGAGAGCGTCGTCCACAGCCGGCCACCGAAGATCGGCACCATGAAGCTGTAGAATATCCTGAGCGTGGCGCCTGACAGGCCCGGAAGCGCCGCCAGCCAGAAGAGCTGTCCGGTCGAGAATTCGAACCCGATGGCGGGTAGCCGGGCGACGACCATCGACCAGACCATCCAGACCGAGAAAGCGAGGAGAAGCGCCGGGATCGAGATCCACAGATTGCGGCGGGCGATCCCGCGACCCTTCTCCTCCCAGAATGTCTCGTCTTCGGGCTGCCAATCCTGCAGCACCCGCGGCATTTCCGTCTTGCCAGGAACGTGCACTTCCTGGAGTTCCGGCACTGTCGGCAATGTGTCCAGTTCTTTGCCCAGCGCGGCGCGTTCCATTGACCGGATGGACAGGTGCATCCAGGTCAGCATGATCGCGACCAGGCCGACGAGGATCGCGAAGCACGAGGTATAGATCCCCGTCAGATCGAGCGCCGCACCGAATGTGATCGGCAGGACAAAGCCGCCAAGACCACCGATCATGCCGACAAGTCCGCCAACCGCGCCGACATGTTTGGGATAATAGACCGGAATGTGCTTGTAGACAGCGGCCTTGCCGAGGCTCATGAAGAAGCCGAGGCCAAACAGCATGATGATGAAGGGCCAGAAATCCAGTTCGGTCGAGAAGGCGATCGGCCCGTCCTTGCCCTGTACGACATAATCTGTCGGCGGATAGGACAGCATGAACAGGAAGATCAGGCTGAAGCCGAAGGTCCAGTACATCACCGTCCGCGCGCCGAACTTGTCGCTGAGATGTCCGCCATAGGCCCGGAACAGCGACGCCGACAGGCTGAAAGACGCGGCCGCCATCCCGGCTGTCTTCACGTCTACGCCATAGACGTCGATCAGGTAGTGCGGCATCCACAGCGCAAGAGCTACGAAACCGCCGAAGACGAAAAAGTAGTAAAGCGAGAAGCGCCACACCTGGATGTTTCTCAAGGGCGCGAACTGCTCCGCAAACGACGGGGCGCGAGTGCCCTTGGCCCGGCGCTCTACAAGCTCGGGGTCGTCTTTGGCGAAGAGGAAGAACAGGATGCCGATGACGGCCAGGCCCGCCGCCCAGACATAGGCTACACCGTGCCAGCCATATGCCACCATGACGAAGGGCGCGACGAACTTGGTCACTGCCGCACCGACGTTGCCGGCGCCGAAGATGCCGAGCGCGGTGCCTTGATGACCGGCATCGTACCAGCGGCTGACATAGGCGACACCGATAATGAACGAGCCGCCAGCGAGACCGATGCCCAAAGCCGCGACCAGGTACATGGCGTAGCTATCGGCAAGCGTCAGTAGCCAGGTCGCCAGCGCCGTCAATAGCATCTGCGCCGAGAAGACCAGGCGTCCGCCGTACTTCTCCGTCCAGACGCCCAGAAACAGGCGCGTGACCGATCCAGTCAAAATGGGAGTCGCGACCAGCAGACCGAACTGGGATTCGGTCAGACCCAGCTCTCCCTTGATTGCGACGCCGATGATGGAAAAAATCGTCCAGACCGCAAAACACGCGGTGAAGGCGACGGTGCTCAGCCCGAGTGCACGATTCTGATCTGATTGCGATGCTGTGACTTTGGTCTGCATGGCAAGGTCTCCGGTTTCGTCACGATGTCCGGTCCCGAATGGGATCTCCGTCACACATGCGGCCCAGAGCGGCCAATCGACTTGATCTAGATCATAAAACTTGAAATATCGCAATGAAATAAATGATTTATAGAATAATGTCTCTCCGACGTTTGCCTTTTGTATTGTAGCAATATGATTGACAGAAACGGGTCGATTGACAAATATCAATCAAGTGAGCGATGCATTTTAAAAGGTGTTTATAATGCGCCCAGGCATGCCAGATTCAGATTATCCCGATGTCCGTAGACTAGCGCTCTTTTCGGATGTGGCAAACGAGCATTTCAACGCGCTCATGCGTGGTGCCTATGTGCAGAATTTTCCACCGCAGATCGAACTGATCACCGAGGGAGAGCCAAGCAATTTCCTGCACATCATCCTGTCGGGAGCCGTCGATCTCTTCTCGGCCTGGAACGGCAGAGAAACCAGCATGGCGACCGCCCGGCCCGTTTCGACATTTATTCTGGCCGCCTCGATCAGAGACGCACCTTACTTGATGTCGGCGCGTACTCTGGAGAAAAGCCGGATTGCGCTTATCCCAAGCCAGGACGTACGCGCCATATTTGATGCAGACAACGCCTTTGCTCGCTCCATAGTGACGGAACTGGCGACATGTTATCGGTCCGTCGTGAAGACCCAAAAGGATCTGAAATTGCGGACGTCGCTGGAGCGGCTCGCGAACTACCTTCTTCGTCAGCAGTCGCGCGGCAGTAGCGGTTCTGAATTCGACCTCGAATTCGAGAAACGCCGCCTGGCGTCTTATCTCGGCATGACGCCGGAGAACCTGAGCCGCGCTTTCAAGGGGCTGCAGGCCTATGGCGTTGCGGTGCAAGGCAGTCGCGTCACGATCAGCAATCAGCAGGACCTCGAACGGTTCGCGAAACCCAACCGGCTTATCGACGACCCACATTCATAATGAGATTAAAATGGCAAAGGCTTTACCAGGCGCGGCTGGAGACCTCGCCGAACAATACCCCGATGTCTGGGCCGCCTATCCTACACTTGGCAAGGTCGCCTCCGAGATCGAGGGTGGTCTACATGGTGTTGATTGTCCGTCGTCAGAGTTTTCCGGAATGTTTGGGGCGTTTCGTAACGGAGGCTCTGGTTCTATTTCTGTTTCAGTTTAGGCGGCCGCTGCTTGGTACTCCAAGCGGCGTTTTTGAATGGTCCGTTTCTTGATCTCCTCTCTCATCTTCAAGATCTTTGCGCCGCGGCCATGGTAGACGTCGGCGGGTGTCAGGTTGTCCAGGCTCTCGTGGTAGCGATGGATGTTGTAGTGATCGACAAAGGCGCCGATCTGGTGTTCCAAGTCTCCGGGCAGGAAGTAGTTTTCCAAGAGCACACGGTTCTTCATCGTCTGGTGCCAGCGCTCGATCTTGCCCTGGGTCTGCGGGTGAAGCGGGGCGCCACGGACATGATCCATCCCCTTGTCTTCGAGATAATCAGCCAGATCGGCAGCAACGTAGGATGAGCCATTATCGCTGAGCAGCCTCGGCTTCTGCACAACCGTCGCGCTGCCGCAGCCGGATGCCTCCAGCGCCAGCTCCAGCGTGCTGGTGACGTCCGCAGCTTTCATCGTCGTGCAGAGCTTCCAGGCAATGATGTAGCGACGATAGTCGTCGAGGATTGTGCTGAGATAGAACCAGCCCCAGCCGATGACCTTCAGATAGGTGAAGTCGGTCTGCCAGAGCTCGTTCGGCCGGCTGGTCTTGTCCCGGAACTCATCGGCCGCGCGGATCACCACGTGAGCCGGGGCAGTGATCAGATCCTCGGCACTGAGAATGCGGTACACGGACGATTCCGAGACGAAGTAGCGCTTCTCATCGGTGTATTTGACCGCCAGTTCGCGGGGCGTCAGGTCTTCGTGCTCCAGGGCAAAGTCGACGACATCGTCGCGAACCGTGTCCGGGATGCGGTTCCAGACCGACCCGGGCCGGGGCGAACGATCGGCCAGGCCATCGATGCCGCCATCGCTCCAACGCGCGTACCAGTCGTAATAGGTGCTGCTGGGGATGCCGAGCATCCTCAAGGTCTGTCGGGTCGGCAGATGTGATGCCTCGACCGTGCGGATGATCTCCAGCTTCTCAGATGCGGGATACCTCATTCGTCGTCGCCCCCATCCCCGATCATGCTTTTTTTGAGCAGACGGTTCTCAAGCGTCAGCTCAGCAACCACCTCCTTCAGCGCGGCAGATTCCGACCGCAGTTCTTTGACTTCAGGGGATGTCGCTTGTCGCGCTGTGTCACCCGCCAAACGGTTCTTCCCGGCTTCGAGGAATTCCTTTGACCAGGAACAATAAAGGCTCTCGGCAATGCCCTCGCGACGGCATAACGCTGAGATGCTCTCCTCGCCCCGCAGGCCCGCCAGAACGATCCTGATCTTCTCTTCGGCCGATTAGAGCAACGGGCGATTAGTATGCAACGCATCCTGTTGATCTGAAGTAGTTCCAGCATTCTTGCGGTGTGAACAGGCTGCAGACATGTCCGACGGCCTTCCAAAGGTCTTCATATGTTCGGGCTTTCGCCTTTCTGAGCAGTGTCTTCAGCTTTGAGAAGGCCTTTTCGATGGGGTTCAGGTCCGGCGAGTAACGAGGCAGGAACAACACCACAGCGCCGCGCGCCTTGATCGCCTCCGCGGCTCGTGGGCTCTTGTG
>NZ_JBDQQS010000010.1:0-251573 GCF_039888615.1 Hoeflea sp. CAU 1731 | reverse complement strand
CCCGCAACAGAACGGACGCCATGAGCGCATGCATCTCACCCTCAAGAAGGAAGCAGCAAAGCCTGCCGCCTTCAACTTCCTGCAGCAGCAGGAGCGCTTCGATCGATTCATCGAGGTTTACAATCCTGTGTCATAACACCCATCTGTCTATGTCGTTGAAGTGAATAGATTTTGTTGATCGGGATGCGATCCCGCGGGGTATTTCGGGTTCTGTCGCGCGCGACGAACGATCTGCCGGGCTTGCGGCTTTTTCAGTTCTGATCGACTGAAGATCCACGGACCATCCGGCAGAGGATGAACGCCCTCGATCTCGCCGGCTTCGGCGGCGAGCCTGAGGGTTTTCGGTGCAACGCCGAGGAAGCGCGCCGCCTTGTTCAGGTTGAGCCAAGGCTCGTTCCCGTCAGGTTCCGACCGGAAGACCGGGATCTTGTGATGCGATCTGTGCGCGGTGACCCGTTCGCGGGTCCAGCGATTGCCGTTCCCGGTCAGCAGACCATTCCGGTTGAGGATGCCGGCGATCACATCGTCGCTGGCGATCAATACCAGTTGCCGGATGGCTGCGATGATGTCGGCGGAGGTACTGTTGCGCTGTCCGCGGCGACGCTTCGGCAGGCGCAGTTCGGTATGGGCGCCGCCAATCCAGTGGACCAGCAGGACGATCTCGGAGGTTTCATCGTCGATATCGGCGACTACTTCCTGAATGACGGTGCGTACAATGCGCTTCTTGAGCGTGGCATCCGTCGTCGGCGCCGACCATACAGCCCGAAGATCTGCAGCCAGCGCCGTAATGCCCGTTACCGATACAGGGGATGGCCTCGGCGTCTCGGCATCATGCGCGGCGATCTTGCTGTCGATTTCACCGACACGGATGAGCGATTGGTTCCATCGCATCTCCAGTTCCGCCGCGACCAGCCGGTTCTCGGGATCGGCGGCATCATATTGCCGGAAAGCCCGGTTGGCAGCGTAGCGGGCGGCCTCCAGATCACGGCTGAGCACATCCCGGACCTGGTCGCGTCGACCGGCCGCCTGCGTCTCCGCCTCGGCGGCGGCCGCGACCGCACCCGGCTCGACGACACACAGGAGCGCTTCCTCGATCGCGTCGTCAACACGCAGTCCGCCGAAGGCGATGCAGCGCGGCTCGCCATTGTCGAGCAGGCCTCGCCAGCAGGAATAGCGCGGAATGTTGTGCTTTGTGCCCGTGTATCGCACCGTTAGCTTGCGGCCGCAGCGCCGGCAGCGAACGAGCCCGGCCAGCAACGCATCGCCATGCTTGGGCGCTCCGTGGTGCCTGCCCGTGGGTACGTTGTCGCTGACCATCTTGCGGATCGCCTCCGCCCTTTCCCAACTGACATAGCCTTCATGGGCATCCGGGATCAGCGCAAGCCATTCCTCGCGTGCCTTGCGGCGGATACCCGATCGAGTGGCTGCCGGCCCAAATCCCGGCGCAGCACGAGTCTTACCATAGGCGTAAGCGCCGCCGTAGACCGGGTTCTCTATCATCCGGTGGATGGTCGCATAGTTCGGCCTGCGCCAGACCACATCGCCGTTGTTGCGCTTGGCGGGCAGATCCAGCCCATGCTCCAGGAACCACATCAAGGCCTGACGGGCGCTGCCGAGTTCCGCAACCTTGTCGAACACCAGGGTGATGGCTTCCTGCACGCGCCGATCCGGATCCTTCTCAAGACGATCGCCGACCTTCGCGAAGCCGACAGGCGCTGCGACGACAAGTTCGCCGCGCTTGGCCTTCTCATAGCGGGCAGAGAGCGAACGCTGGCGCAGGAGGTCGAGCTCGTACTCGTTGAGACTGCCCTTTAATCCCAGTAGCAATCGGTCATTGCCCTGTCGCGGCGCATAGACCGCCTCCTGGTCGATCAATACGGTGTCGACAACGCGGCACATCTCGATGAGTTGCTGCCAGTCGCGGCTGTTGCGGGCAAACCGCGACACTTCCCGTGCCGCGACCGCACCAACCTTGCCCAGGCAGACCTCTGCGACCATGCGGTCGAAACCGGCTCTTGCAACAGTGCCTGAGGCAGAACGGCCGAGATCGTCATCGATCGTCTCGATGCTGGACCAGCCGAGTGCGGTCAGGCGATCGCGCATCGCGTATTGAAGCGTGCTGCTTTCGCGATTGTGTAGAACCTGATGGGCTGACGACTGCCGCACATACAGGATAGCCTTGCGCTCCAGATGGTGCGATCCGATCTTCTCATGCATCATGATCAGCGTCCTCCCTTTGCACGGCGTGCTCGCTGTCGATGTGGTCGAGGATCAGGTTGATTATCAGCTTCGTCACGGATCGGCGTGCCTCGGCGGGCAGCGCCTGCCATTGCGGCGTCTGCATCATCCCGGAGTCGTTCGGCTTCGAGAACAGATCGAATTGGCATGTCGTCGGATGGCGTGGCATGGGCTTCTCCCCGATTCGCTTCGTGAGAGCCCAATGCTGCGCCCATCTCCTGCGAATGCGAGGGGGCGTGCGTGTCCCGCAGAAGCGCCGCCAGGGCGCCAAGCGCGGCAAGATCGACATGGGGAGCTGTCATCATACGCCAACTCGCGCTGGAGGCCCGATCGAACATCCACGCCGGAACCTCCAGCAATCGATCCGATGCCCGGCCGGAAAGGCTGCAGCGGAAAACCGCCGCGCCAGACTTCTCGATCACCTCATGGACATAAACCTGCCGCCCGCCCCAGGGATGCCAAGGATAAAGAAGCTCGCGCTCATCACCGGTCCCGTGGGCGTTCCGTCGTCGAGTTGTACAACAATGAAAGACCCCATCAGGGGCTCGCAGGAGCCTACCCTGGTGAACTCTATACACCTTCAACCCGCGTCTATCAGCCACCAGGCGAACCGGACTATCCGCTCCATGATCGCACCGTGCGCGTCACACGATGCGGTAGAATTTGTATCGGAAAACGAAAAATCAATCTCAGCCAGGTCTTCGCCGGCCAAATCCTTGGACTGCGGGAAGTCGAAGACGGTGTTTGGATCGTCTCATTCCTCGACTATGATCTGGGCTTCTTCGACAACAAGGAGGACCGTGTCGAACCGGCACAAAACCCATTCGCACCGGAGAAAGTGTAAACCATCTCTCCGGTATCAAATGTAAACCATGTGACAAGAATGGACCGAGATGAGGTGGTGCCCAGAGGCGGATTCGAACCACCGACACGCGGATTTTCAGTCCGCTGCTCTACCAACTGAGCTATCTGGGCATCCGGCCTGTAGATTGGCGGCGAAGCCGCCTGCGAAAGCGTTGGTTTCTCCCGCTCAGGCGTGCGGCGTTATATCATGTCTCCCGGGGCTGTCCAGACGATTTTGGCGCGTCTGTGACAGTTTTTTACACTGCGCCCGGATGCGCCGGAGCTATTGCAAGCCGTATGTCGCGGCGCATCCTCTTCGGCGCTCGAATTTGCACGCATATCGCGTCAACACAGTCCGTCGATCGGGCTTGAGGGCATGCTCCCTCGCCATGCGGCGAAAATACGCGCCACTTCCTTCGGACTGACGCTCATATACGCGCTCCATCGATCTCGATTATCGATTGGATAGATCAGCAGGTTGTTCATCGAGTTGCTTATAACGGCGTAGATCGCTTCATTGGTATCATCGATGTCTGGCCATCGAGCCAGAACAGCCTGGACCTCCGGGCGCTCCAGTCCGAATAATATCCCGAACTCCCACTCGGGATAAAACGGTCCTTCCGCCGCAGCTCGGATACACTCCCGAACCACGTTTCGATCCGCCTCATTCAGATCAGCTAACGGCAAAGGCGAGCCCCCCGCGCTCAATGGACTGTCCGGGGACAATATGGTCCGCCACCACATTCCGACAACCGGTTCGGACCGACCTGAAGTCCTAAGCTGCTATTCGACCCTTGTTTACGGTGTCCGGAGGCTGGAACAAACCATAAACAAATTGATGCATTACGCCGGGAAATATGCTATATGAAACGGTTGTCGAGATCCGTCGCAAACCGGACGATAACATCGTTGCGTATGATGGCGCCGGGTCATCGCTCATCAGCGTTATACTGCGGATTCCCGAAACAAAGCCAAATGCCGGATAGCATCAAAATCCCGATTCCCGAAACAAAGCCAGACGAATTATCAGGAACGAGCGCGCCCTGAAGACGTCAAGAAGGGCGGATTCCCGAAACAAAGCCAGTTTGCGGCGGCGCGGGAGAAGCCATGAAATTTGCAAATTCCCGAAACAAAGCCAAAATCTATTAAGATATTGAAAACAATGGATAAATAAGAAAAAAAAGTTTGGCTTTTCCTAGCCGTTGTCATCGGGTTCCTGGTTTTCCTCTTCCTCCGTCACCGGAATGGCGTAGGAGCCGGTTAGCCAGCGATTGAGGTCGACGTTGCGGCACCGATCCGAGCAGAAAGGATAGTTGGCGCGGCTGGAATCGCGGCCGCATTCCGGGCAGGGCACGGTCTTGCGCAGCGGTTCGACATTGTCGCGGCTTGCCGGCATGAAGGTCTAACTCTCGTGTTCGAGCCAGCGGAAATGCACGTCGTATCCGGCGCCGGAAAGCATGTTCACGGTCTCGTAGAGCGGCAGGCCGACCACATTCGTGTAGGAGCCGACGAGTTTGACCACGAAAGCGCCCGCCAGTCCCTGGATGGCGTAGCCGCCCGCCTTGCCGCGCCATTCTCCGGAAGCGAGATAGCTTTCGATCTCCTTGCGCGACAGCCTCTTGAACCGGACGCGCGTCTCCACAAGCCTGTGGACCGCCTCGTCATCCGGCGTGATCATGCACAGGCCGGTATACACGCGGTGGGCGCGGCCGGAAAGCAGGTGAAGACCGGACGAGGCCTCGTTGACAAGCTCCGCCTTCGGCAGGATCCGTCGTCCCACGGCCACCACCGTGTCGGCGGCCAGGATAAAACGGTTGGTGAAGTTCGGATCGCCTCTGAGCGCGCTCTGGGCCGCCTCGGCCTTTCGGCGCGACAGACGGCGCGCGAGCGCGCGGGGATGCTCGGTCCGCTTAGGCGTTTCGTCCACCTCCATCGGCATCAGCCGGTCAGGCTCAAGGCCCGCCTGGCGCAGCAGGGCGACCCGGCGTGGAGAGCCGGATGCCAGAACGAGTTTGGGATCGAGAGCCATGTCCGGAAACGTCGCTTTTCGGGGGCTGCTACTTGAAACGGTAGGTGATACGGCCCTTGGTCAGATCGTATGGTGTCATTTCCACCAGAACCTTGTCGCCGGCGAGCACGCGAATGCGGTTCTTGCGCATGCGGCCTGCCGTGTGGGCGATGATTTCGTGTTCGTTTTCAAGCTTTACGCGAAAGGTTGCGTTGGGCAAAAGTTCCGTAACAACGCCGGGAAATTCTAGGACTTCTTCCTTGGCCATGCAGTCTTTGTCATCCTGTTGCAGAAAAGTGGAGCGGGTCACCCGATCCAGGTTGCGCCGGAACCTACACAATCGTTCCGGGTTTGTGAACCGAATTTGCAGGCTTTGCCGTTCCCGCCGCGTCGGGCGTCCTTCGGACATGCTCCTGCGCGCGGCGGCAAGCCCGTCGGCTGGCGCCTCGTCAGGCCGACGGTTTGCCGAAACGGGCCCTGAGCAATCCGTCGATGTGATCGCGAACCTGCCGGTAGGCGTTCAGGATCTGCTCCCGGCTGCCGGTCACGGTCGTGGGATCGGCGGTCGGCCAGTAGACCACGTCCACCGCGCTCGACCTCGTGAGTTCCAGCGCCCTGTGGTGGGCTTCCGGCGCCAGCGTAACGATGAGGTCGAAATAGTCGTCTTCCAGGTCATCCAGCGTGTGCGGACGGCGCTGGCCAAGATTGAGACCCACTTCGCCAAGCACCGCGTCGACGAACGGGTCGCGTTCGCCGGGGCGCACGCCGGCGGAGGCGATATAGGTGCTTCCTGGAAGATAGCGCCGGGCCAGTACCTCGGCCATCGGCGAGCGGATCGCATTCATGCCGCACATGAATAGTACCGAAGACGGCGCCGCAGGCCGGTCCCTGCTGGAGGTGGGCACGGCCGGTCTATCCGCGCCAGTGAAGCACGCAGACCAGCGTGAAGAGCCGGCGCGCGGTGTCGAAATCGATGGCGATCTTGCCTTCCAGTCGTTCCTTCAGCGTCTGCGATCCTTCATTGTGGATGCCCCGGCGTCCCATGTCGATCGCCTCGATCTGGCTTGGCGTGGACGACCGGATGGCGTCGTAATAGCTTTCGCAGATCATGAAGTAGTCCTTCACGATGCGGCGAAACGGCGTCAGCGACAGAATATGCGTGGCGACCGGAGTATCGTCCTCGAGCGTGATGGTGAAGACGAGCTTGGAATCGACCAGAGAGAGTTTCAGCTTGTAGGGGCCGCCGTCGTGGCCCACGGGCTCGAAACTGTTCTCCTCGATCAGATCGAAGATCGCCACCGCGCGTTCGTGCTCGATATCGGGCGTCGCGCGCCCGATGGATTCATCGAGCGAGACGTCGGAGAGCCTGAATTTGGCCTTGTCAGCCATTGCGGCATGTCTTTCCTTGCTGGTCCGGTCGCGAACACCGAACTGACAGGGTCAATCCGGCAGGTTCATTCGAATTGCAACAGAGCGGGCATGGGCGTCAAGGCCTTCGGCGCGGGCAAGTCTGATCGCAGCCGGTCCGAGTTCGCGCAACTGGGCTGCGTCAAGCCTCAGAACCGAGCTTCGCTTGACGTAATCGAGCACGGAAAGACCGGAGGAAAAACGCGCCGAACGGGCCGTTGGCAGCACATGGTTCGATCCGCCGACATAATCGCCGATCACTTCGGGCGTATGCGCGCCGATGAAGATGGCGCCGGCGTTGCGGATCAGGGGCAACAGCGCATCCGGATCGGCGACGGCAAGCTCCAGGTGCTCGGCCGCCAGCCGGTTGACCAGCGGCATGGCGTCGGCGAAATTTTCCACTTCGATGACCGCGCCGTAGTCGCGCCAGCTCTGGCGGGCCACCTCGCCGCGCGGCAGGGTGGAAAGCTGGGCTTCGACGGCGCGCTCCACGGCGTCGCCCAGTTTCGGGCTGTCCGTCATCAGGATTGCCTGTGCGGCTGTGTCGTGCTCGGCCTGGGCCAGCAGGTCGGCCGCAATCCAGTCCGGATTGTTGTCCTGGTCGGCGAGCACCAGCACTTCCGAGGGACCGGCGATCATGTCGATGCCGACCGTTCCGAAAACCTGCTTCTTGGCCGCGGCCACATAGGCGTTGCCGGGGCCGATGATCTTGGCGACCGGCCGGATCGTCTCCGTCCCGTAGGCCAGCGCCGCAATCGCCTGCGCGCCGCCGACGCGGTAGATTTCGCTGACGCCGGCGACGCGCGCCGCGGCCAGAACCAGCGGGTTGAGCGCTCCGTCGGGGCAGGGCACCGCCATGACGATCCGCCCGACACCGGCGACGCGAGCCGGAACGGCGTTCATCAGCACCGAGCTCGGATAGCTTGCAAGGCCTCCGGGCACATAGAGCCCCACCGCTTCGATCGCCGTCCAGCGCGAGCCGAGCTGCACGCCGAGGGCGTCCTCGTAGAAATCGTCGGCCGGCATCTGTCGCGCGTGGTGGCGCGCGATGCGTTCGTGCGCGAGTTCCAGAGCCTGAAGGGTTTCCGGATCGATAGAGGCGAACGCGGCGTCGATTTCCGCGCCGGTCACGGCCAGACCCGTCGTCGCGAGGTCCAGCCGGTCAAAGCGCAGCGAATATTCGGCCAGGGCTTCGTCGCCGCGCTTGCGCACGGCGTCTATGATTTCGGCGACCGCGGCGTTGACGTCTCCGGACACCTCCCGCTTCATGACGAGAAGCGCCGAGAAGCGCGCGTCGAAATCCGGATCCTGTTGTCTCAGGCGCATGACCACGGCCTGTCTCCTTGCATGTCCCGTAAGGTGCGGCTACACGTCGTCCAGCGGATGTTTCGGCTTGAATCCAGTTTCCCAGGCGGCGCCCAGATCGCTCAGTTGCGCTTCAACGCATTCGACATCGAGTTCGATGGCCATCTCGCCGGAGAAGATCAGTTCCACCACGCCGGCGGGCGCGTCATTGCCCGGGACGAAGTTTATGGTCAGCAGCGACAGCACCTTGTCGCCGTCGCGGCGATCGAAACCGCGCGAGCGCACGCCTGTCACCCGGTTGAAGTGAAGCGCTGCGCGGCGGCGTTCATAATGCTTGGCGCTTCGGCCTTCCGCCGCTTCCCAGACAAAACGGTTGGCGACGAGAATGAACCGCTGCGCGGAAGCCCGCCACGTCAAATCCGCGGCTTTAATGACGGCGTCCTGCATGTGGGCCGACAGGATAGAGAGATCTTCCTTGTCGAGTGCGATCAGTTTGAGAAGCTGCATGGTCGGTCGGTGGTCCGCTTGAGGAGGTTTTCAGGACAAGCCCTAGATAGTGGTTTGTCGCCGCGCGCGCAATTCCGTCTCAGGCAGTCAGGCGCTCAGACGTTCGACCTCGGCGCCGCATCGGGTCAGTTTCTCTTCGAGGCGTTCGAAGCCCCTGTCGAGATGATAGACCCGGTTGACGATGGTTTCGCCTTCGGCGGCCAGGGCCGCGATCACCAGCGACACGGAAGCGCGCAGATCCGTCGCCATCACCTGTGCGCCTTTCAACCCGCCGACGCCCTTGACGGTGGCGGTCTGGCCGGACAACGAGATGTCGGCGCCCAGTCGCGCCAGCTCCTGGACGTGCATGAAGCGGTTCTCGAAGATCGTCTCGGTGATTTTCGATGTGCCCTTCGCCTTTGTCATCATCGCCATGAACTGTGCCTGCAGGTCGGTCGGGAAGCCGGGAAACGGGTCGGTTGTCACGTCCACCGCTTCGAGGCGTGCGCCATTGCGCGATATCCGTACGCCGGAATTGGTCGGCGTGACTTCAACGCCGGCCGCGCGCATGCTGTCGAGCGCGGTTTCAAGCAGGCTCGCGCTGGTGTCCTCCAGGGTCACGTCGCCGCCGGTCATTGCCACGGCCATGGCGTAGGTGCCGGTCTCTATCCGGTCGGGCAGAACTCTGTGACGCGCGCCGGAGAGAGACTGAACGCCCTCGATCACGATGTGCGACGTGCCGGCTCCGGATATACGCGCGCCCATGGCGTTCAGGCATTCTGCCAGGTTGACGACTTCGGGTTCGCGCGCGGCGTTGGTGATTTCCACGGTTCCGTTGGCCAGGGCCGCAGCCATCATCAGCACATGGGTGGCGCCGACGGAAACTTTCGGAAATTCGTAGTGGCCGCCCTGGATCCCCTTGGGCGCGCGGGCGTTGACATAGCCGCCGTCGATGTCGATGTCGACGCCGAGCGCCTTCAGTCCGTCGATGAACAGGTCGACCGGTCGTGTGCCGATCGCGCAGCCGCCTGGCAGCGACACTTTCGCTTCGCCCATGCGGGCGACGAGGGGTCCGATTACCCAGAAACTCGCCCGCATCTTGGACACGAGATCATAGGGCGCCGTCGTGTTGACGATGTTTCGCGCGGTGAAATGTATCGTTCTGGAATAGCCGGCGCCCTGGCTTTCCCGGCGTCCGTTGACGGAATAATCGACACCATGATTGCCGAGAATGCGGATGAGCCGTTCCACGTCGGCGAGATGCGGCACATTTTCCAGCGTCAGCGTGTCGTCGGTCAGAAGCGACGAAATCATCAGCGGAAGGGCGGCGTTCTTGGCTCCGGAAATCGGTATGACGCCGTTCAGCCCGTTACCGCCTACAATTCTGATCTGATCCATCGGCTTTCCGGGCGCAAACCCGCCTTTCTACTCGTCCTGTTTGTGTGCAGCAGCCTCTCCTTCAGGACTTCTCGCCCTCTGAGGCGGGCAATCCGGCCGTGTCGTCCATGGCGCCCTTGCGGCGCGCGCGCACCTGCTGCTTGCGACGTTGCAGATTGGCGCGCAGGGCGTCGGCGAGACGCTCCTTGCGCTTGTCTGCGGCGGATTTGGGTGACTTGTCCTGCCTGTCTTCGTGCATCCAGCCGACATACCGCAATTGTCCAGCGAGGGCAAAGGACAATTGCGTGGCCTAAACGCGGCATTGGTCCTTGCGCAACAGGAAACTCTGTGGCAATAGGCGTTCCGTCCCGCGGACTGGGTATTGGCTGCCGTAGCTCAGGGGTAGAGCACTCCCTTGGTAAGGGAGAGGTCCAGAGTTCAAATCTCTGCGGCAGCACCAGTCAGATTTCCGCAATTTTCTCAAATAAATAGCAACGAAAATAAGCACTTGAGTTTGCTGAGGCTGATCGGCGGGAACTTGCACAAACGTGCAGCAAATTGCAGAACGAAACATGATCAAACGCCAGCTTACGGCACAATGTGGCACAGATTCGGCACGGTTGTGTCTTGTTTTGTTCCCGCTTGCTGCACAGTCCATAAGGGTAAGGCTCGATTTGAAGCGCCGTAAGCATACAGGTCATCGTTTATCGAGTTACGTGGTTCTATTTGGGTCCAAGAGCCGCTGTTCTCTGCAGCGAAATGTCAGCTTTGTGCCCGCATGTTGATTTTCACCGAGAATTGGCTCTGACGCACTTTTGCTGCTGTTGGAAGGCAGGCTTTTTGCTGAATCACCGGAGGATCAGCTTATGCAGCATCGATTTCCACGCGCAAACCTGGCGCCTGACGGCTTTGCCTTTCGACGCGGCGAGACCTACGGAACAATCGTTTGCGACCTGGAACGGAGGAGGCCTGTCACCCTCTTGCCGGATCGTGCACTGGATACGTCTCGATCATGGCTGGCCCAACATCAGTCGATATCGATCGTCGCTCGCGACCGGGGCGGGCGGCTACGGCGAGGCCATCGCGAAGGCCCTGCCTGATGCGGAGCAGGTCGCCGACCGTTGGCATCTCACGGAGAATTCCAGCCGGGCGTTTCTCGATGCTGTCGGCAGGTCGATGCGCCAGATCAGGCCGGCGGTCGGCAGCAATGTCGTTGACCCCAAGCTTTTGACGTATGCAGAAAAGTTGCAATACGAAGGTTATCTACGCCGCCAGGAAACGAATGAAGCGATCCGGGAGCTGTCGAAAAAGGGAACCTCAATTCGGCAGATTGTTCGGCAAACCGGTCATAGCCGAAATTGGGCAAACTGAGGGACTAATCACGCGCCTGAAGCTTATCAAACGCCAAATGTACGGGCGAGCAAAACTCGATCTGTTGCAAGCGCGTTTGATTGGCGCTTCCTAATCGCCACATGTCAGCAAAAGTGCGTCAGAGCCGGTTCTCGGTGGAAATGACGGGTCAGTCCTCGGTGAAAATCAACAGGCTCTCTTTTCGATGTCGGACAGCGTGCTTTCCACGGTGGCGCGAACTTTGACGTCGTCCTCGGATTGCAACGCATCCGGTTTGCCGCGCTTCAGATAGGTTGCGGTCATCGGTCAGCTCCGTGCTTCATCCGATATCGGGGGCTTCACGACCACGCGTCAGCTGCGAGATCGTAACTGCGAGAATCAATGCGCCGCCATTGAAGACATTCGTCACCCAGAGCGGAATACCGATCATCGTGAGCCCTGTGATGCCGGTTCCGAGAAAGTAAACGGCCACGATTGCGCCCCACGGATTGAATCTGCCCGGCATGATCGTCGTCGATCCGAGGAAGGCCGCGGCGAATGCAGGCAGAAGATAGTTGAGGCCGGAATAGGGATCCGCCGAACCCAGCACACCAGCATAGACGACGCCGGCCGTCGACGCCACCAATCCGGATGTTACGAGGGCGCCAATCCGCACGCGCTCCACGGCGATGCCATTGAGGCGCGCCACCTCCCGGCCACGCCCGACGAACAAGAGTCGCCGGCCGAGCGGCGTGAAGTCAAAGACGTACCACATGACGATCGCCGCGCCGAGCGCATAGTAGAAGGCGTAGGGAACGCCGAACAAGCGACCACCGACAACCGCCATGATCAGGGCGTTGTCGATTCCGCCGATCGTGGACGAATTGGTGATCAACTGGACGATGCCGGTCATCAACGATGTGCTGCCGAGCGTGACGACCAGCGAGGGTATTCGGAAATAGATGATGAAGAGTGCGTGGAACAGGCCGACCGCAACGCCTGCAGCCAGTGCAAGCAGGATACTGGCGACGATCGGAACGTCATACCAGACATTGAGCACGCCGATGATGCAGGACGACAGCGTCATCGTCGCCCCTACGGCGAGGTCGTAGTCGCCAGCAGTCAGAGGCACGATGATGGCCAGCGCCAGCAGCGCCGCAGGCGCATAGGAGGCGAATAATATGGAAAAGTTTCCCCAGCGCGGAAAGGAATTGGGCAGTGCGATACTGAAACCGATGATCAGAAGCAGCCACACCAGAAGCAGCGCATAGCGTTCGAAGAGTCGGGTCATGCGTACCGATGAGGTCCTGTCGGCCGCAGAGGCCTGGCCGGCTTTAGTCATGTTCGTTTCCTGTTCGGAGTGGTTTTTGCCCGTCCGTAGCGCGAAGGCCGGCCAGGTCCAGGGATGCGTAGCAGGCCTGTGTGATCAGATCCTTCTCAACCGCAGCGCCTGTCAGTTCCTGAACGATACGTCCGCGGGCGAAGACAAGGACACGATCGCAGATTTCCGCGAGTTGCTCGGAATCAGAACTCGCGCAGATCACCGACATGCCGTCGGCTGCAGCCGTGCGCAGCGCCTCGAAAATGCTCGCTCGCGTTCCGACATCGACGCCTTGTGTCGGTTCGTCGAGCATCAGCAGCCTTGGTTTTCTTTTCATCCAACGGGCGATAAGCACCTTTTGCGCATTGCCTCCCGAAAGGGCGGCGAGGTTGATGTCCGGATCGTTGGGCCGGACCTCGTATTCTTCGCCCAGCTTGCGCGCTTCGCGGCGCATTGTTCCGTTCCTGAGAAAGCCGCCCTTGAAATAGGCGCCGATGTCCGGCAGCAGCATGTTCTCATAAACCGGTATGCTGCCCACCCCTCCCTGAGTCGGCCGGTCGCCCGGCAGCAGAGCGAAGTTCTCCCGAAGAGATTTCTTGGGCGTCATCTCTGCGACAGGCGTTTCGCGACCGCCTTCGATGGCAAGCCTGCCGGCCTTCGCGCCGATCGCCCCGTAGAGGAGATAGGGAACGGTTTCATATCCCGACCCGATCAGCCCGGTGAGGCCTACTATCTCCCCGCAGCCCACTTTCAGATCGCAGGATCGAATTCCGTCTCCTTCAAGATCTTTGACAGAAAGGAAGGGTTCGAAATGACGTTCTTCGTGTTCCGCGTTTTCCGTCTTTGAGAGCGAACGTCCGATGATCATCTCGATCATTTTTGCATGAGTTGCCTCGCGGGTCTCGATCTCGCCCGAAACACGACCATCGCGCAGGATCGTTGCGGTGTCGGTAATCTCCATCACCTCGTCGATATCGTGGGAGATGAAGAGCACGCTGGATCCGTGCTCGGTAATCTGCCGGATAAGCTTGAAAAGCTTTTCGACGCCCTCCTTCGGCAGGAACGGGGTCGGCTCATCGAGCAGCACCAGCCCGGGTTTGCCTGTACTCTCGCACTCGACACGTATCTCCTCGAAAGCTCTCACGATAGCGAGCAGCGCGCGGTTGACTGCGCTCAGCTCATCGATACGGCGCCAATGCGTGATGTCGAGACCGTAGCGCTCCAGAGTCTGCTCCGCCGCCGCCTTTTCCCGGCGCCAGTTGATGAAGTGGCCGCCGGGCAGCGCGATCTGCGCGAGGCGAAGGTTCTCGAGAACCGTCAGTGAAGATATCAGGCCGAGGTTCTGGTGGACGAAACTCATGCCCAGCCTTCGAAAATCACTCGGCATCAGCGGAAGCGAAACCTCTTCGCCGTTGAAACGCATCAATCCTCCCGGATCAGGTGCATGAAATCCCGCAAGGATCTTGACCAGCGTCGACTTCCCGGATCCGTTTGCGCCCAGCAGTCCGTGAACCTCGCCGGGTTTGACTGTCAATGAAACATCATTCAAGGCCCGCGTAGCGCGGAACGTCTTGGAGATATCCTCCAGACGAAGCGTCGGCGGCGCCGCTTGGGACGCCGCCTCTGTATTGCGCGGAAGATCTTCCACGGTGGTCATCGAAGCTAGTTGAGACCCCACAATTCCTGAAAGCCGGTAATATATGCGTCCCCGTATCCGGTGTCGAATTGCGCTGGTGTGCCTGCATCGGCGACATTATCCTTGTCGAAAATATAGAAGGGCACGTTCAGCTTGTCCGGCGTCGGCAGACCGCACAGGTCACGCATGTGACCGTCGATGGTCGCGTAGGCAATCCAGTCAAGGCTCTCTCCGATATCCATGTCGATCGCTCCCTGCTGGATGAAATCCAGCACGAAGGGTGTTCCGTTGAAGGTGGCGACTTTGACCTCGCCCAGCTTACCGGTCAGGCGGAGCGCGGGCACCACGAATTGCGACATCGAATCGTAGATCGGGATGACCACGTCGATGTCGGGATTTGCCTGCAGAGTCGACTGAACGGATGGCTGGATCTTGGTGCCCCACTCTGCGACGCCGACATTGATTTCCTGCACGATTTCGCAATCCGGGCAATTTTCGGCCAGTTCGGTCTCGAACCCGTCGACCAACGGTATGGTTGGCGGCACTTCACGCGAAACGATGATTGCGATCTTGCCCTTGCCTTCCGTATTGACGGTAACCCAGTTGGCGAGGATCTTGCCGATTTCGTTGAAACCGATGGGCAAAGTCGAGGACAGCAGCGGGTTCGGCTGGAAGGAAGGGTCATAGAAATGCGAGGTCATTACTTTAACGCCGGCTTCGTTTGCGGCCTTGATCTGGGGCTCTACCGTGTCTGGAGAGATTCCTGAGATCAGGTCGATGACGTCGAAATTGTCGCGAATGGCAAAATCGAATCCCTGGACCCACTGGCTCGGCTGACCCTGGTTTTCCCATTCGACGACCTCCAGGCCGATTTTATCCCCGACGTTCTTCATCCGGTCGATAATGCCCTTCAGGAAGGGATTCGTGCTGTTGTTCGGGATTGACAGCATTTTCTTCCCGGCGGCGCATGCCTTGATGTCGAATGGCTCGCCGGGCGCCGTGAATTCCGGCTTGTTCTGATAGACGGCAAGGCTCTCCTTTGCGCGATTCAGACCGTCTTCGGCGTTTTGCGCATATGCTAAAGATGCCGTGAATGCCAATGCAAGCACGGACGACATTCCCGTTAGTAATCTCGTTTTGGACATCGGTACCTCCAAGTTCCACCTCAATTGAACGCATTCGTGTTGTAGTTATATTTTTTTGAATGCGCATTCACATATTTTCTTTTTTATGTCTTTGTGTCAATCACCGGCAGGAAAAATCGAAAGCTCATTTCACTCACGGAACGGGAGGTGACGGCGCATACCGGACGGTCTATGACGCAGTAACAGTCAAAGCTATGATTCAAATGATGTTTTCTCTTGAGCGCCGTTCGGTGTTTGACCCTGACCGGCTCCCGTCGGAAAAACATGTTCACTCCGCAGACGGTAGGAATTGCGAATGAATCGAAAGAATTCGAGAGTGACGTCCTATGACGTCGCGAAACTTGCAGGTGTTTCGCAACCGGCGGTCTCCCGAGCGTTTACGCCCGGTGGCAGCATCTCAAGAGAAAAACGCGACCGCGTGATCGCCGCTGCGAAGCAGTTGAACTGGCTGCCAAACTACTACGCCTCCGGATTGTCATCGAACAAGAGCAACATGGTCGCGGTGATTTGCGGAAACCTCAACAATCCCTTCTACTCGGAAAGTCTTCAGGTTTTCATTGAGAGCTTTCAGCGCGCCAGCCGTCAGGTGCTCGCCTTCTCCGTCCAGGATGGCCACGACTGCGACGACATGCTTCTTGAGGCGCTGCGTTATCCGGTGGACGGCATCGTACTGACCTCAGCGCAGATTTCGTCGGAGCTGGTGAGCCTGAGCGAAGGGCGCGGAATCCCGATGGTCATCTTCAACCGCAACGTTTACGGATCGAACCTTGCCGGAGTTCAGTGCGACAATTTGGAAGGAAGTGCGACAATTGGCAGATTGATGCATGCAGCCGGCGCACGAAGCTGCCTCATCGTTCGCGGAGATCCTCAGGGATCGACAAGCCGCGACCGGGTTTCCGGCTTCCGACTGGCGCTCGAGTCTCTTGGTAATTGCAGCATTGCGGAAGTCGACGGCGGCTCAAATTATGCCGGCGCGCGCAATGCAATCATCTCGCACTTCAGCAGACCGACCCCGCAATTTCCGGACGCAGTATTCGCCGTCAACGATATCATGGCGATCGGTTGCGCCGACGCCTTGCGGGAGACGTTCGGTCTCGCAATACCGGAAGACATCATGCTGGCCGGATTCGACGGCATTCGCGAAGGGCAAAGGGCGCCTTATCGGCTTACAACCGTCCGGCAACCGATAGAACGCATGGTGTCTGAATCCCTTGAGCTGCTTCAGCGCGAGAGCGACGGGCAACGCCTCGGCACGGACTCCATGCGCACCGTTCCGGGCAATCTGCTACCCGGTCGGACAATCCCCGGAGTTTAATTCGGCCGGGGCCGCCTTATTCGGCCGCCTCGTGAACGCCTGGAATGAACCCGAAATCAAAATCCGACGGTTTGCCACGCTCCGACTTCATCTCCTTGCGCAACGTCTCCGTGGCGGCCTCATCGATACTCTCGTCGTCGCGGATGACGACGCCATAGTCGCGTCTGGCCTTCTCCATCGAAACTATGTCGTCGACGACATCGCGCAGGACCTTCTCAACCGGGCGCTCGAGCGGGTCTCCCCAGCCGCCGGACCCGGCAGTGATGAATACGATTTTGTCGCCAGGTTCGACACGCAGATTGTCGATTTTCGAAGGAATGCGTTCGCGCTCTTCGGAGCCGGCGCGAACGAGCCACTTGCTCGAGGTCCCGCCGTGCAGTCCACCGTTAATGCCCCAGGGCGGCACGACCTCGCGGTCGTCGTGGATCGAGATCGAACCGGCTTCAAGGACCCTGTAGATTTTCTCGATCCCTGATCCACCCCGGTGCAGCCCTGCGCCTCCCGCGTCACGCACGGGCCGATAGCTTTCAACCAGCACCGGGTAATAGTTCTCGATGTATTCAATCGGGGTGGCGCTGAAGAGTGGCCACCAGGCATGGCCGTCAAAACCGTCGCCGCGCGGCCGGCCGGGCACGCCCCCGAATAACAGTTCCATAAGCTGGAAATACTTTCCGTTCCCGTCCTTGCCGGTGAAGATGAAGTGCGGGCTCGTGCCATATCCGGCCGCCATCGACAAATGTGGAGCCCTTTGTCCTAGCGCCCCCGCCTGACAGTCGAAGAACCGCGTATGGGTGTTGAGGCGGTTTGACAGAGCCGCCGGGAAACGCGGATTGAGCAGGCTGCCTTCGGGCAACACGATCTCGAACAGGTCGTAGAAACCCTCGTTGAACATTATCTTCGGATCGAACGCCATGATCATGTAGACGCCGAAGAACAGTTTGCACAGGCCTTCGTGAATGTGGAAGTTGATAGGGCCTTCCGCCTGATCGTCGGTTCCGGTCCAGTCGATGACCGCGACGTCTCCCCGACGATAGATCGACAGATGCATCTTGAACGGGCCGTTTCCGACACCGTCATCATCGACATAGTCGGTAAAGGTGACCGCTTCTTCCGGAATGTATTTCGATATCAGGACGCGCATCGCTTCGCGCGTGCGATCCAGCAGCAAGTCACAGGCTGTGATATAGGTTTCCCGCCCGAAGCGGTCGCAGATCTCGAGAACCCGCTTCGACGCGGTGCGGCACCCGGCGATCAGAGCCATCAGATCGGCCCGGTTCATGTCGGGCGTGCGGCTGTTGTTGAGCATGATCTGCAGAACGCCGTCGTTCAGCTTTCCCTTCTCGTATATCTTGACGGGAGGAACTCGCAGCCCTTCCTCCCAGATAGTATAGGCGTCCGCCGGCATGGAACCCGGCACTTTGCCGCCGACATCGACCATGTGTCCGAATATCGAGCTGAATCCCACATGGACACCCTGGTGAAAGATCGGCAGCATCACACACCAGTCATTATTGTGCGATATCGACCCCTTGCAGGAATAGGGATCGTTCCAGACGAAGATATCGCCCTCGTTGATGTCGTCCTTGTACTGGTCGACGATCGCCGGAATGTAGGACCCGAACTGGCCGACGATCATCTGCCCCTTGGCGTTGCAGATCATCGGAAACTCGTCGTGCTGTTCCCGTATGACCGGCGAAAGGGCAACCCGGACCACGACGCTGTCCATCTCGAAGCGCGCGTTCAGCAAGGCGTTTTCGATGAGGTCGAGGGTGATTGGATCAATATGTCGGGTCATGGTCTTAGTCTCCCTTTTTTATTGGCCAGATCATCAGATTGCCCAGTTTGTCGACCTCAGCGTAATGATCGGGCAATAAAACGGTTGTCGTGTCATACTGGCGTATGATCGCCGGACCGTCGATGCGCGCACCGACACCGAGCTTGTCGCGGTCGATATGCGGTGTATCCATCCACCCTCCCTTGAAATAGGCAGGCAACATCTCGATCACGGCATCGCGGGCATTGGTAACACCCTGTTCCGGCGGCGCGTCCTCTACCGGCGGGGTTGCTCCGGTCGCGACCACCCGCAAGGTAACGAGCTCGATCGGCAAATCGAAGCGTACGCCGTAGAGGCGTTCATGCGTTTCGTGGAAATTCACGAGCACAGCGTCCAGCCTTGCGCCGCCATCCGTCAGTTCGGCAGGCACGGCAATTGTCACCTCGAATCCCTGCTGTTCGTAACGCAGGTCAACGGAATAGCTGATCCTGCGATCACCTTCCTCCACCTCCTGCTCCTCGAGCCACTGCAGGGCGCCGGCGCGCAATTCAGCGAACTGTTCCCACACATGTGCGTCGTCCATGCCTGCGATCGAACCTATGAGTGTTCGAACGAATTCGTTCTTGAATTCGGCCTCGAGGAAGCCCAGGGCGGAGAGCACACCAGGATTGTGGGGAACCACAACCGGATAGCAGCCGAGCAATTCGGCAACGGCATTGGCGTGCAGCGGTCCTGCGCCGCCAAAGGCGACGATGCCGAAATCCCGGGGATCAAGACCACGCTGCACCGTTATAACCCGCAGCGCTCCGAGCATCACTTCATTGGCTATTTCGAGAATGCCTTGTGCGGCGTCCTCGCGGGTAAGTCCGATGGTCTTGCCGATTCCGGACACAGCTTCTCTGGCGCCTTCGATATCGAGGCTCATATCACCGCCTAGCAGTTTCGGCGGCAGATAGCCAAGCACCACATTGGCGTCCGAAACTGTCGGCTCTGTGCCGCCGCGCCCGTAGGCGACCGGTCCAGGCGCGGCGCCGGCGCTTCGCGGGCCGACCCGCAGCGAGTTCGTCAGTTCGGAAACTTCGGCAATGGATCCGCCGCCCGCTCCCACGCTGCGCACGTCGAGGGTCGGCACCTTGGCTGGAAAATAGCCGACGTCAGTCGAACGCGAGATTGTGGGTTCCCCATCAATGATAACAGAGACATCGGTGGACGTGCCGCCCATGTCGAACGCCAGGAGTTTCTTGAGCCCTGTCCTGCGGGCTATCATCGCCGTGGCGGTCACGCCGCCTGCCGGACCAGACAGCACCGTGTGAACCGGGCGGGCAGCAGCGGCTTCCGCGCTCATCAGGCCCCCGTCGGAGCGAACGATGTGCAGTTTGCTGGTGGTTCCAACCTCAATGAGCCGCTTCTCGATGCGTGAAAGATATCGTGTCATGATCGGCCGGACATAGTCATTCATGACAGTTGTAATTGCCCTGTCATATTCACGGAATTCCGGCAGGATGTCCGAGGAAAGGGAAACATGCATGTCGGGAAAACGGTCCAGTACAAGCTTGCGCAGGCATTGTTCGTGCGCCGGATTGGCATAGGAGTGGATCAGCGAAATGGTCAGAGCCTCAATGCCGCTTGCACAGAGATCATTGATCAGTTCGATCGCTCGCGTTTCGTCGAGCTTGCGAACGACGTTGCCACGGGCATCCATCCTTTCGGGAATGCCCCTGGTGTCGCGCAGCGCCGCCAGCGGGTCCGGTTTGTCCATGACGATCCAGCCGAACAGCGGGCCAGGCGTCCAGGATCTGGCGAGGTGAAGCGTGTGCTCGAAACCCTCCGTCGTTAGAAGTCCGACCCGGGCTCCCTTGCCTTCCAGAACCGCGTTGGTCGCAACGGTCGTCCCATGCAGCACAAGGGAAATGTCAGATGCCTCGACGCCAGCCTTCTCGCATATTAGCCGAACCCCTTCGGCGACGCCGATTGACTGGTCCTGAGGCGTGGACGGCGTCTTCGCCCGATACGTTTTTTGTGTTGCATCGTCTTGCAGAAGCAGGTCGGTAAAGGTTCCTCCCACATCGACTCCCAGTCTCATCTTGCTCTCCAGGTTGCTGCCAATCCGCATCCATAAGTCTGTTCGGGCATCGCTATTGAATGCGCATTCATGAAATAGTATGGTCCTACCGAAATCAAGTGAAATTTCTACCGGGTCTATAGAACAGGTATCGGAAATGGCAGCGCAAACGCTCTATGACAAGATCTGGGACAGCCACGTGGTCGCGGACCATGGCAATGGCGAGCATCTGCTTTATGTCGATCGCCACCTGGTGCAGGAAGTATCGAGCCCGCAGGCTTTTGCGGCTCTCGACCAGGACGAACGGAAAGTCCGCTGTCCGGAGGCGCACATCGCCGTCGCCGACCATGCCGTGCCGACCTTGCGCGGCGACAGGCCTTTCGTGGAAGGCCTGGCGTTTTCACAGGTCGAACGCCTCAAGGAAAACGCCGCGAACCATGGCATAGCCTATATGCCGATGGATGGCGAACGGCATGGCATCGTTCACGTCATCGGCCCGGAACTGGGATTTACCCTGCCTGGCGTCGTCCTTGTGTGTGGAGACAGTCACACCTGCACCCACGGCGCCTTCGGGTGCATCGCCTTCGGCATCGGGGCCAGCGAATGCACCAGCATCTTCGCGACGCAAACGCTGCGACAGCGCAAGCAGAAGACGATGCGGGTCAATCTGGAGGGCGGGTTGCCGAACGGCGTGACCGTCAAGGACGTCATCCTCGCGCTCATCGCCGAAATCGGCACTGGCGGTGGCGTCGGATACGCCCTGGAATACGCAGGATCGACCGTACGGGACCTCTCGATGGCGGCGCGCATGACGCTCTGCAACATGTCGATCGAGGCCGGCAGCCGGGTCGGCATCGTGGCGCCTGACGACAAGACGTTTGCGTTTCTCGACGGCCGTCCGCTGGCGCCTTCGGGCGAGGCCTGGAAGCAGGCCATGGCGGCATGGTCCGATCTGCACAGCGACGCAGACGCGGTTTTCGATCGCGAGGTGACGTTCAATACCGCTGATCTGGCGCCACAGGTCTCCTGGGGAACGACCCCGGAACACACATGCGCGGTCACGGGTCAGGTGCCCGATCCGGAACGGGAAGCGGATCAGAACAGCAAGTCGAGACTGCGCAAGAGCCTAGCCTATATGGGCCTGGAACCGGGAACCGCAATCCGCGACATCGCGGTTGATCGCGTGTTCGTCGGATCCTGCACCAATGGCCGCCTGGAAGACCTGCGGGCGGCGGCGCAGGTGCTTTCCGGCAGGAAGGTGGCGGACAGCGTCAAGGCGATTGCGGTGCCGGGATCGGCGGCCGTCAAGATCGCCGCGGAGCGCGAGGGCCTGCACGAGATATTCCTGTCCGCCGGCTTCGAGTGGCGAGACGCCGGATGTTCGATGTGCGTTGCGATGAACGACGACAGGCTGACAGAGGGCGAGCGCTGCGCCTCAACCTCCAACCGCAATTTCGAAGGTCGCCAGGGCAAGGGCGGGCGCACCCACCTGATGAGTCCGCCGATGGCCGCGGCCGCCGCCGTGACCGGAAAGATCACCGACGTGCGGGAGCTGTTGTGACCATGGAAAAGTTCATCACAGTCAAAAGCGTCGCCGCGCCGCTGCTCGAGAACGCGATCGACACCGACGTCATCTTTCCGGCGCGCTTTCTGCTGCTTCTGGATCGCGAGGGCCTTGGCCGCTACGCTTTCAGCGAACGCCGCAACGGGCCTGAGCCTTTCGTACTCGACACGCCGCCATACGACACGGCGAAGATCCTGGTGACCGGCGAGAATTTCGGCACGGGCTCCAGCCGCGAGCAGGCGGTCTGGACCATCGCCGATCTCGGTATACGCTGCGTGATCGCGCGGAGCTTCGGCGAGATCTTTTTCGCTAATTGTTTCAAAAATGGCGTCCTGCCTATCCGCCTCGGCGGAGATGATATGGCGGCGGTGGAAAAAGCCGCCGAGACGGCAGAAGAGATTGCGATCGATCTGGAGGCCCAGTCGATCCGGTTTTCGTCAGGACGCGAGATCCGCTTCGACATCGAGCCGAACCTCAAGCGGCTGCTGCTTCTGGGTCTCGACGAGGTCGGCATGATCCTCGCCGAGGAAGGGGACGCCATCGAGGCTTTCGAGGCGCGTCGTAAAGCAGAATTGGCCTGGATGTCGATTGGCATCGATAAATTGCATGCACTGGCCGAAGAACAGGATAATAACGGATGAGCACCAGCGAAAATCTTCTCGATAACTACAAGCGGGCCTATGACAACCGGATCGGTTTCGGCGCCAGACCAGCCCTAATCATGATCGACTTCGTGCAAGCCTATTTCGAACCGGAGTGCGAACTATACGCCGGCGTGGAGGACACGCTCAAATCAGCGCTGAGGATCCGCGACAAGGCGCGCGAATGCGGCGTGCCGATCATCCTGACCAATGTCGTCTATCAGGCCGGCGGCTGCGATGGCGGGCGGTTCTTCCAGAAGGCCAGGCCGCTGCGGAACTTCATTGCAGGCAACCCAATGGGCGCCTGGCCAGAAGGGCTGGACGTCGCCGACAACGAGATCGTGATCTCAAAACAGTATCCCAGCGCCTTCTTCGGCACGTCGCTGGCCTCGACGCTGGCGACACTTGGCGTCGACACGCTCGTTCATACGGGCGTCACCACGAGCGGCTGCGTCCGGGCGACTTGTGTCGACTGCTGCTCACACGGTTTCATTCCCATCATCGCGCGCGAAGCGGTCGGTGACCGGCATGCCTCTCCCCACGAGGCCAACCTGTTCGACATGGACGCCAAGTACGGAGACGTTGTCGGCGAGGACGAGATCCTCGATTATTTCGAGAGGATGAGGAAATTCGGATGAAAAAGCCAAGTCTGCGTACAACCCTCGACAGCGGGCAGTTCGTTGTTGCGCCTGGTATCCACGACATGATTACCGCTGTCGTGTGCAACAAGGTCGGATTCGATTTCATCTACTCGTCGGGCTATTGGGGCACCGCATCTACGCAAGGAATTCCAGATGCAGGGATCACCACATACACTGAAATGCTCGAGCGGGTGGAAACGCTGTGCCGGACAGCCCATGCAAGCGTCATCGCAGACGCCGACACCGGCTACGGAGGGCTACTGAATGTCGATCACACCGTGCGCGGTTACGAGAAGGCGGGCGTTATCGCTATTCAGATGGAGGACCAGGAGTTTCCGAAAAAATGCGGCCACACGCCTTACAAGCGGGTGATAGCGCGTGATGAGATGGTTACCAAGATCAAGGTTGCATGCGCAGCCCGAGAGAACTCGACAGAAACGCTGATCATCGCCCGGACGGACGCGCTTGCCGTCGAAGGCTTTGACGCCGCGATCGACCGCGGACTCGCCTATCGAGATGCGGGCGCAGACGTGGTTTTCATTGAAGCGCTCGAAAGCGAAGAGGAAATGCGTCTCGCCTGCGAACGGATTGACGCGCCGATGATGGCCAACATGTCCGACGGCGGCAAGACGCCGATCCGTTCGGCGGACGAACTTGTCGATATCGGCTATCGAATGGCAATTTTCCCGGCGATGACCGGACTTGCGGCCGCCGCGGCAGTGGAAAAGGCTCTGGGCGTGCTCAAACATGAGGGCACCTCGGTCTCGAGGGATGTCGACCTGTTCGATTTCTCGGAATTCAACCAGTTGATCGGATTCCCCGCGGTTTGGGAGTTTGAGGAAAAATGGTCTGAACCCCAAGACGGGAACAAATAACATGGCCAATGTAACCTGCATCGGAACGGGAACAGTCGGCAGCGCATGGGCGGTCGTGTTCGCAAGGGCAGGCCATCAGGTCTCGCTATACGATCTGGACCCTGCAGCAGTTCATGGCTTTGCTCTCCCGCGCATTCGCCAAATGCTGGAGCAAATACATGATGCAGGCGCGGATGCGGAATCGATCGCAGACATTGAAGCCAGGATCCGCATTTCCGTCAGCCTGGAAGAGGCTGTTTGCAAGGCAGACTACGTTCAAGAAAGCGTCCGCGAGGATGCTGATCTCAAGCGCTTGCTGTTCAGTGATATGAGCAGACTCGCGCCGCCTGAAAGTCTGCTGATGTCCTCCACATCAGCCCTGCCTGGCTCGACATTCATGTCTGACATTGTCAACCCGGTGCGGGCGCTGGTCGCGCATCCGGTCAATCCGCCATCCCTGATTCCGCTTGTTGAATTGTGTGGAACCGGATCGACCGGTGACGAACAGCTGGAAACGGCGCGCGCATTCTTTCTAGCGGCAGGAATGGAACCGATTACAGTCAGAAGGGAGATCGACGGTTTTATCCTCAACCGACTCCAGTATACCCTGGTGGCGGAAGCCCTGCACCTCGTCGGCGAGGGGTATTGTTCGGCCGAGGATATTGATCGCGTCGTCACCAACGGTCTGGCGCTGCGCTGGGCCTCGATCGGGCCTTTCATGACCGCCCATTTAAATGCGAGCGGTGGATACGGCGGATTCGTCGAGCAACTCGGCGCCATGATGAAACGGATGGGGAAGAACGCAAGAACTGACTATGACTGGGGTCCGGAACTGACCGAAGAGATCACAAGCTGGCTAACATCCATCCAACCGCTGAACACGATACCTTTGGCTCAGAATTGGCGAGATCAAAGAATTCTTGCGACGCGGTCAATGCAGACGCGGGATACCCGACCAGCCGGAGAAGGCAGGCAGGACTGAAAACTGGGCCGATTGAAAATTGTTCCCGTAGAGGGAAGACCGGGAGGCGGAATTGCAATTCGGAAACAGGGACTTCGCTGCTTTTTTTCTTTTCCATGCTTTCGTCTGACAATCAGTTGGTTCACGCGATCTAAAGAACGAGGGTTTGATACGGGACAATGCACCTACGCCAGCGTGATGCGACATACACACATTCCGCAATGATGTCTCTGTCGCACAAACAAAAACGGAACTTGGCCAAATCAAGGATGGCATAGATACATTTAAACAGTCGTTTGGCCAATGTGCGACCTCTTGGAGCGAGTTACACGATGTGCAAATCGTTTGGCCTCTTCAAGCTTCACTTTGTTGACACCTGTATTATAGCCCTTTTGATTGAGCAGGTCGTTGACGCTTTCCGTTGAGACATTTCCCGTAGCTCCTGGAGCGTAGGGGCATCCGCCGAGGCCGCCAATTGCGGCGTCGAAAACCCGCAAGCCCCGTTCCAGAGAAGTTTCGATGTTGTCCAGCGCGCGGTTGCATGTGTCGTGGAAGTGGCCGGCCAGCCGTTCGGGCGGCGCCACTGACAGGACCGCGTCGAGCATCCGTGCGACGGACTCAGGCGTTCCCGCGCCAATCGTGTCCCCGAGACTGATCTCGTAGCAGCCCATGTCGAGAAGCCGCCCGGCCAACGCGGCGACGTTTTCGGCAGGTGTCGGACCGTCATACGGGCAGTCCGTGACGCAGGAGATGTATCCGCGCACCGGAATGGCCCGCAATTTCGCGGCAGCCAGCACCGGCCTGAAACGCTCCAGGCTCTCTTGGATCGTGCAGTTGATGTTCTTCCTGCTGAAGCCCTCGGATGCGGAGGCGAAAATCGCGATCTCGTCCGACCTGGCGTCCACCGCCGCCTCGAAGCCTTTCATGTTGGGAGTGAGCACGGCGTAGCGGACACCGTCGCGTCTTTGAATGCCTGCCATCACGTTTGCGGCGTCGGCAAGTTGCGGAACCCATTTTGGGCTGACGAAACTCGTTGCCTCGATCTTCGACAGGCCAGATGCGGAAAGGAGGTCCACGAGCTGTATCTTGTCTCCGGTCCTGACAGGCCATTTTTCATTCTGCAGGCCGTCGCGCGGCCCGACCTCGAAGATTGTGACGTGCTCTGCCAAAGAATTCACTCCTGCTGAAAGAAACGGAGATGCGCCGGTCTGCTAGCTCAGCAGATGCCGCTTGAGGAAATCATAGAATCTCGCTGAATCCGCGCGGGCGATGTTGATCCGGATACCGCTCGAGCCGTGGTTTGTGTCGGCACAGAAAACGCTGCCTGGTGCGATGAGGATATCTTCCCGGGCGCCAGCCTTCGCCAGATCGATGTCGAGCGCATGGTCGGGGAGGTTGAGATAGAGATAATAGCCGCCGCCCGGCGGGCTGAACGTCGTCAGACCGAACAGGTCGAGATTTGCCATCACTTTCTCTGTTGTCCGCGCGATGCGCTGGCTCAGCCGCTTGAGATGGCGCGAATAATGACCTTCCGCGATCAGCCCGTGAACCAGATGCTCGATATGGCCGGAACTGTTGACTGTAGTCAGCATTTTCAGCTCCGCCAGATCGCTGACGATATCGGATCTCGCGGCAATGAATCCGCAACGCAAGCTGGCTGAAAGCGTCTTGGAGAACGTGCTTACATAGATGACGTTTTCAAGCTGGTCGAGCGGCATCAGCCCGGTTCCCTGAATGCCAGGCAGGTCGCTGAAAGGTTCGTCCTCCACTACGAGGAACTTGTTTTTCGCCGCGATGTTCAGCAGAGCGTGAGCGGTAGGCAGGTTCGTGAATCCTCCGGTTGGATTGTGTCCTGTCGACTGGGTAAAGAACAGCCTCGGCTTGTAGCGCCTGGTCTTGGCTTCCAGATCCTCGATATCAGGACCTGACGGCAGCCGTTTTATGCCGACTATGTTGACCTGTGCGAGCTTCAGCTTGGCAAACAGCGGATAGTAGCCGGGCTCGTCGACGAAGGCTGTGTCCCCTGGAGCAAGATAATGGCGGATGATCAGGTCAAGGGCATGATTGGCGCCGAAGGTGAGCAGAATCTGATCCGGATCCACAGCGACTTCACGTCGGGTGATGTCCAAGGCAAGGCGCTCCCTCAGTTCTGGCAGTCCCATCGCGCTACCGTATCCGTCGCGGTCGACATTGCCGAACTTTTGCGCCCGGTTGAGATATCGGCGCACTTCGGACTGCTCCGTCCATGACGGTGGCGGACGTCCGTCTCCGACGCGGATCGTGAAGCTCTGTTCCAACTGGGCGCTCAGCAGGGATACCACGTCCACAGCTTCGGTGACGTGCTTGGGGCGTGCATTCGGCGACTGACGGGAAGTGTCGACGACCGTAAAGCCGTAACCCTGCCTGGATGTGATCATTCCGGCGGCTAGCAGTCGGTCATACGCCTCGACGACGGTGTTCTTGGATACGCCGAATTCATGTGCGGATTTGCGGATGGACGGCAGCTTGTCCCCCTGCTTCAGTTCGCTGTTTCGGATTCGCTCCCTGAACGACTGGACGATGGTGTCCGTAAGCGTCATGCCGCCTCTTCCCTATAGTGGTACAGTTTAAAAGTGTTTCTTTTGACTGTACCTTTTCTTTATGGGTTGGCTACCTATTACTTAACCTAAATCAAAAAGCAACTTTCGGGAGGGGTGAGTTGGTGGAGAGAGTTTCCGAGGGCGCACATTCGGAGCGTCCGGTTTCGCGGATCGAGAATTTCCGCAATCTGTCTCCCGCTGAACGCATCCGCAAGCTCGGTGGAATTTCCGGGTTGAACCAAGCCAACCAAAAGATGCTGAGCGGCGGCGCCCTGCCGGTCGAACTCGCGAATGGGATGATCGAAAACGTCGTCGGCACGTTCGAATTGCCTCTCGGCGTGGCAACGAACTTTACGATAAATGGCCACGACTATCTGGTGCCGATGGCTGTAGAAGAACCTTCCGTTGTCGCTGCCGCCTCCTATATGGCGCGCCTCGCAAGAGGCTGCGGAGGCTTCCACACATCTAGCACCTCTCCGGTGATGCGGGCGCAGATCCAGGTGCTGTACCTGAAAGATCCGTACGGTGCCCGCCAGCGGCTGATCGAAGCGCGCGACCGGCTGATCGAGGTCGCAAATACCAGGGACAGAGTCCTCGTTGAACTCGGTGGCGGTTGCCGCGATATCGAGGTTCATGTTTTCGACCATTCGCCTATCGGTCCGATGATCGTCCTGCACCTGCTGGTCGATGTCCGCGACGCCATGGGAGCCAATGCGGTTAATACTATGGCCGAGACGGTGGCGCCGTTGGTCGAGGAGATCTCGCGTGGCGAGGTGCGTCTGCGCATTCTTTCCAATCTCGCCGATCTGAGACTTGCGCGGGCGCGGGTGGAACTGCCTGTCGATACACTTGCGACGAAGGAGTATTCAGGGGAGCGCATCGCTACCGGCATCGTGGAAGCCTGTGCGCTTGCCATCGTCGACCCGTATCGGGCGGCAACCCACAACAAGGGAATCATGAACGGTATCGACCCGCTTATCGTGGCTACGGGCAACGATTGGCGGGCGATTGAGGCAGGCGCCCATGCCTGGGCGTCGAGAAATGGTCGCTACACGTCGCTCAGCAACTGGGAACGCGACAGCGGCGGCAATCTTGTGGGTACGCTGGAGCTGCCCATGGCGGTAGGCCTTGTCGGGGGCGCCACGAAAACCCATCCGGCTGCTCAGGCTGCGCTGGAACTACTTGGCGTGTCGAGCGCGCGGGAACTGGCCGAGATTGCGGTCGCGCTCGGTCTTGCACAGAACATGGCGGCATTGCGGGCGTTGGCGACCGAAGGGATACAGCGAGGCCATATGGCGCTGCATGCCCGCAACATTGCTATCGTCGCCGGCGCCTCGGGGATCCAGATCGACGAGGTGGCGGCTCGCCTTGCGGCCGAGCACGATGTCAGGGTCGATCGTGCCCGAGAAATCCTCGCAGAACTTTCCGGCCGGGGAGACGATTGAGGTGAGCACGGCCAAAGCCAATCGCGACGGCGCCTGGCTCTTCGCCAATCTGGCGAAGAGCCAGGAAGGCGTCGTGCTGATGCTTGCCGTACTTGCGTTTTTCGGCTTTTCGCTCTTCCTGCCGTCTTTCCTCAGTCCCGGGAATCTCCTCGCTCTGGTGCGTAGCGTGTCGATCCTGGGCATTCTGGCGCTGGGCATGGCGATCGTCGTCATCGGGCGCGGAATAGACGTCTCGATGATCGCGACGATGGTGGTGTCGGTAGCATGGGCCTTCGTGCTGACCCGCGGCGGCTTGGACCTGGAACTGGCCCTGGTTGTCGGCGGCCTGTTTGCTCTGGCGACCGGAATGGCGATCGGGATTCTGATTGCCTTTGGCGAGGTGCCGCCGATTTTTGCCACACTGGCGGCCGGTTCGATCATCTACGGTCTGGGCCGTACATTTTTCTTCAAGCTCGAAATGCAGAATATTCCGCCGGGATACGAATGGTTCTCTTTTTTCGGCCGGGCACAGATCTTCGGCATTCCGGTTACAGTCGTCACCTTCGGCGTACTTTGTGTTGTCGTGCATCTTATACTCAGTCGCACCCGCTTTGGCTGGTTAACCTACGCAATGGGTAATAATCCGGAGGCATCGCGGATAACCGGCGTACCGGTAAGGCCCATGATCGTCGCCCATTATGCGGTCAGCGCCATCGTCGCCTATGGAGCCGGGCTTATCCTCGCCTCGTCGACCTCGGCCATCAATGCACGGCTTTTTAATTCGACGATGATCTACGACATTCTGCTGGTGGTCGTGCTTGGCGGAATCGGACTTAGCGGCGGCCACGGCAAAGTCAGAAACGTGATTCTCGGAACGATCTTCGTCGGCATCCTGCTGAACGGCATGACGATCCTGAACATTGACTACACCGTCCAGAACCTCGTCAAAGGTGTGGTTCTGCTGCTGGCAATCGTTATCGACTCGCTCATCAACCCGCGGGACGAGCAGACATCTCAGCAGGGTGACCTCTGAGAAACTAATCCAGTCACAACGAAGGGAGGATCTGGAATGAAATTGGGACATTTGGGAATATCAGCCATGGCGGCACTGGTCGCTACGGTAACCGCGACGGCCACTCTCGCGCAGAACAAGGGTCTGGAGAATCCGCGCAGCACGTCGTTTCACGAAACGCTCGAAGGCAAGAAGGTGGTATTCCTGCCTCTTTCGATGGGTTTCGATCTGACCGAGGGTTGGGCCGCCCGCATGCGCGCGCAGGCCGACCGGCTCAACTACGATTTCCAGATCCGGGATCCTGCCTGGAGCACCGATGCGGGAACGCGTGCGCTGCAGTCGCTCATCGGCGAGGCGCCTGATCTCATCGTCGCCCACAATCCGGATATCCAGTCCTACGCCCGGCTGCTGGCCCAGGCGCAGGCCAAGGGCATCAAGGTCGTGCAGATCAATCTGGAATCCAACACGCAGACCGATTCATATGTCGGAGCCGACTGGACGGAGATCGGCAAGCAAGCGGCTGAAGCCGTGGTCGAGCGCTGCGGCGAAGGCAAGGGATCTTCCAACAAGGTCGCCATCGATACCGGCGTGCCGACCGCCGCATCGGACGTGTTCCAGCTCGACGGCATCTACAAGGTGCTGGACCAGCATCCGGAAATCGAGGTCGTTTCCCAGCAGGCGACGGAATACAATCCGGAAAAGGCCCGCTCTATCATGGAAACCGTCCTTCAGCAGCATCCTGATCTCTGCGGCGCTATCGGCATCTGGGACAACCAGGACACCGGTACGGCTTCGGCAATCGAGCAGGCCGGCAAGGGGGATCAGGTTTTCCTCGTCACCAGCGGCGGCGGCAATCGCGTCGGCTGCGAGAATGTCGAGAACGGCATGTTCGATCTCTACATCAGTTACAACGTACCGCTGCAGGGCGACATACTGAACGCTGAAATAGCACGCCTCCTGCTCTCGGAGACGAAGGCCGGCGAAAACAAGGCGCTGTATTTCAATCCGCTGACGCAGATCACCAAAGACAATGTGAACCAGCGCAATTGCTGGACGCTCGACGAGATCCGTTAGGCATTCGTCACCGATGGCCGCCAAAGACGAACTGCTTGCCCTTCGCTACCGGCTCATACCCGACCGGCTGCTGGGAGAGTTGCTGACCAAGAGCTGGATCGACAACGTCATTCCCGCCCTGGCTCTGGCGGTTACCGTGATCATCATGACAATCCTTATTCCTGGCTATCTTTCGGCCGGGAATATGGCCGACCTCGGCCGCCAGGTCTCGGAAATGGGACTGATCGCGCTTGCGATGACTGTAGTAATCCTGTCTGGCGGCATAGACCTGTCAGTGGGTTCCATGTTCGCACTGTGCGTGCTGACAGCGCTTACCTGCATGAATGTGGCCGGCTTGCCGATCGGGGTTTCACTCGCGGCAACGCTTGCCGCCGGACTTTTGTGCGGGCTGCTCAATGGAGTGCTCATCGGGTATCTTCGCCTCCGGGCGTTCATTACGACGCTCGTAACCCTCGTCATTTTCAGGGCGCTATACGATATCATCTTTCCGCGGCTCGCCAGCGCCATCGTCGGCAGCTTTCCGACGTCGGCGCTGTGGGACCTGATCGGTTTCGGCGACTTCTTCGGCGTGCCGGTTTCTTTCCTGATTTTCGCGGTGATCGCGATTGTCCTGCATATCGGGCTTTCGCGCCTTCGCCCGGGCTGGCGGCTGCGGGCCGTGGGCGGCGCCCGGCGATCCGCCTACAACGCCGGAATCAACGTCAAGTTCACGGTCTGCATGGCCTATGTCGTCTCCGGTCTTCTGACGGCGACGGCCGCCTTCCTGTTTTCGGCTCGCCTTGGCAGCACGGGCGCGGATACCGGGGTCGGGCTCGAAATCACCGTATTGACGGCCGTTGTCCTGGGGGGTGTATCGCTCGGTGGCGGTCGCGGCTCGGTCGGAAACGCCATCATCGGTACGGTGCTGGTCCTCATTCTGTCGAACAGCCTGATTCGGCTATCGATGCCGGGCTCGGTCAATCAGCTGATCCTGGGTCTGGTTCTGGTGGCTGCAGTCTTGTTCGATCGGAAATGGATCAAGAACCGCAGCAAGATCCTGAGCAAGGTATACGTCTCGCCGACCTACCTGCCATTGCGAGATCGGCCTGATCCGGGCGATGATGATTACCTTGCGGTCAACGACAAGTTGGGCGGTGTAGAACTCATCGGTCTCGGGGCGGTCGAGGGACCGGAGGACGTCATTCTGGATCGTGACGGCAATCTCTACACCGGAACCCGGCATGGCAATATCGTGCGTTTCTTCGGACCGGACTTCAAGCGTCACGAAGTTTTCGCCCGGATCGGGGGGCATCCGCTGGGGTTAGCCTTCTCGCCAGACGGCGACCTGTTGACCTGTGTCGGTGGAATGGGCGTCTACCGGGTGACGCCGCAGGGCGTGGTCGAGAAGGTCACCGACGAAACCAACAGAAGCCTGTTGTCGATTATCGACGATTCTAGACTGCGCCTGCCGGACGACCTCGATATCGCACCGGACGGACGGGTCTTCTTCAGTGAAGCGACGATCCGCTACGACATGTCCGAGTGGGCCGTCGACGCTCTTGAGGGGCGCGGCAACGGCAGGCTGATATGTTACAATCCGCATACTGGTACGACCCGTACCGTGTTGCGCAACCTGATCTTTCCGAATGGCATCACCATGTGCCGGGACGGACAATCGCTGCTGTTTGCGGAAACCTGGGCCTGCAGGATCAGCCGTTACTGGTTCGACGGTCCGAGCAAGGGCCGGGTGGAAATCTTTATGGATAACCTGCCAGGCTATCCGGACAACATCAACCGGGGGTCCAACGGCGCCTACTGGGTTGCGCTTTTGGGCATGCGGACGAAGACTTTCGATCTTGCGATGCGCAAACCAGCGTTCCGGCGCCGCATGGCGAAACGCATCGCATCAGATGAATGGATGTTCCCCAATATCAACCGCGGTTGCGTTCTGCAGGTTTCCGAAGCGGGTGAATTGATGGACAGCTACTGGGACAAGGCAGGCGAAAACCACCCCTCGATCACATCGACATGCGAGCACAGGGGCTGGCTCTATCTCGGTGGAGTTTCGAACAACCGCATCGGACGCGTCCGCATCGAGAACTCTGTTCCGGACTGGACGATCCACCAGGACTATTGGGGGGAGCGGTGATGTCGGATCTTTCGTCCTGGATTGTAAACATGCTCCATCGCCGCGACGCCGGAATCAGCGTCCCGGCGATGGACGGCGTACTCAAACCGAATAGCCGCCTTGAGGATGCCACGTGTATTTTGAACATGCCCGGTATTGACGATGTGGTGGCGGCGGGATCGAAACTGGTCGTTAGTGCAGGCAGCAGTCTTTTGGCATTTCCCTTGCCTTTTGGTGGGGGCGACCCCGAGACGATCAGCACGTTCGAAGGCGCGATCAGCTTTCTGGCGGTGCTTGATGACGGACGATATGCGGTAGGCGTCACAGGGAAGGGTGTTTACCTCGGTGTGCCGGGCAGTTTCACTCTTATTGAACTCGCTCCCGAATTGAGCGCTTGTATGATGGACGCAACGCAGGTGGCCGACGGCCGGCTGGCGATCTGCATAGGATCGCTCCGCAATCCCGCAAACGAATGGAAACGCGATCTGATGGAAAAGGGTCGGTCCGGTTGCCTCTGCCTGCTCGACCTCGATACCGGATCCTCCGATATCGTTGCAGAGGATCTGGCCTTTCCATATGGCGTCGCGGCCCGGGCTGAAGGCAGTGTTGCCGTGGCGGAAAGCTGGCGTCACCGGATCGTCGCCATCAATCCCGCAAGTAAAAAAAGAACTGTGCTGCTTGAGGATCTGCCGGCCTATTTGTCACGGATTTCTCCGGCGCTGAATGGCGGATACTGGCTGACGTTTCTTGCACCGCGGCGGCAACTGTTCGAGTTCGTCCTGCGCGAAGACGGATTCAGGAAAGAGATGCTGGAAACTGTCGATTCGGAAGAATGGGTAGGCCCGTCCCTGAGTGCGTCGACGAGATACGACCATCCGCTGCAGCAGGGCGCGGTCCGCCAAATGGGTATCCTGAAACCCTGGGCGCCATCGTCCTCCTATGGCCTGGTTGTCCGTTGCGATGAAAACATGCGTCCCGTCGAAAGCCTTCACAGCCGCGCGGATGGCGCCTTGCACGGGATTACCGGTATTTGTGAAACGGACGACGGCGTGTTTGCGGTCTCGCGCGGCGCTGGGAAGCTGGTCCGGTTTACCGGCGATTCTGCAGGCAGCGCTGCAAGTGAGGTTCAGTCATGACGCCGGTTGTAGAGTTTCGCAATGCCACCAAGGAGTTTCGCGGCAACCCGGCCGTTCGCGATGTGAATATCACGCTGCAGAAAGGCGAGGTACATGCGCTGCTTGGCGAAAACGGCGCCGGCAAATCGACTCTGACGAAGGTAATTGCCGGCCTCTATTCGCTCACTTCCGGGGAATTGCTGCTGGATGGCCGGCCAATACGCTTCGAGGGTCCTGCGCAAGCCATGGCCGAAGGGGTGGCAATGGTCTTTCAGGAAACCAATCTGGTTCCCTCGATGAACGTTGCCCAGAACATCTTCCTCGGAGATGAGGGTTTTTTCAACCGGCTTCGCGGGATCAATATTCGAGCACAGCAGCATCTGCAGCGTCTTAATTTCCATGTCGAGCCGACCGCCCTGGTCTCGACTTTGGGTGCGGCGAAGAAACAGATGGTGGAAATTGCCCGCGCCGTTCACCACAATGCCCGGATCTTCATTTTCGACGAGCCGACCGCAACGCTCACGCCGGAAGAAAAGGAACATTTCTTCGTCCTGTTGGACCGGCTGAAGACCGATGGAGCGTCCGTTTTCTTCATTTCACATGCGCTGGAAGAAGCACTCGGCCATGCCGACCGGATCAGCGTGTTGCGCGACGGGGAACTGATCGTTACAGACCGCACGAAGAATTTCAGTCGCGAAACGATCGTCCAGGCCATGGTCGGCCGTCAACTGACACGTGAACTTTACGGTGTGGGCAAGTCGCTGCGCAAGAGCCGCCCGCCCGGTGAGAAGGTTCTGAGCCTCGAAAACGTTTCAATGGGAAAGGCCGTACGCAGCGCTACATTGTCGGTATTTTCGGGGCAGGTGACAGGCCTGTTTGGGCTTGTCGGAGCAGGGCGGACCGAGATGATGAAGATCGCGGCAGGCGTCCTGAAACGGGACTTCTTCCACGGTGGGCGCGTGCGGGTGCGCGGCAAAGCGGTACGGTTCCGAGTACCGCGGCAGGCTGTAAACAAGGGCATCGCCTATATAACCGAGGACCGCAAATATGACGGACTCTTCGACACGATGGGCATTGCGCAGAACATCTATCTTGGCAAGCTCATACAGGGCGAGAATCCCGTTTTCGTCACCTCCATGTCCGAGGCCAAAAATCAGGCTGCTGAATGGACGAAGGCTTTAAACATTCGGGCTATCAATGAAAATTCCAAAGTGGTTGAACTGTCGGGTGGGAATCAGCAGAAGGTGGTGATCGCCAAGTCCCTGATCCAGGCGCCCTCTATCGTCATTTTCGATGAGCCGACACGTGGTGTGGATGTGGGGGCGATCGCCGAAATCCACAAGATCATCGAGGATTTGGCCGATGCCGGCGCAGCTGTCGTAGTGATTTCATCTTATTTGCCGGAGGTGCTCAACCTCTCCGATCGCATTCTCGTGGCGCGCCAGGGACGCATCGTGGAGGAATTGGACACCGATGAGGCGACAGAGGAAAAGATCATCTATGCGGCGGTTCACTAAAATTCATTCTGAGAAATCTCTTTCCTTCGGTCTTAGCCGCTCGCCTGTGCAAGAGTGAGGAATTCTGTCACATGTCACAATGCTATCATGACAGAATCCTGACAGAAACAACGGAACATTTCGTGAAGTATCTGCTATAATTCGTTTGCTAACTGGTTGATTTTTATTCGTCTGCGGATTCTGCACTCCCTTGGTAAGGCAGAGGTCGAGAGTTCAAACCTCTCCGGCAACTTGTAGAAATATGCAGCAAGTTGCAGATCGAAACATGATCAAACGCCAACTTACGGCACAATGTGACACAGGTTCGGAAAATTGAGTCTTGTTTTGTTCTCACTTGCTGCTTCGTCCATAGGTAGAGGTCTCGGTTTAAAGCCTTATAAGCGCACAGTTCATTATTTGTGGAGCAAGGAGGTTTGATTTGGGTCCAGGAGCCGCTTTACTTTTCTTTGTCATGTCCGCTTTGCGCCCTAAATCCTGCCGTTGAAGGGTTTCTGCACAGTATCTCGATACCTGCCTCCTGTCGTAATCAGAGCACGATTTGACACTCGGAAAGGAGCAAAATAACCCTTCCCAACACTTTGCCGCTGAGCACCGAAGCCTTCGATTCCAGGTTGGATGACCTCGCTGCCCGTTGAATAGCTGGGCAGAGTTCCGGTGAAAGTGATTTCTCCGCCTTCCAATTCCGCAGGCGCGAGAAGGCAATCGCAGGATTGCAGCCGTGCGGTTAGCTCCATATCATGCCTTTCGGCCGGGTATCCTCATAATCCGAACTCCTCGATGATCGCCGCCGTGTGCTCGCCGACGCGTGGCGCCGCGCGGGAGAATTCCGGCCGCTCGCCATTAACCCGGATCGGCGAGCGGGTCGTCATGATCGAGACATTGTCCTCGCGTTCGACTGTCTGCAAAAGGTCGAGAACTTTAAAGCCCTCACTTCCCGTCAGATCGTCCCAGTCGAGCACCGACGCGCACCAGATATCGGCGGGTTCGAAGATTTGCATCCAGTCGTCCACCGTCTTCCCGGCGATTGCGCCGGCCAGGAGTTTCTTGATGTCATCTCGCGCGGTGAACCAGCTTGCCGGATCGCCGCAATACGGATCGAGCGTTTCCAGCCCCATCAAATCGCGCAGCCGAGAGATCGGAGTCATCGCGATGGCTATGAAGCCGTCCTTCGCTTCGTAAACGCCGTAAGGCGCCGACAGATAGGCGTGAGCGCTGCGGAAGCCGGAGCGTTTCGGCATCCGCCTGCCGTCATTGAGATAGGTGGTCAGCACCTCGAACTGAAAGTCGACGAGAGCCTCCAGCAGGCTTGTCTGGACATGGCTGCCTTCGCCCCTCATGCTGCGCTTGACGAGGCCGGCAAGAAGACCCTGCGCCAGCGCCGCACCGGCGAACATGTCGCCAACCGCAAGTCCCATGGGCACGGGGCCGTCGCCATCGTCGCCACTAAGCCACATTACCCCGGATCGCGCCTGTGCGAGCAGATCCTGGCCGGGCCGCTTCACCCACGGACCTTCCTCTCCATAGCCGCTGATCGAACCATAGACGAGGCGCGGATTGATCGCGCGGACGGTTTCGTAATCGAGCCCGATGCGCTCGATGACGCCTGGCCTGAAATTTTGGACCAGCACGTCGGCCCTGGCGATCAGTTTCTTGAGGCGGGTGAGATCGTCGGAATTCTTCAGATCGACGGCGAGGCTTTCCTTGCCGCGATTGATGGCGTGGAAGATGGTCGAATCCCCGCCGATTTCGGTGTCGCTGAGATAGAGCGTGCGGGAAAGATCTCCTGCGCCCGGGCGCTCGATCTTGATGACGCGGGCGCCAAGGTCCTGCAATCGCAATGACGCATAGGGACCCGAAAGGAACTGGCTCATGTCGAGAACGAGGAGGCCGGCGAGCGGCAAATCGGAGCTGTGTGTCATTGTGCTTTCTGTTCGGCGTTGCGTTCCACCCGGTCCGAAATATCTCCCGGCTTGCAGTTTTTCGCGGTCTGCGCATATGGGTCATCGGCGAAAGAGTCGAATTGGCCGTGTGTTTTCTTCATTCCTGGCATTCCTGTCCCAGTATTCCCCTATCAGCGAAATTGACTCCCATCATGTATCGTATATAAACATTATTTATCACATGGAAAACTTCACCAGGAAGTTTCCCACAAGAGGAGGAGCAAGAATGGCCTGGAAGAAATTCAATCCGACTATGGTCGCTGGAACAGGATTGCTGGCGACAGCACTGTGTTTCCAGATCGGCGCCGCATCGGCGGAAACGCCGGAAGCGTTCAACACGCTTCCGCCTGAACTGAAGGCTCTGTACGACGGCGTCGAGGACACGCTTCAGCCCGGCGCCTATGACGGCTTCAAAATGCCGGAAAAGCCATGGAAATGGTGCCATTCGGAATCCTATCAGGGAAATCCCTGGCGCGTTTCGACCACCAACGAACTGAAGCGGCTGGCAGACGTCTACAAGGACAAGGGCTGGGTCGAAAGCTTCGAGATGTCCGACTCCAACGGCGATGTCAGCCGTCAGATCTCGCAGATCCGCAGTTTTATCGACAAGGGCTGCAGCATCATCACGTCTTTTGCCGGCTCTTCGACGGCGCTTAACGAGGCGATCAAGGCCGCTTATGACGCGGGAATTCCCTTTGTGACGGGCGCCGGCGCCGTAACCAGCCCCTATGCGATCAATGTCGATTCGAACTACGTCAAGTTCGGACAGGACCTCGCCCAGGCAATCGTCGACGACCTCGGCGACAAGGGTGGAAACGTTCTGCGTATCGAAGGCATCGCCGGAAGCCCGCTTGTCGCGCAACAGAAGGCCGGCGCCGACAAGGCGTTTGACGCCGCCGACAACGTCAAGGTTGTCCGCGATGTCAACGGCAACTGGTCGGCCAACGTGACCAAGACCGTCGTTCTTCAGACGCTCGCCACAAGCCCGCAGCCGATCGACGCTGTCTGGACCTCCGGCAGCGAGGCGCGCATCGTCGCGGAAGCCTTCAAGCAGGCTGGCCGTCCGGTGCCACTGATCACCGGCAGCATCTCCGGTGACGCCCTTGGCTACTGGAATGAAAACCAGGACGAGTTCCGCTTCGCCGGCGGCGCGTTGATGCCGACCTGGACTTCGCAGACCCTGTTCCGCGTTGGAGTAAGAACGCTGGAAGGCCAGGAACCCAAGCTCAACATCATCATGGTTCCGGTGCCGGAAGTGAAGCAGGATGAACTCAGTTCCTGGTATCAGAACTGCATGACGCCGGCTTCGTCGTCGATCTTCCCGGTCGCTCCAGAGGATCCGCTGCCGCCGCAACTCATGAACGATTACTTCAAGAAACCCGAAGCAATTGCCGAATTCGATTATTCGGCGACGCCCGACCCCTGTGCGGGTCAGTAGAAGCCCCTCCCGGGACGAGTCGCCCCGGCGCCCCTTGCGGGTGCGCCGGGGCGGTTTTTCTGACACTATTCGCCGGAACTGCAAGAGCTGACGACGGGACACAATGCTCGAAATAAAGGGCTTATCGAAGCGATACGGTGAAACGGTGGCGCTCGACCGAGCCGACATATCACTCGATTTCGGCGAGATACACACAATCCTAGGCGAGAATGGTTCGGGCAAGAGCACGCTCGTCAAGCTGCTGTCCGGCATTGTCTCACCCGACGCCGGCGAAATCCTCCTTTCAGGCGAAGACATCACGGGGAAGAACCCGGCGGCTTTCCAGGAGAAGGGCTTCGCCACGGTATTCCAGGAAGTTTTGGTCGCGCCGGACCGCAATGTCATCGACAATATCCTGCTCGGCTACGACGGCCTCTGGCGGCGCAAAATTGCGCGCCGCGAACGCGCATCGCTGGCGGCGCGGACACTCAAGGAGTTCGCGATTACAGAGGCGCCCCTCGAAGAGCCGGCTGGCCGGCTGCCGCTGGCCGCACAGCAACTCGTGGTTATTGCGCGCGCGCTGGTGCGCAAACCAAAAATTCTGATTCTGGACGAAGCGACCGCAGCGCTTGATTTTGCAGATCGCGAAGCAGTGTTCGATCTGATGCGCCGGTTGGCCGCCGGTGGTTGCCTGATAATCTTCATCACCCATCGCATGGACGAGGTGATGAGCCTCTCGAACAAGGTCACTGTATTGAGAAGCGGCCGCGTGGTCACCACTCTCGAGCGCGAGGAGTTGGAGCCGGAAACGCTGCTCGCCCTGATGGCCCCGGAAATGGCGGGGGTTGAAGAGTGAATGCTACAACGAACAAGCTGATCGTGGAAGGCCTGCAACTGCGGACCGACCGACAGGCGATCGACGAGAGTATCGGCGCCGGCGAGATCGTCGGCCTAGCCGGTCTGGACGGGAATGGCCAGGAACGCTTTCTGGAAATACTAGCCGGCCTCGTCACCCCTGTGGGCGGCAGCGTCGGATACCGCGACGACGCCGGGCGCACGCACGCGATTAACAGCTTTCGCCGCGCCGTATCGCAAGGCGTCGCATATCTTCCGCGTGATCGCCGCGCCAGCGGGATTTTTCCGGCTCTTTCGATTCTCGACAATTTCGCCATGGCGACGGTGACCCGAGATTGCGTCGCGGGCCTCATCAGCTATCGCCGCCGCCGCGAACGCTACGACCATTACCGCGAGCGGCTTTCCATCGTGGCGCCCCATCCGCGGGAACCGATCACCACGCTTTCCGGCGGCAACCAGCAAAAGGTCCTGCTGGCGCGGGCGCTTGCCTTGCAACCGGGCGTATTGCTGCTCAACGATCCGACGAGAGGCGTGGATATCGCGACGCGCAAGATACTCTATGAAGTCTTCCGTGAACTGTCGAACGAAGGCATGGCGCTGGTAATTCTTTCAACGGAAATCGAGGAATCATTGCATCTGTGCGATCGCGTTCTGGTCTTTCGCGATTTCGAACTCGCAAGCCGTCTCTCCGGTGAAGAAATGAGCGCCGACGGCATCATCGCAACCATGTTCGGAAGAGATTCATGAGTGAGCAGGGCGCTAATACAGACTCGGGATATCGTCTGGCCAGAGCTATCCAGCGCATTGTGTTTTCCAGTGCGGGCTTCGCGCCGCTGCTCTTCGTCATTCTTCTGGCCATCAATATCTGGCTCAATCCGGCGCGGTTCGCGCCGACCGCCTGGGGCACATTGCTCGGGTTGGCCGCGCCGCTGATAGGCGCAGCCGTCGCCTCGACCCCGGCCTTTCTGGGCGGGCGCGGCGGTATCGACATTTCCGTCGGACCGCTGATGGGTTTCGTCAATGCGGTCGTCGTGCTCGTTTTCATCCAGATGCTGGGCGCATCATCGCCTTTCGTGATTGTTCCGGCGGCCTTGCTGGTCGGCGTGGCCGGCGGTGTGGTCAACGCCTTTCTGGCGACGATCCTGCGTATCCAGCCGATCGTCGCCACGCTGGGCACCTATCTCGTGCTCGTGGGGGCAACGCTGACGATCCTGCCAGCGCCCACCGGGACAGTGCCGCCATGGCTCTCGCAGCTTGCCGGAACATGGTCGATCCTGCCGCTCGGATGCGTACTCCTGGTCTGGTGGGCGATCTGCCGGACGCCCTATTACGACCAGCTGATGGCGGTCGGCAGCGACGATCGCGCCGCCTACACAGCCGGCGTGCCGGTCACGAAGGTCCGTTTTCTGTCGTTCATCATCACCGGACTGTTTTCCGGGGCGGCAGGACTGATGCTAACGGCGCTGATCGGGTCTGCCGACCCGGCTGTCGGGCCGACATATACGCTGATCGCGATTTCGGCGGTGGCGCTCGGCGGCGTCAGTCTGGCCGGCGGACGCGGCAGCGTCATTGGCGCGGCTATTGGCGCCATCGACATTTTCCTGCTGCAGAGCGCGCTGACCTATCTCAACGTCTCTACATTCATCTTGCAAATCAGCTACGGCGCGATTCTCGTGCTGGCCATCGTCCTGACTGCGCTTCAGGATCGATATATGGAACAAAGAGCTCAGAGGGCGGGATCATGAAGAACCTGTCGACAGACCAGCGAAGAGCGCTTGGCGCATTTCTCATCGCCATAGCCCTGCATATGCTCGGAACATTGCTCATCCAGGGCTACAGTTCGGCCTTTTCGATGAGGGCCATGCTGGTGCTCGCATCGCTGCTTGCGATCGCCTCGATTGGCCAGACGCTGGTGATCATTCTGGGCGGCATCGATCTTTCGATCCCGTTTGTCATCGGCTTCGCCAATGTGGTCTCGGCGCAATTGTATGGCGACGGCATGAGTTTCTGGATCGTTTGCGTCATCGTACTGGCGCTGGCGCTCGTGATCGGCGCGTTTAACGGTCTGGTCTCCGGCGGGCTGAATATCCACCCGCTGATCGTCACACTTGGAGTCGGCACCATAATCCAGGGTTCCGTCCTGTTATGGACTGCGGGGTTCCCGTCCGGTTCAGCTCCCGCCCTGCTCTCCGACTTCGTGTCCATTGGCGGATCGGCCATGGGACTGCCGGTGCCCTGGCTCGTTCCCTGCTTCATTGTTGTGATCGCCGTGATCACGGTTCTTCTGGTGCGCACGCCCTACGGGCGGCGCGTCTATGCGGTGGGCAACAATCCACGCGCAGCCATGCTCGCCCTGATCAGTCCTCTCGGGATGTGGACGCTGACCTTCGCGATTAGCGCCTTCTTCGCCGCCGTGACCGGCATCCTGCTCCTGGGTTTTACGGGCTCGGCCTATGGCGAAGTAGGGCAACCCTACCTGTTCCAGACGATCGCCGCCGTCGTTATCGGCGGAACCGCGCTGGTCGGCGGACGCGGCTCCTATCTGGGCACGGTCGCGGGCGCGCTTGTCCTGACCGAACTCAACACGCTGCTTATCGGCCTCGGGCTCCAGCCCTCGGTGGTGCAGGCGGCCCTTGGTCTTGTCATCATCCTGCTGGTTTCGCTCTACGGTCGTGACCCGCATGTCAGCACGCGGATCTGACTGTCGTCATCAGACGGGAATGCGATAGATCTTCCGGGCGTTGTCAAAAAACAACGAACGCTTTTCGTCTTCAGACAGATCGGCGACGATGTCGCTGAAGAGCGAGAGCCAATGGTCAAATGTGATATGCAGACCGGCGACCGGATAATCGCTGGCGAACATGCAGCGCCCTACGCCGAAGCAGTCGATGCAATGAAGGATCACGCCCGCCAGACTTTCGCGCGTCCATGCCGGGTCATAGGCGACGGGATCGGAAATCTTCAGGCCGACATTTTCCGCCATGGCAAGACGACGAAGTGATGCGCGCCAGTGGTCCATTCCCTCGACGTCACGGTCCATCGGACTGCCGCAATGATTGAGGACGAATTGCATATCCGGAAAATCCCGCGCCAACCGCAAGGCCGTATCGAGCTGGTGGTTCGATATCAGCAGATCGAAACTGAGACCGTGGCTCTGCAGATGCGTCAGCCCGGCGCGCCATCGGGCATCCTCCATCAGGTCGCCTCGTTCCACTCGGGCCTTGGCGGGGTCAGGATGCCAGGAGATGATTTCGCGGATGCCGGCGACGCGCTCATGCGCGGACTGTTGTTCGATGATTTCCTGCGCATTGTCGTTGGCCAGCGCGGCGCAAGCGACATATCGGGCCGCGATGCCCACCGGGCGTTCCAGGTCGTCAAGCCATTTGGTTTCGCCGAGCGGATCTTTAGGATCCCAGTTCGCCTCCACATGGACACTTGCGACGATACCCGATCCGGATGAGGCCTCGAGGTAGTCGTCGACGAGATAATTGCGCCGCAGCGGCGCGAGTTCATCGCCGCGTTTCGGCCAGTCGAGCCAGGCGTGACGTTCGAGGCGCAGATCCCACAGATGGTGATGGGCGTCTATGATCGGTCCGCGATAGGTCCTACTGCCCACCGGGAATGCCTTCCGTGCCTGCGCCGCAGACTAGCGCACAAACCTCATCGCCTTCGGAGAACGCGACGCGCCCAGTGCGCAATGCGGCGATCGCGGCGGCGCCGCTCAGATCTGCGGCGAGACCGAATTCCGACCACAGATAGCGGGCGGCGGAAACCATATCATCATCCTCGATGAGCACGACTTCGTCGATCAGACTGCGGGAGAGTTCGAAAAGCTCCGGATCGGTCTCGGCGCAAGCCATGGTGGCGACTCGCGTGGTTACCTTTTCGACCGGCGTCACATGTCCGGCTTGGATCGAAGCATGAAAGGTCGGGCATCCAGACGGTTCAACCCCGACAATGCGGATTGAAGGCTTGAGCGCCTTCAAGGCTATCGCCATTCCTGTAATGAGACCGCCGCCGCCGATGGCGATGAGGACTGCAGTGATACCCGGGCGCTCTTCCAGGATTTCCAACGCAAGAGAGCCCTGCCCGGCCACCACGGCAGGATCGGCGAAGGGGTGGAAATACGCGGCGCCGGTTTCTTCCGCGAATGCGGTCGCAAACCGGTTGGTCTCGTTCCAGACCGAGCCGGTGACAATCACTTCCGCGCCCATTGCCCGCAGCTTGTCCACTTTGTATGGGGCGACATTCTCCGGCACGTATATGGTCCCGAGCACTTTCGCCATGGTCGCTGCGCGGGCTGTTGCAAGGCCGTGATTTCCACCGGAGGCCGTGACCACGCCGGCTGCAAGCTCATCCGGCGGCAACGTGAGAAGCTTGCTGGTCGCGCCCCGCGCCTTGAAGGAGCCGGTGACCTGCAGGTTCTCCAGTTTCAGCCAGAGACGAGCCGGGGTTGGCGGTTCGGCGACAATTGTCGCCTCCATAAGCGGCGTTTTCCTGATATGCGGCGCAATGCGTATTTGCGCCTGTCGGATGTCGTCGAGCGATACTTTCATGTCATTCACATGGCGAGGCGACAACGGCGCAACAATTGCCTGGTCGGACGCGGCCCGGATGACGAAGACCGTAGACCACCCCGTCGGCCCCGAAGGTCAGTTCTACAGGCGGCTTGCGCGGATCGCTGAGCGAATGGACCCGTCCGGCCGTCTCTCCCGCCCGGACATGGGATCCCAGCGCACGATAGGATTCAAACACGCCGGCGTCCTCCGTCAGCACATGCGCGTTCGGTCCGAGTTCGTGGAAAACCTGTTCCGTTCCGGCGACCGGCGGCGGCGCATCCGGTGATTTGAGCACGCCAAAATGATGCAACAGATTATTCACCCCGCGACGACAGAGTTTGACTGCCTCCGGCGAAACCGTGCCGGCGCCGGCCATTTCCGTGCCGACCGTGACCAATCCTGCGCGCACCGCCGAAGCCGTTGACGTGCGGGTGTCTCCGCGGTTCGAAATGACAACGCTCATCGGCGCATCGAAAGCAGCGACGGCGTCTTGGTTGCGCGCGGTCAAGGCAGGGTCGTTCGAAGGCTCGATGATGGCGCTCGGGACAATCGACAGGGAAGACCCGCCGGAATGCAGATCGACGAACGCGTCGGCCATCGGAAAGAGCTTGTCATTGACCCAGGAGGAAAGTTGCTGCGTCGGCGATCCCGAGGGGTCTCCGGGAAAGGTGCGGTTCAGGTTGAGACCGTCTATCGGCGAAACGCGGGAGCCGGCCTGGACCGCCGGAAGATTGAGCGCCGGGACGATGATCAGGCGGCCGTTGACGCTCGCGGGATCCAGATCGCGGATGATCTCTCCAAGCACGATCGGACCTTCATATTCGTCGCCATGATTGCCGCCCTGGAGGATCACTGTCGGGCCGTCACCGTTGCGGATCACGGCGAGTGGGACAGGAATGACGCCCCAGGCGTCGTCATGTTCGGAATACGGTAGACGCAGGAAACCCGTCTGCTTGCCGTCAATGTTAAAGTCGATATCGGTGTCGCCGACTTTTCTGCCCACGGAAACTCCCCTCCCAGCGTCTCCGAACCATGCGAAATCGGTTACGCCTTCAAACGATCCCGCCTTGCAACAGCGGCCTCTTTTTTCTATATGAAAACTATCGTTTATTTATGATACTAGCAACAGTGAATTTTTACTGGTATCCAGCGCCTCGACTTATTAGGGAAGGATGGATGAGCAGCGTCAATGAAACTTCCGCCCGAAAGGCCCAGTCCACACCCTCCATACCGTCATCCTATCGGGCGCCGGCGCTCGAGAAGGGGCTCGACATCCTGGAACTTCTGGCGCTCCAGTCTGAAGGCCTGATACTCAGCCAGATCGCCCAGAAACTCAACCGATCGGTCCAGGAAGTGTATCGCGTCGTGATGTCGCTGGAGAGGCGCGGTTATGTTGTGCGCGGCCCCGGAGACGACGCCTTTCGACTGTCGCTGAAGCTGTTCGATCTCGCAAGCAATCACCTTCCGATCCGCCGCCTTATCCAGGCGGCTCATCCCGTGCTCGATCGCCTTGCGATGCAGGTGGAACAGGTCGTCATCATTTCGGTCCTCGACGGCTGGACGACGCGCGTCGTCGTGGTCTCTGACAATCCTGCGCCTATCGGCTTCCGCGTCAGACTCGGAACCCAGCGTCCTCTGCTCAAAACCGCCTCGGGACGCACACTGATCGCATTCCAGCCATCATCGGTGCGCTGTTCCCTGGAACAGGCCCTGGGCGGAGCATTGCGCGAGCGGGGAGAGGATCCGAAGCCGCTGATTGACAGAATTGCGGACGTCAACCGGCGCGGCTACGAATGCGTCAGCGACGAGACACTGCGTGGAATTACGGACGTAAGTTTTCCGATTGTTGATTCCAGCGGCAACGCGCAGGCGGCGCTGACCATGCCCTACCTTGTCTGGGTGGAAAACGAAGTCCAACTCGCCGAGGCGGAGCAGCGTCTGTTCGAATGCGCTGACACGCTGTCGTGCGAACTTGGCGGCAGATTGCGCCGTCCCGAATTTCCATTGTCGACCGACTGACCATCAGGAAAGCGGCGTCCGGGCAAATTTGACGCACATAGGCGTGCCGGTTTCAATCGCCTCACCAGTATCGGTCAATTCGCCGGTCTCTTCATTGCGACGGAAGATAGTAACCCGATCGGCGTTCTGGTTTGCGGAAAACAGGAAAGCGCCGTCCGGGGACATGCCGAGATTGCGTGGCGTCGCCCCGCCGCATGGCGCGTGACCGACCAAGGCCAGTTTGCCGTCTTCCGCATCGACGGAAAATATCCCCACCGTGTCATGTCCGCGGTTCGACCCGTAAAGGAACCGGCCATCCGGCGATATCTGCAGATCGGCGCAATGGTTCTCGACGCCCGGCTGGCTCGCATCGGCGGCTGACTGAGTGTCGAGCAGGCTCATTGCGCCTGTTTCACAATCGATACGCAGCGAGCAGATTGTCGAGTTCAGTTCGTTGATAACGAAGATTAACTTGCCTTCTGGATGCAACGCCAGATGCCGTGGACCGGAGCCAGGCGCCATTTTCAACTCGTCAAGCCGGGACAGCGATCCATCCGGATGAAGCCGGTAGGCGATCAGCATGTCCAGACCTAGATCGCAAGCAACGGCGACGCCGCCCGTATTCAATTCAGTGAGGCTGTGGGCGTGGCTACGTTCCTGACGCTCCGGATCCGGTCCTGTTCCGACATGTGCGACGGCTGAAAGGACGTTTGTCAGGCTTCCGTCGTCGCCCAATCCAAAAATAACAAGTGACCTATCAGGGCCGCCGTCGCCCATCGCGTAGTTCGAAACGAGCAGCTTCGAGCCATCGCGCGTTATCATGTTGTGCGCGGTGATGCTGCCGAGCGTCGCATGCATGTTGATATGGGAGAGCGTGTTCGTTGCGCGATCGAATGCAAGCGCTGTCACCAGGCCCTCAGGCCAGCCGAAGATTTCGGAATTGGCATAGATTCGGGTGCCGTCGTCATTCACGGAGAGATAGCTGGGATTGTCTATGCCGCCATATTCGGCGAGCAAGGTCGTTTCCAGAGACTGATCGTCGAAACTAAACACAGAGAGTCCCACACCGCGCGCGCCCTGGAAATATGGAGCTTCGCGATTGAGTCCACCGATGAAGACAAGCTGTTTTTTACTCATGCTTTGCACCTCAACACCTCGGATCCATTTCGGGTAAAGTTGCACCAAGCAGTAAGTGATGGCAAAGGCGGTAGTCAACCGACACGCACACCTACTCAAAAGCCGTCAAGCACGAGGCTCGTGCGCGGAAATCGATGTCGCATATCCTGATCCTCCAGTGAATCAGCGAAAGCCTGACTTCCAACAGCAGCAAATGTGAGTCAGAGACAGTTCTCGTTGAAAATCAACACCATGCAGACTGCGATACCGGTCCAACGGCGAAAATGCCAATTCAATCCGTCAAGTGCGCATAGGGGCTTCGACTCTTTTGGGCGTCCTAACCATGAACGATATCCCGTAGGCCAAACAGGATTTCCTTGACGTTTTGGCGCTGGAATACGTTGCGGCCGAAGATGATGCCCTTCGCGCCGTTCTTTACCGCCGATGAGGCGAAATCGAACAGCGCAGCGTCGTCGCCTTCAGCTGAGCCTCCCGCGACAGCCACTGGCGCGAGGGATTGCTTGGCGACGGCCTTGAAATCTTTCGCGCCACACCAGTCGGTCTTGATGATATCGGCGCCCATTTCGCCGGCGATCCGGCAATTGAGGCCGACGATTTCGGGATCCTCTGTGGTCGCGAACCCACCCTTGGCCGCCATCGCCTCTATGACATGGACCATGCCCCATTCCCGGCACTCGCTGGCGATCGCCCCGCAAATCTCGAAGCAGCGCGTTTCCTCCGCCGGGTCGTTGTTGCAGGTAAAGAGATAGCTGATTACCGCCTCGGCGCCCATTTGCACGGCTTCGCGGACCGTCGCCACCTGCCGCGTATGGGTGTCGGCGTAGCCGGTTTTGGTTCCGGTTCGCCACATGGTGGTCTGGTCAAGACGCAGGATGATCGCAGGGCCGTTGGCGAAACGCTCGTGGTAGCGGATGTAGAGGCCAGGATTGATGATCACCGCATCGACTCCCGCCTCCACAACCGCGTCGATCAGAGGTTCCGGGTTCTGGAGGCCGGTAATCGGTCCGACCTGCATTCCGTGGTCCATGGGCACGCACAGCATCCGTCCAGACTTCTCGTTGAACAGGCGCGCGAGCCGTCGTGCTTTTCCGATTTCCGACATGGTGGGTCTCCTCCCGACTTGTTGGGTAATTTATTTTCAGACGATTTCGAATTTGACCTTTGCTTCAGTCAGCAGATCGATGTTCTCCTGCGGAATGGTCCCGGTCAGAAGAACGAGGTCGAATTCGGTGACGTCCGCTACATAGTTGAGCGCGCTGAAGTGGAACTTCGTGGCGTCGGCGAGCAGGATTTTCTTGCGTGCAATGCTCATCATCGCCTTCTTCGCCCGCAACACCTGTTCATCCTGGGTGTAGAGCGACAATCCCTGGATCGTCGTCGTCGACATGATGGCCAGATCGACGTGGTAGGATTTGATCGCCTGTTCGCAACTTGTACCGAAATAGGCGTTGTAGCCCCGATGGTAGCGCCCGCCGAGCGCAATGAGGTCGACATCCGGCTTGGTTCGCAGCGTCTCCAGCACCGGCACAGCGTTGGTAAGCACGGTCAGCGGCGTCACCGCATCGATATAGTCGCAGATGTGGTAGGTGGTGGTGCTGTCGTCGCACACGACGGCGTTGCCGGGTTCGATCCTTCCAACGGCCGCCTTGGCCAGCGCCTTCTTTTCCTCGAGCTGCTTCTTTCCGCGGTAGTTGTAACTGCTCTCAAACAGGAGAGACTTTTCCGCTGAAACCGATCCGCGCACGCGCCGCACCAGCCCCTCCCGATCGAGGTGGTTGAGGTCGCGATGAATCGTCATCAGACTCACATCCAGCATGTCGGCCAGATCCTTGATCTGAACCGAACTGCCTTCCATCAGCAACTGCAGGATCTTCATCCGACGCCGTTCTGATTTCGACATGGATTCAACTGTTTCGATAAGGCTCAAGGGTCTCCTCGCAGTCTGTCTCTCATTTTAACATTTTGCAATGTTCATCTCGCACATTTTGTTAAATGTCCAGCATAAAGTGGGTTTGTGGATAATCAAGTTTGTTGCATATTGGTAGGAGTTTTTGACATAGAAAATGCAATTTAATGAATTAAAACAACGTGATAAAGATTATTTGCCTACTATTTGAGTTCGAGGTTCGGTTAACATTTTTCTGTTTTTACTAACAAAATAATTGATCAATATCACGAAATGATGTTAGGTTGCCGTCGTTATTTTAGAGCTGGCGGGAGTAGGAACAGGTCACGCTCTAATCCAAATCAGGAGGAGTATAAGAAATGAAATTGCGCCACACTCTCATGGCGTCGGCTGCTGTGATAGCCGCATCCGCGGCTTCAACAAGCGCGAACGCCGACACCGAGTTGACATTCGTCTGGCATGCGGGCACCTGCGCTGACGCACTGGTTGAGATCGCCAAGGACTATCCCGACAAATCGGTCACGATCGTCCCCGCACTCGTTCCATATGGCCCGGAATGGCACAACAAGATCGCTTCGGAATTCGCCATCCAGGGCGACGCTTTCGACTTCGCCATGTGGGACAGCCAGTCGACGGCTGAGTTCGCCGGAGGCGGCCACGCTGTCAAGATCAACGATATCTTCTCCGATTCGGATTATCTCAGCGCCGAAATCTTTCCCGCCTCTTCCCTGTCCCAGTACGGCGAGTATCCTGACGGTTCGGGCGAGTTCTACGGCCTGCCCGCCAACCAGGACGCCTACGGCCTGATGTACCGCAAGGACCTGTTCGAGAATCCGGATGAACAGGCGGCGTTCAAGGAAAAATACGGTCGTGACCTCAGGGTCCCCGAAACCTATCAGGAAGCCAGGGAAGTCGCCGAGTTCTTCACCCGTCCGGACGAAGGCCTCTACGGCTGGGGCCAGATGGGCGGTCGCGAATACGACTTCGCCACCACGGCGTCCAATTCGTTTCTCTGGTCATTCGGCGGAGAGCTTTACAATCCGGAGACCTTCGAGGTTGAGGGTTACCTCAATTCGCCGGCCTCCATTGATGGCGTGCAGGCCTATGTGGACATGTTCCAGTATGGTCCGCCCGGAAGCGGCAACTGGGGCTTCGACGAAGTCAACGCCGCCTTCCAGCAGGGCCAGCTCGCGATGGCCATGCAGTGGTTCTACTTCAACGGCTCCAACGCCGATCCGGAAGTCAACAAGTTCGCAAAAGATACCGGCTTCGGCATCTTGCCGGGCGCTGTCGGCCGCGACGGCAAGTTCCGCCGGCAGTTCTCCGTTGGTGGCCAGGGCATGGGCATCAACAAATACTCCGAGAAGCTCCCTGAACTCGTCAAGTTCATGGAGTGGTACTTTCAGCCCGAGCAGCAGGAGCGATATGCAGCTGTCTGCCAGACCGGTCTGAAGGCGGTGCTCGACAGCCCCGACTGGCAGGGACTGAACAGCTATAACGCTCAGTTCTCGAAGGCCCTGCAGTATCTCAACGATTACTGGCACCTGCCGGAATATCCGGTGCTGCTCGACCAGCTTCAGGAGGAAGTTTCCAACGCTGTCTCCGGTTCGAAGACGGTGGAACAGGCACTGACGGATGCGGCCAAAAAGCACGAGCGGACCCTGCAGCGCGCCGGTCACGAGATCAAGCGTTCAGACTCGACGCCGGAAGTGCCGGATCAGGAAATCGCGCCCGTCGGCATGGACGACGTGGTTCCGGTCAACAACTAGCATCCTCCCGGTATGGCGCGTTGAACACAGTTTCGACGCGCCATACACTCCAAAACAAAGACTGATCACGGCGCGCTGTCATGACAGTGGCCGAGGGAGGAGAGTGTATCCAGATGACGAAAGCGCAGACCGATTCCGTCCAGAAACTGACCCAGTGGATCCTGATCGTCCTTCTGGCCGCCTACACATTCTATAATCTGGGCCCGATCTTCTGGCTGATCATTTCCTCGCTGAAAAGCAGGGCCGATCTGTTCGCCATGCCGCCTGTGTGGTTCTTCGAGCCGGATCTGTCCGGCTACCAGCAGGTCTTCGGAGTCGGCGCCGCGGCCGAGAGCGCCTCGGCCTACGGGGTTCTTGATTCGCTGATCAGCAGCATCGTCGTTTCGACGGTCGGCACGGCGCTTGCCGTCATTCTCGGCACAATGGGCGGCTACGTGTGCTCTCGCTTCAATTTCACCGGAAAGAACGACTTTCTGTTTTTCGTTCTTTCGACGCGCATGCTGCCACCGGTGGCCGTGCTCGTCTTCTATCACCTGATGTTCGCACGTCTCGGTCTTGCCGACACCCGCACCGGTCTCGTGCTGGTCGCTGTCTTCGCCAATGTTGGTCTTGCGACCTGGATCATGAAAGGCTTTTTCGACGGAGTGCCCAAGGAGATAGAGCAGATTGCGCTCGTCAGCGGCTATACGCGGCTCTACGCCTTCTTTCGTCTGGTCCTGCCGATGGTCAAGGGCGGTATCGCGGCCACCGCCGGTTTCTGCTTCATCTTTGCATGGAATGAGTTCGCTTTCGCGTCGATCCTCACCACCACGAAAGCCAAGACATTGCCAGTGAAGATTTCGGCGGCGTCCGGCGCGACAGGCATAGAATGGACACAGATTTGCGCCGCCGGCGTTGTGCTCATCATTCCTGTCCTCGTCTTCTTCTATCTCATCCGCAAGCACCTGCTGATGGGCATGACTTTTGGCGTGCTGGGGAGGCGTTAGACCATGTCAATGCAAACGACAGGCGCCACCGCCACGATGCGCGCCACCGGCAAGCCTGCGAAAAAAAAGTCTTCCGGTCGCTTGATGATCTTAGGGTTTCTTTCGCCCACCCTGCTGATCCTGATCTTCATGGTGGCTTATCCGATCTTCTCGCTGGTCTTTTACAGCTTCCACAACTTCTCCGCGCTACGCCCGAATGCGGGCATGACGCCGGCCGGCTTCGACAACTACAGCTATCTGCTGAGCGATCCGGACCTGTGGCAACGTTTCGTATTCACCGGAAAGTTCGTGTTTCTGTGCGTGACCCTGCAGATGATCATCGGCATATTCGTCGGCTACCAGCTTCAGAAGAGTTTCCGTGGCCGCGACGTCATCTTCACATTGCTGATGATGCCGATGATGCTGTCTCCGGTGGTCGTTGGTTTTCTGTGGCGCTACATGCTGAATTCCGAGTGGGGCATCGTCAACTACATGCTTACCCTCGTTGGCATCGGCAAGGTCGACTGGCTGGGTCAGACCGATGCGGCCCTGTGGGCGGCCGCCGCCGCCGACACCTGGATGTGGACGCCGTTCATCATCCTGCTTGCAACCGCGGCGTTCCGGGGCATTCCCGAAACGATCTACGAGGCAGCGGAAGTCGATGGCGCCAGCCAGGCTTATGTGTTCTTCCGCATCACCCTGCCGATGTCGGCTCCGGTGCTCTTCATCGCGCTGATCCTCAGGCTGATCGACAGCTTCAAGCAGTACGACCTGTTCTTTGCGCTGACCGGCGGCGGGCCGGGGTCGAGCACAGAAACCGTCTCCTTCGCCGTCGCCAAAACCGCATTCAACTATTTTTACACCGGAGAAGCGTCTGCGCTTGCCGTGATACTGCTCTGCATCATTATCGGACTGTCGCTGATTCTCGTCCGGCATCTGATGAAACTCGGGGAGCGCTACTGATGGCGAAGATTGAACTGAGGGACCTGTCGATTTCCTTCGGCGCGTTTACCGCCGTCGACAAAGTGAATCTCACAGTCAATGATGGTGAGTTCGTCGTCTATCTCGGTCCGTCCGGCTGTGGCAAGACAACGACGCTGCGCTCGATCGCCGGGCTTGTCGACGCCACGAATGGCGACATCCTGTTCGACGGGGAGCGCGTCAACGATCTGAAGGCAAGCGAACGCAACATCGCGATGGTGTTCCAGTTCGTTTCTCTCTATCCGCATCTCAAGGTTCGCGAGAACATTGTCTTTCCCTTGAAGGCGCGCGGCGTTCCTTCGTCGGAAATAAAACGCAAGCTCGATTGGGTAACCGAGGTGTTCGGGCTGGGCGACGAACTGAAGCGCTATCCGGCCGCACTGCCGCCCGGCGCCAAGCAGAAAGTGTCGCTCGCCCGAGCCGTCATCCGTGATCCGGCCGTGCTCCTTCTCGACGAGCCGCTCTCGGCGATCGACGAACAGTTCCGCGAGGAAATGCGCTGGGAGCTCGGCCACCTCCAGCGCGAACTCGGCGTGACAACCATCTATGTGACACACGACCAGCGAGAGGCGATGTCGCTCGCCGATCGCATCGTGCTCATGAACAACTCGAAGATCGTTCAGGTCGCCGAGCCGGACCGCATCTTCCATAAGCCAGATAGTATCTTCGCCGGCCAGTTCATAGGTTCGCCGAGTATGAACCTGATCGATCTCGTGCCGGCGCCTGGCGGCCTGCGGCTTGGCGACAGCGCCATCGTCCTGCCGGAGGCCGCCATTCCGGCTGACGTGGCGAGCAGCCATAAGAAACTGCGTCTGGGCGTGCGCCCGCGCGACATCCGGCTGGTCAACGAAGAGGCTGCCGGCAGTTTCCCGGTCGAGGTCGAGGATGTCTATTCAGTCGGACGAGAACGCTACTTCCTGTTCCGGATCGGCGAGAATGAATATCAGGGCGTCGATCACCGGGTCGACCAGGGAGCCGGCGAATCGCGCATCGCTTTCGAGAAGGACGGGCTGATCTTCTTCAATGCCGAGACTGGGGAGCGTGTAAGCGCAATGGAGAAGGCGGCATGACCACCCCGATGTTGCAGTTGGCGGGTCTGAAAAAATCCTACGCAGGCAAGCGGGCGCTGCGTGGCGTCGATCTGGAGGTTCGCGACAACGAGATCTTTGCTCTGCTCGGCCCCACCGGAGCTGGCAAGAGCTCGACGCTGCTTGCATCCGCCGGTCTGATCGACCTCGACGAAGGCAAGGTGCATCTCGGCGGCGACGACGTCACCGATATCGAGCCTTCCGGCCGCGACGTCTCGATCGTCTTCGAAGGGTTCAACTTGCTGCCAGTGCTCGATGTCTACGACAATATCGCCTTCGCGCTCCGGTCTCCCGCCTATCGCGAGTCGGAAGACGAGATATCGAAACGTGTGAAGCGCACCGCCGAACTGTTGCGGATCGATCATCTGCTCGACCGTGATGTTGATACGCTTTCCGGCGGTGAAAAGCAGCGTGTGGCAATCGCCCGCACGCTCGTGCGACGTCCGCGCATGTTTCTGCTCGACGAGCCGCTTTCGGCGCTGGATTTGAAGCTGCGTGAAGGCCTGCGCGCCGAACTGCGCCAGATCCACCGCGAACATCGCTCCACGATGCTCTACGCCACGCACGACTATCACGGCGCGATCGCAATCGCTGACCGCATCGGCATCATCAATGACGGTCGCATACTGCAGGCCGGTACGATCGAGGAGATCTATGCGCGTCCGGCGAACGCTTTCGTCGGACGGCTCATCGGCAGCCCGTCCATGGCGTTCTTCGACGCTTCGATCGAGGAAGGACAGGTGGTCGTCCGCGGCTTCATGCAGCGCTTTCCGCTTTCGGATTTCGCGTTCTCCGGCAACAAGGACGGCAAGTTGCTGCTCGGCGTCTGGCCGGAGGACATCGCGATGGTCGACGCAGGCTCCACACAATCAAATCCTGGCCGCATCTACGCCGTCGACAATCGAGGCTACGAAAGCGCTGTCCAGGTCGAGACGGACGCCGGATCTTTCCGCAAGGTCCTGGAGGACAAGTCGCACTACAGGCAGGGCGAAACTTGTGCTTTCAGCATCGCCGAAGGCGCGGCCTTCCTTTTTGATCCGGAGAGTGGCGATCTGATCTCGCGTGGGCACGGAGGAGAGGAGTGATGGGACGTTATCTCACCCGAAACTGGTTCTATCGCTATGCCAGCACGCTGATCATTGCGGGATTTGCGATGCTGTGCCAGCCATTCTCGCACGAAATCTTTGTCTATGGGTTCCCGGTGCTGCTTTCAGGCGTGGTCCTGTTCCTGATACTTGACCATCTGCCAGGCGAAACCGTGAAGGAGGAGGAAACCGGTGTCTAAGCCAACGAAGAAGATTCTCAATGATCCCCGCAAGGCCGTCTCGGAAATGATCGACGGGCTGGTGCTCGCCAATGATGGCGCCGTCGTAAAATTGCCGGATCACGACGCCATCGTCAAAAAGGAAATCCCGGACGGCAAGGTTGCGCTGCTGATCGGCGGCGGAAGCGGCCATGAGCCGATGTTTCATGGCTTCGTTGGGAAAAATCTCGGGGACGGGGCCGCTTGCGGCCAGATCTTCGCCGCCCCTTCTCCGGACACGATCTACGAAGCCGCCAAGGCTGTGGACCGGGGCAACGGCATTCTTTTTCTCTATGGAAATTATGCCGGCGACAACATGAATTTCGACATCGCCGCTGAAATGCTCGAGGACGACGGCATCAATGTGCGCACCGTGCGCGTACGCGATGACGTCGCAGCCGCTCCGCCCGACCGAATGGATGATCGACGCGGCATTGCCGGCGACGTGCTGATGATCAAGATCGCCGGCGGCGCGGCCGCCGAACTCGACAGTCTCGAGGAGGTCGAGCGCGTGACGAGAAAAGCCGTCGACAATGTTCGCACCATGGGCGTCGCGGTCTCCGCCGGCTCGATACCCGAGACCGGAAAGCTGACTTTCGAGCTCGCCGATGACGAAATCGAGATCGGCATGGGCGCGCATGGCGAGGCTGGTATAGCGCGCCAGAAACTGCAGCCTGCCGACGAGATCTCAGACCAGCTCATCGAAAAGATCCTCTCCGATCTTCCTTTCGGAAAGGGTGATGAAGTGGCTCTGCTGATCAACAACCTCGGCGCAACCACCATGATGGAGATGCTTGTCGTCAATCGCCGCCTGAGGCAGGTCTTCGATGAGCAGGGCATTACCGTGCATCGTACCCTCGTGGGGACCTGGCTCACGGTTCAGGAAATGGCCGGCTTCTCGGTCACCCTGATGAAACTGGACGACGAACTGAAGCACTATCTCGACATGCCGGCGAGCTCGGTCGGCTTGTCGAACATGTAAGGCGTTGATCATGGTCAAGAAAATCGACAGGGACGCCACCGTTGCTATGCTGAGATCGGTCGCGGACGACGTTATAGCGAATGTCGACCGGCTGACGGACGCCGACCTCGCGACAGGTGATGGCGATCACGGCATCGGCATGCGCCGTGGTTTTGAAGCGGCCCTCGAAAGTCTGGATTCCAAACCACCGGAAACCATCGAAGACGCTTTCAAGCAGGTCGGCATGGCGATCATGTCGAAAACAGGCGGCGCGGCTGGGGCAGTTTTTGGCACGGTCTTCCGGTCCGGCGCGAAAGCGTTCGTCGGCGAAGACACCATCACCGCCGAGAGCTTTGCGACTTTCCTTGAGGAAGCAAAGGCAGCCGTCGCAAAGCGGGGGGGTGTCGAGGAAGGTCAGAAGACCATGCTTGATGCGGTCGCGCCGGCCGCGCGGGCGGCAAAGGCATGCGGCGGAGACGATGTGTCCGCAGTCATCGCCGCGGCATCGGAAGCCGCCGACAAGGGTGTAGACGCCACGAAGGACATGCTGGCGACCACTGGCAAGGCGCGGTCGCTTGGCGAACGCAGCATTGGTCATCCCGACCCCGGCGCGATTTCCATATCCATCATCCTCAACGCGATGAAAAACGCGGCAAAGGCGTCCTGAAGCAAAGAATTCCAAACAGGAAGGAATACACCATGGCGGATCTCGACGACATCAAGGACGGCAAGGACTGGGGTGAGGATCAGCCCGCCGATACAAGTCGGTTCTATCTCAAGGGGGCCGCGCATTATGACTGGGGCATGAAGGCGCGACTGTCGCGGATTTTCAATCCGCAGTCCGGCCGCACGGTGATGCTCGCATTCGATCACGGCTACTTCCAGGGGCCAACGACCGGTCTCGAGCGCATGGATCTGTCGATCACGCCGCTCGCCGAGCACGCCGATGTATTAATGTGCACGCGAGGCGCGCTCCGCACGACGATCCCGCCGGAATCCAACAAGCCGGTGGTGTTGCGTTGCAGTGCGGGAAACAGCATCCTAACGGAGCTTTCGAACGAGTTGGTCGGCGTAGATATCGACGACGCAGTGCGTCTCGGCGCCTGCGCAATGGCGGCGCAGATTTACGTCGGGGCCGAATACGAACACAAGTCCATAGGTAACGTGGTGAAGCTGGTCGACACCGGCGCGCGCTACGGTGTTCCGACAATGGCGGTGACCGGCGTCGGCAAGGACATGGTTCGCGACGCACGATACTTCGGCCTGGCGACCCGCATCGCGGCCGAGATCGGCTCCCAGTTCGTCAAGTCCTACTATGTCGATGAGGGCTTCGAAAAGATTGTGCTCGGCTGCCCCGTTCCGATCGTTATCGCCGGGGGCAAGAAGCTGCCGGAAAACGAGGCGCTGGAGATGGCCTACCGCGCGGTCGACCAGGGCGCAGCCGGCGTCGACATGGGGCGCAACGTCTTCCAGTCTTCCGATCCGGTGGCGATGCTCAAGGCGCTTGCCGCCGTCGTTCATCATGGAAAGACCGGGGCGCAGGCCTACGAACTGTTCCAGGATCTGCAGCAGAAGGCTGCGGCCTGACCGGGATTTTCCGGTCGCCGTGAGGTATGCACTGATGAGGAACAGATGGGATGCGAAAACGGCATCCAGCCTCGAAACAGATCTGGCGATGCGCGCCTACTCGTCGCGGTTGATCGGCGAGGACACCGCGCTCGTGCTGCATGGCGGCGGCAACACCTCGGTCAAATCGACCACGGTGGACCGCTTCGGCGACGAGCTGGAGATCATCTGGGTCAAGGCGAGCGGATTCGATCTCGGCGCGATGGGCGAAGAGGGTTTTACGGCGCTTAGCCTGCCGCATCTCCTGCGGCTCGCGAAGCTCGAGAGCCTGAGCGATTCCGACATGCTCAACGAGGTTCGTCGCGCGCGGCTAGACAGCAGTGCGGCGACCGCTTCGATTGAAGCGATCGTGCACGCGATCATTCCCTTCAAATATGTCGATCACAGTCATGCTGACGCGGTTCTGACAATCTCCAACACGCCTGAGGGGGCCAGGCTGCTCTCGGAGATTTATGGTGAAAACGTCCTAATCCTGCCTTACGTCAAACCGGGTTTCGATCTGGCTGTGCAATTAAAGCCATACATCGCGTCCGGCCGGTTGCAGGCGGCCGATGCGGTTATCCTCGAACATCACGGCGTCTTCACCTATGCCGACAATGCGAGGGACAGCTACGAACGCATGGTGGATATCGCAACGCGGGCCGGAAACTGGCTGGAGCAACGATACGGTCCGGTTGAGATCACCGGCGAAACCGCCACGGACCCAGTCCTGGTCGCGCGGACACGGCGCATCGCCAGTGACATTGCCGGCCAACCGCTGGTTTCGCGAAAGGGGGCGACGTTGCCCGACGGCCAGGTGGAAAAATTTGCCGCCATGCTGCGCAAGGGCACGTTGACGCCGGAGCATGTTATACACAACAAGCCGTTTCCGGCGGTTGTCGCCGATGACCCGCAGTTGGCGATGCAAAACTTCGAAGCTGATTATCGGGACTATTTTGATCGGGCGGCCGACAGGACGCTGACGATGTTGCCGGCATACCCGCACTGGGTTCTGTTCGCCGATGGCTCGAGCCGCTGTTTCGGACCGAACCTGAAGCGCGCAATGATTTCGTCCGATGTCAGCTTCGCGACGGTCAGGGCGCTTTCATATGCGAGCAAGATCGGTGATTGGCAGGGGCTGTCCGAAACAGAGCTGCGCGATCTGGAATATTGGGAACTCGAACAGGCCAAGCTCAAATCCCAGAAGCCGCCTCTGGAACTGACAGGCAAGGTCGCCGTTGTCAGCGGCGCGGCCGCGGGCATCGGAAAAGCCTGCACAGAGGTGCTGGCCGCGAAAGGTGCTGTCGTTGTCGGTCTCGATATCGATCCCGCCATTCTGCAAAGTATGGATCGGCCGGGCTTCGACAGTTTTGTGATCGATCTGGTCGAGGAGGCCGGTGTGAAAGCAGCGCTCACCGAAATCGTCGACCGCTATGGCGGAATCGACATCCTGATTTCCAATGCCGGCATCTTTCGGACGGGCGCGCGGATCGAAACACTGGCGGATGATGACTGGGACGCCGCCATGGCCGTCAATATGACGTCCCACCGCAAGCTGTTGAAGCACAGCATTCCATACTTGCGTCACGGCGTCGAACCGGCCGTCGTCTTCGTCGGCTCCCGCAACGTGCTTGCGCCCGGCGCAGGAGCAGCGGCCTATTCAGTCTCCAAGGCCGGGCTTACACAGCTTGCCCGCGTCGCTGCACTTGAACTCGCGGAAGAAGGCATCACGGTCAACGTGGTCCATCCGGATGCGGTGTTCGACACGAACCTCTGGACGAGAGAAGCCCTGGAAACCTCGGCAAAACGCTACGGGCTGACCGTCGAGCAATACAAGACGCGTAATCTCATGAAGACCGAAATCACTTCCGCCGATGTCGGGCGGGCCGCCGCCGCCTTCGTTGACGGCACGCTTCGCCGAACGACGGGTGCTCAACTGCCGGTCGATGGCGGCAATGAGCGCGTAATCTGACGGCATCGGAGGTTTGCCTGTCATTTTGCTGACAGCAATTGCGTTTGGGAGCGAAGAATTCTTCCGAATCCGGGAAGAGGATCAGACCTCTTTCAATTGGCCAAGCTGCGTATAATTGCGGCCGCCAATGCGTGCGAGCGGATCGAGCGCGACCGTATCGACGCGATTACCGGGCAGAAGCAGGTCTTCGCGCAGATGCATGAGCCGAACCCGCGCAACGACGATAATATTTGGCAAGTCGCCGAACTCCACGAATTTCTCCAGTGCGCACTCGAACTGCACCGGGGCGTCGGCGACCCGTGGCGGCGCGACCGTTTCCGAGGCGACGAGATCGAGGCCGGAATGACGAGCTTCGCTTACGCCCTCCGGCAGTTCCTCTGCACAGGCCTGGACCTGCTCCGCCATTGAAAAGGTCGGTATGTTGATAACCAGTTCTCCGCTTTCCTTGATGTTGCGAACCGTATGTTTCGGTCCGTCGGCAAGCGGCGACGTCGAGAAGCCCAACAGTCCCGGATTGGCCGCGACGATCATGAACTGACTAAAGGGGGCGACGTTTACGATCCCTTCTGAAGAGACCGTCGAAACGAGCGCAATCGGCCTGGGCGTCACGGTTCCCGTCAGCAGTTTGTAACGTGATTGCGGATCGAACCGGTCGAGGATCAGGCCTTGATAGGTTGGATCATCATCCGACAAAGGCCTGACCGGCGGTTCTAGCATCGCGCCATCACATCCTTGGCGAACCATTCAATCTGCTCGTTCATTTCGGATATGGTGTCGACCGGAATCATGAGGGCACTGCAGTGATCGATGCCCATGGAGCGCATTTCATCGATCTTCTGCAGGACCGTGTCGGGGGAGCCGACCAGGTTCGCGGTGACCTGATGGCTCAGATCGCGGCCGGTATAGGCGAGAGACTGGCGATGAGCCACCAGCCCGCTTTCCATGTATTTCTTTTCGGCCTCTTCATCGGTCTTGGCCAGCAGCATGGAGAATTGCGGAGCGATTTCCACGGCGTCGCGTGGTCGTCCCGCTTCCTCCGAGAGGTCCTTCAATTGGCTGATGCGCTCCCTCATCTCGGCAAAGGGTCGCCAGCCTGGAAGCCAACCCTGTCCGACTGTTGCGGCGCGCTTGAGGGCCGGGATGTTGTGGCCTCCGATGAACAGTGGAAACGGATCCTGCTTCGGTTTAGGATACATCTCGACATCTGTGAAATGATAGTATTCGCCATCGAGACTGGCGCTGCGCTCGCTGATCAGTTTCAGGAACGCGTCGATGCCTTCATCCAGCATGTCGCCGCGCCGCGCTTTCTTGTAGGCTGGACCCCAGGCCTCGAATTCTTCCCGATAGGCGCCGAGTCCGACAGCCAATACCAATCGTCCACCGGACAGCTGATCCAGCGTACTGACCTGTTTGGCGAGGTAGACCGGCTCGCGCATCGGCATGACCAGGAGTGCCGTGCCAACGCGAAGCGTTGTTGTCGCCTGGGCGCACATGGCGAGCGTAATCAGCGGTTCGTAGAAATTGGGTGGCGAATCCGGGAACTTTTCGCGTACGTAGTTCTGGGTTGTGATGTGATCGTTGCCCCAGATGGAATCGTAACCCATGCTCTCGCAGAGCTTCGCCTGTTCGACGAACTGCTCCGGTTTGATGAATGGGACGGGATACATGACCCCTTCGAAACCCGTGCAGAGGGAAATGCTAAACTTCATCTGACAGTCTTTCTGTTGTTTTCATGGTTTTCATGGCGGTTTCGATTTCCGCGACCGATCCGAATGCGGACAGGATCATGCGGTCGAGGCCGGCGTCCCGATAGGTCTGGATCATTGCGGGCAGTTCCGCCGGCGTGCCGGCGGCGGAATGGTTCAGGACCACCTGGTCCGGGACGATTTGGGCAGCATCCGAATTCCTGCCAGCGGTAAAGGCGTCACGGAGCGCCGTCTGGTCCAGCTTGCTGCCGGCGGCTTCCAGATTGGCGGCATGATGCGCGCCACGCAACGTCACCGCCAGTTTCGAGCGGAGCCGCTCCATAGCGACCGCTCTGTCGTCGTCGAGCGACACATAGACCAGTCCGCAATTGTCGAAGCAGGGACGAGCCGGCTTTCCCGCATGCAGACGGGTGATCGTGGATTTGATGAACTCGCGGGATGAGGCAGCCGACAACAAGACGCCATCCGCCTCGCTCCGAGCCAGTTCGAGCATCTTCGGTCCGGACGCCGCCATCAACAGCGGAACAGGATGGCTGCCCGAGCGTAGCGCTCTCCCCTTGACGCCAAATCGCTGGCCCTCAAGGGTGATCTTGTCGCCGGACAGGAGGGCCCGACACAACGCCAGCGCCTCCTTCATGGCCTGCAGCGGTTTGTCCGCGTCGATGCCTGCGCTCCCGAGGTCGTCTGGAGAGCCGACCCCTAGACACACCGATACCCGGCCCGGAAACATCTCGTCCAACGATGCGGCTGACATGGCGATCTGGACAGGGTGCAGCACCAGCGGGCTGATTGCCATCAATACGATGTCGAGTGTCGGAAAACGATCCAGCATGACAGCGGCGCATGACACCGGATCCTGTTCGAACAGATGACTGGCCAGCCAAACGGTGGTGGCGCCATTTTCGGCCGCCGCCCTCGTTTTCTCAAAGATTTCGGCGATCGGTTCCCGGCCGTCGAAGGAGATTTCAAGCCGAGGCAGCATGCCGGATGGCCTCCACAATCTTTGTGTATCCTGTGCACCTGCAGATATTGCCATCGAGCGCAGAAACGATTTCTGCGCGCGTGGGGTTCGGATTGCGAAGCAGCAATGCCTTAGCCGCAAGAATGAAACCCGGCGTACAGAAACCGCACTGCACCGCCCCATGATCGATGAATGCCTGCTGCAGCGGATCGAGCACTCCGTCGATGATCAGGCCTTCGACGGTCGTCACTTTTGAGCCGTCGACATCAGCGGCAAGCGTCGTGCAGCTGCTCATAGGCAGTCCGTCGACAAGCACAGTACACGCGCCGCAGATCTCCATGTCGCAGGACAGCTTAACGCTCCGCAGCCCCATGTCGTCGCGCAGGAAATCAATCAGCAGTGTTTCCGCCGGTACCGACCGGGAAACGAGAGCACCGTTTATCTCGACGCTGATACCGACAGACGTGTCCATCAGTGGACTCCCGTCGGTTCGGTTTCATGAAGGGAAGCAAGCGCGCGTTTGACCGCCACTGCGATCAGATGCCTGCGATAGGATTCACCAGCTTCGAGGTCCGAAGGGATCTCGAGATCGAAAATATCCTCTGCTACGGCGGCAAAAAGGGCTTCCTCGCTTGTGCGGCCGTCGTCCCTGTCGAGCAGTGCGCCTGTGCCGTTGAGTCGCTTCGGCGGACCGCCGCCATAGCCGATCCAGGTCTGATGGCAATCGCTTCTGGAGATGGCCGCAGTCGCAAGGCTGTAATTGCCCTGCTTCATGCGTTCGAAACTTGCGGCTCCGGTCCCCAGCGGTATTTCGATCGTCGTCAGGATCTCGTCTGGCTTCCGGGCGGTTTCGAAGGGTCCCAGGAAAAATTCAGACGCCGGAATAACCCGGCTCGCATGCGCGGAAACAAGTTGCAATCCCGCGTCGAGCGCGACCAGCAAAACCGGTGGATCGGCGCGCGGTTCGGCGAAGCACAGATTGCCGCCGATCGTGCCGGCTACGCGCACGCGGATATTTGCGATTTCGCTACAGAGGCGTGAAAGCGATGGGCAGTGCTTCGAGACGGCCGTGCTTAGGGCAATGTCGCAGTGGGTCGCCAGCGCGCCGATCACCAGCCTGTCATGTTCGACGCCGATTGTCTTCAGACCGTCGATTTTCTTCAGGTTCACCAGGTGCCTGTACTCGGCCAGTTGCATCTTCATGAGCAGGAGCAGTTCCGTTCCACCGGCATAGAACGTCGCGCCGTCGCCGAGTTCGGCGACGAGAGAGGACGCTTCGGCCAGGCTTTTCGGCTGATGATAGGTGAATGGATCAGGACGCATGCCACTTCCTTGCTGACAGCGCGGTCCAGACCCGCTCGGGCGTCATGGGAAGATCTCGAAGACGGACGCCATGATCGCGCGCCAGCGCGTTGGCGATTGCCGGCGCCATGCCGAGGATGCCGCCTTCGCCCATGCCCTTGGCGCCCATGGGTCCTAGGCCGTCGCCATTCTCGATCAGCACGGTCGTCCAGTCGGCAGGAACGTCGGAAAGGCGCGGGACACGATAGAGGAGGGGCATCGCCGTCATCGGTTGCCCATCGTCGAAGACCAGGTTCTCAAACAGCGCATGGCCGAGGCCCTGGACAGCCGCGCCTTCTTCCTGGCCTTCGGCGGCCGATCGGTTCAAAGCGCGGCCGATATCGGCCACACCTGCATAGGTGTCGAGCGCGACGACCCCGGTATCGGGATCGACCGAGACAGTGCAGGCGGCAGCCGCCGTTTCCCAGAACAGAGGCGCCTGCGCCAGCTTGCCGTCGAGCGAGCGCGGCGTGATTGACGCCTGACCCGTCACATCACCGGAATCAATGCCGTGTGCCGCGTGGAACAGGTCGCCGAAGCTGACGGTCTTGTCGCCAAGCTTGAGACCACCCGGCGCCAGACTGATCGCCGTCGTCTCGAGTTCAAAGGCCTCGGACGCCAGAGCCAGCAGCTTTGAAACCGCGTCCCCGGCTGCTTTTTCGACAGCCAGTCCCATGATCATGCTGGAGCGGCTTGCGCCGGTGCCCCAGTCATAGGGCGCACCAGCCGTATCCGGATCGAGGATGTGTATGACTTCGGGCGGCTGCGACAGGGTTTCAGCGACGATCCGCTGAAGTACGCCTCTGACGCCTTGTCCGATTTCCACGCTCATGCTGCGCACTTCCACCGACCCGTCGGCGTGGACGCGCACGATCGCGCCAGCGACCGGCAGAATTCCGGGATCGGTGACGGCAAGCGCCAGACCGCGCGAGGCGTGGTTGTGCCCTTTCGTCGTCGCCTCCACCGCCGCATCCATCATGACCGTCGGATCAACGTCCAGAGGACGCAGATTATCGATCACCTCGTCGCCTCGTTGCAACAGATGCCGGGAGCGGAAATCGACCGGGTCTTCTCCAAGTTCCGCAGCAATCTCGTCCATATGCGACTCGGTCGCCCAGACCGCCTGTGGCCCGCCAATAGACCGGAAGGCTGCTCCGGGAACCGTATTCGTGTAGACGGCCCGCGCCCTGATCCTCAGGTTGGGCAGGCGATAGGGGCCGACAAGCCGGTGCGCGGATTTGAGCGCGACGGCCGGTCCGGTATCGGCATAGGCACCGCCATCCATGACGATGTCGCCAGTGCGCGAGAGAATGGCGCCTTCCGCGTCAATGGCGGTACGGATCGTGATAATTGCGGCAAGCCGCCGGCAAGTCAGCATGGATTCCTCGGCGCTCAGGAGCACCTTGACGGGTCGTCCGGCTTTGCGTGCGGCGGCGGCGACGAGCGGTTCGATCTTGACTGACGCCTTGCCGCCGAAACCTCCGCCGACATAAGGAACAATCACGCGCACTCGCGCGATCGGAAGACCGAAGACCCGGGCGAGAACTTTCTGCACGGCCGTCGGAGACTGCGCTCCTGACCAGATCGTCAGCCCGGCGTGGTCGAAACGGGCGATCGCGCAATGCGGCTCCATTGCGAAATGCGCGATTCCCGGAAAGGAATAGCTGTGTTCGAATATCCGTTGAGCTGAGCGCTCCGCGCTATCGACGTCGCCGCGCTCCAGCAGGTAGTCCTGAAAGACATTCGTCCCAGCTTGGCCGCGGGCTGTTCCCTTGAAGTAAAAATCCGATATTGGACGGAAGTCCTCATGCAGCACAGGCGCATCCCCAGCCAGCGCCTGCTCCGGTGTCGCACATATCGACAGTTGTTCATACTCGACGACGACGAGGCGTGATGCGGCTTCGGCGCGGGCTTGTGTGTCCGCGACGACCACGGCGACCGGCTCACCCACATAACGCACTCGGTCGCGGGCGATTACCGGGCGGTCTTCGTAAAACAGGCCCCAGTCGGTTTGCGTCAACAGACCGCTGTCCGCCCCTGTTAGAACACAGACGACGCCGTTTGCCTGTTCGGCCCGGGAAACATCCATGCCAATGATCCGCGCATGCGGCTCGGTGCTGCGCACGACTTTTCCGTAAGCCATGCCGTCAATGCTGACATCGCTGATGAATTCGGCCTTGCCGGAAACCTTTTCGAGAAGATCGGGGCGCATGTGTCACGGTCTGGGTCATTACGCCGGCGCCCATGTGAGGGCGCCGGCGAGGAGCGTTAAACGTCAGTTTGAAAGCGAATTGACCAGATCGGATGCCTTGTCGACCTCGGCTTCGATGGCGTCATGCATTTCAGGACCGCTCATTTCGACGATTTCCATTCGCAACTTGCCCATGGTTTCGATGAATGTCGGATCGGACAGTGCAGTGCGGAAGGCAGCCTCAAGCTTCATGCGGACGTCTTCCGGGATCCCCGCCGGTCCGATAATGCCCTGGACGGACCGCAGCGTGGGATAACCAAGCTCGGTGAGTGTGGGAACGTCCGGGAAGGCCTTGGCGCGTTCAGGGAGATTTACGGCGAGAACTTTTACTTCACCGCTTTCCACATACGGCGCCCAAACGGAGGTTTCGGTTATGAAATCGACATGGCCGCCCAGCAGCGCGGGAAGCGATTCCGCCGAACCACGATAGGGAATGTGGGTCAGACCGGCTCCGGAGTCCTTCTTGACGGCTTCCGTCGTCAGGTGCTGCGTGGTGTTGACGCCGCCCGTTCCGAAATTCAGACCCTTTTCCTTCGAAGCCGCAATCAGCTCTTCCAGCGAATTCCAGGGCTTGTCGCTCAGCGCCACGACACCGATGAGGTTGTCCCCATAATAGCTGATGAAACTGAAGTCCTCCATCATGCTGTAAGGCACGTCGTCGCGCGTGATCTCAGCCATGTATGTGGTTGTCGACAGGGTGCCCAGAGTATAGCCGTCCGGCTCTGCCGCGGCGAGTTCCGCCATGCCGAGTGTCGTCGATGCGCCGGGTTTGTTGACCACGACGATGGGCTGGCCCAATTCCTTGGACGCCGCTTCGGAAAGTGCGCGGGCCGTTTGGTCTGTGCTGCCGCCTGCCGACCACGGCACGATCAGGGTGATTGGCTTTTCCGGGAATTCCGCGAGCGCCGGCGCGGATGCGACCAGCACAGCGCCGATTGCGGCGGCGCAAAGCGAGGACATTTTCAGTCTGTTCATGTTGAGTCTCCTTCAGGTTGGGTCGGCATGACCGTAGTGAGCCTGGATCGCCTCGAGTGTGCGATCCAGGTCTGCAGGAACCAGAGGGGATGGGTCCTGGGCCGGCCGTGTGGCCACGTCTCTGAGACCGGTCACGGCCAGGATACTGACCACGGTCTCATCGATCTTGATTTCGCCGTTCTTCTTCTGGGTTTCGACGACCGCAAGCGTGCTTGCGAAGGAAACCTCTGTTAAAACACCTTCTTTGCGGGCGATGGTCTCGTACCGGCAGCGCATTGGCGCTTCAGATGCGAATAAAACGCGACCCTGGCGGGCGCCGAAAGCGCGTGGGGATTGGGCTGCCCCATGCGATGCGCAGGTCGAAATCGCGATCGTTCCCGGGGAACCGGATAACCCGGAAAGCAAGTTGTCGCCGTCCGAACTCATCGTCGCAAAGGACAGACAATCCCTGAACGAACCGGTCGGATCGTGCGAATGACCTGCGCAGCATGAGACGTGGAGGAGGGCTTCAGGCGTGGTCATGCGGACACGATCCGCAGTTCACGATCGAACTCCATGAGGGACTCGCATCCGTCATCCGTCACATGGATCATGTCCTCGACCTGGAGGCCGCCGAGGCCGAATTCGTAGTAGGGCGTCTCCACACAAATCACCATTCCGGCCTGCAGGACATCGGAACTCGATGGGGCGATATTCGGCAGATCGTAACCGTCGATGCCGATGCCGTGGCCAACATGGTTGCGCTTGTACTCGGGAAGGCCGGACTTGCGGACGGCGTCCATCACCTTCTCGAAGAGATCGGACGCCTTCAGACCCGGCCGGATGATGTCGTAGGCGTGGTCCACCCCGTTTTTCAGCGCAGTGTATTTTTCGACGATTTCGCGTGTCGGTTCGCCCATGACGCCGATGCGCGATATGTCGGCTCGATAGTGCATGTATCGGCCGCCCACGTCGAAACGGATGATGTCGCCTTCCTTCAAGGCGGCGTCCGAAGGTTGGGAGTTGGTGAGCGTGCTCCGCACGCCGAAACCTATAACGCCCAGAACAGGCATCGCATCGTTTTCCACAGTGGTTCGGTGAAATATGCGCGCCATCTCCCTTTCCGTCATGCCGACATGGGCTGCCTCGAGACTGGCGTTGATCGAGGCTTCTGCGATGTTGCAGGCGCGACGAAGGCGTCGAACCTCCTCCGGCGTCTTGATAGTGCGCATCTGCCGGATCAGTTCGAAGGCCGGTTCAATGGTCAGGTGGGGCAGGGCCTCGCGCAGTCTGGCCATGGCTTGGGGCGTCATGCCGATTTCGTCGACGGCGATCTTTCCGCTGGAAAGGCCTGCCTCGCGGATAGCTTCAACCAGCGCCTCCACGGCGCCAGGAAATTCCTCGCCCATGAGAAGATCGACCTGTGCCTGGTCGAGCGGATCAAGACCGGTTCGATCCATTCCCTCAAAGACGAAATAGCCGAACCGGCGTACGTTGCTGACCCAGGGTTTCTGGTCGGCGACCAGATCGAGCGTACTGGTCGTCGTGATAATCGACGCCTCGCTGCGGCGCGCGGTTGGCCACAAAACATAGGCCTGAGGCCCGCGGCGGATCCAATGGGTCATTGCCCAGAATCCGCTGACATACGTGACGTTTTCCGGTGCGGTCGCCACCAGCGCATCATAGCCGTTCGTCGACAGTATGGCGTCGACCGCCTGCAGGTCGGACAATGGTTCTTGTTCTTGCATACCCTACCTCAAATGACTCACGGCCGCCGGCGCACCCAGTCGTCTGGAAATGCGTTCCGCGGCCTGCCTGATCTCGTCTTCAATCCTTGTGCGCCCGTCTCCGGTCGTCATTTGCACCGCACATGCGCAACTCACGGCGGCAATGATTTCGCCATCCGTGTCGCGCACCGGCGCGCCGGCGGAAAAGATTCCCGGAATGTTTTCTTCGTTGGCGATCGCCACCTCTCCGTTACGGATATGACGCACCTCTTCAACAAGCTTCTCGAGATCCGTCTCGGTCGCTTCGGTGATGCGCGGAAGTGGCTTTGCGCCGAGCAGTCGTCGGATTTCATCGTCGGTCAACGCTGAGAGAAGCGCTTTGCCCATGGCCGTCGAATGTAACGGCATCTGATTGCCTGGAACAGCATGGACCGACAGCGCGCCCTGGCTCAAGTGAACGAAGATATATATGCTGACATCGCCCCGGCGAACGGCGAGATAGGTGTTGACGGAGACGCGGTCGGATACGTCCCGCAGTATTGGAGCGGCGGCGTCTACCAGTCCCGTATCGGCGAGATAGGCGCGCCCGACCTGAAAGGCGGTCAACCCGACGCGGTAACGGCGAAGTCCCATGTCTTTTTCCACAAAGCCACAGTCGGACAGGGTGTTGAGAAGACGCTGAACCTGGGCGGGGTTCATGTTCATTTCGCGCGACAGTTCGCGTACGCCCATCGGTTCCGACTTTCGGCTCAGAAACTCCAGAATGGCCAGCCCGCTCGCCAGCGTCTTGCTCATCGAGGCGTCGCTGCGTTTGACCGAAGTGTTTTGATTATCGGAACGCTGTTTTAAAATCATGGACTCAAACTCTCACTGATGCTATGAGGAGTCAAGGGAGAGACAGCGGGAAGGACGACGAAAGGATTTTCAGTGGTGGTCATGGACGCAGCCAGCCAGAAACGGCGACAGACCATCATCGCGGCGGGCTTCACCGTATTCTTCCTGGCGATGCTGGTTTTCGGCATTCCCTATGGCATTCCCTCCTACGCCAAGCAGGGCTTGTCGCTCACTTCCTCCGCCTTCTATCCTTATGTCATCGCCGTTGCCGGTCTCGTCTTCTCGGTCCTGACTGTGATTGAAGCGAGAACCGGGTCGGTGGCGTCGTCTTCAGGCGACGGAAGCGCCGAGAGCCTCCCGATCCCCGCGACCCTTGGACGATTTTCGATGGTCGTGATCGTCTTCGCAGCGTTCTATCTGCTGCTCATTCCACTCGGCGCCTTGCTGAGTTCCGCACTGGTGTTCGGTTTCCTAGTGATCTTCGGCGGCGAGCGCCGCCCGTTGGTGCTGGCCGCAACGATTATCGGCGTACCCGTCATCACATACATCTTGTTCGCGAAACTTGCGGCGGTTCCTCTGCCAAGAGGCGACTTGCCATTCTGACCGCGTTGCAATCCCCGATCACGGAGAGCCCTGTTGCAGGAAATACTGAACGGACTTGATCTGTTTCTTTCAACTCAGAACGTGCTTGCGATTGTCGCCGGCATGTTCATCGGAATCGTGATCGGCGCGATTCCCGGTTTGTCGAGCAGCATGGGCATCGCGCTCGCCCTGCCGTTCACCTATGGCATGAATCCGGTCAGCGCGATCCTGCTTGTCGTCGGCATCTACAAGGGGGGGATGTTCGCCGGTTCGATATCCGCAATCCTTATCCGTACGCCAGGTACCCCTGGAAATATATGCACTTTGCTCGATGGCTGGCCGCTGTCCCAGAAGGGACAGAGCCGCAAGGCCCTGGACATCGCGCTCTACAGTTCAGTCGTTGCGGATCTCGCTTCCAATCTCGCGCTAATACTCTTTGCCGCCACCATCGCCAGCTTCGCTCTGCAATTCGGACCGGCCGAGTATTTCTGGCTGATGACCTTCTCACTCACCATCGTGACGTCCGTCGCCGGCGATTCCCTGTTCAAAGGCCTGGTTTCCGCCGTGCTCGGTCTTCTTCTGGCGACCGTCGGGCTCGATCTCATCTATGGCAATCCGCGCTTCACTTTCGGCATGCTCGAGTTTTCTGGCGGCGTCAGCTTCGTTCCGCTGCTTATCGGCCTTTTCGCCATACCGGAGGTGATCGATTTCTATCTTCGAAAACAGGCGGGCCTCATTCATGGAAGCAGGTCAGGTCCGGCGCTGACCTGGCCGGAACTCCGCAAATGTTTTCCGACCATATTCCGCAGTAGTGCGATCGGCGTCGCAATCGGCGCCATTCCTGGCGTCGGCGCGACCGCCGCCTCCTTTCTCAGCTATTCCATGGCAAAGCGCAGTTCGAAACATCCCGAGACCTATGGCAAGGGGGAGGTCGACGGTGTGGCCGCAGCCGAGGCAGGCAACAATGCGGTGGCCGGCGCGACGCTCATCCCGCTTCTGGCGCTCGGCATTCCGGGCGATGTCGTGACCGCCGTGATGATCGGCGCCTTCCTGATACACGGCCTGTCGATCGGACCGTCCCTGTTTCAGACACAGGGCGACCTGGTCTACGCTATCTTCTTCGGCATCATGCTGAGTTCCATCGCAATGCTTATCCTTGGAATGCTGTCGATGCGGCTTTTCGCCCGCATTTCAGACATACCGCGTCATATTCTCATGCCGGGTCTGCTGATTTTCTGTGTTTTCGGAACCTATGCGATCCAGAACAGTCATTTCGACATCCTCGTCATGTTTGCCGCCGGTTTTCTCGGCTTCTTCATGATGAAGATCGACCTGCCGGTTCCTCCCTTCCTGATCGCATTTGTTCTGGGCCCCTCGTTCGAGGACAATTTGCGACGCACCATTCTTGTTTCGCATGGCGATTACAGCGTCTTCTTCAATTCCTATATCTGCTGGTTCTTTGCCGCGCTGACAGTGCTGTCGGTCGGTTACGGCGTTCTGTCATCGCGCCGTTCGCGTTCCTCCGCCGAAGCAACCGTGGAAGGCAATCCCGGGCATTCAGCCTGAAGCGTTTTAGGGCCCTGTCACTATGCACGGTCTTTGCACGTGATCTATCTGAAGATCTGATCGGTTATTATGGCCGCGACGGCTCGGGATACAAAGACGCCATGAAGGCGCTGGATTGCAGACGACTTCCTGCAGCCGCAATCCGGATAGCGTTACGCAAGTCCATGCGCCTTGGCGTGAGTTTCGAGTTCATCGAGAAATTTGTCCTTCTCGGCTTCTGCGATCCAGGAAGACGAGAATGCATTGCGCATGAAATTCAGCAATTCTTCCGGCGTGAAGCCATGTTTCGTCAGGGCCTCCATCATATTGCACATATAGCCGCTCGCGAATTCCGCCGGATCATCGGTATTGACTGTCACCGTGACGCCGCGCTCGTGCAGCGCCCGCAGCCGACCGATACGGCGGGGTCTTGAATCGAGCGGCGTCCATGTCGGGCAGATCGTGAGCGGAATCTTGCGATCAATCAGGGCGTCGACGATGCTGTCGTCCTCTATCGAATTGACGCCGTGGTCGATTCTTTCCACACCCAGCACGTGGATGCACTGATAAATGTGCTGCGCCGAATTCTCCATGTCGCAATCACAGTGGGCTGTAAGTCGATAACCCTGTCTTCGCGCCTCGTCATAGGCTTTCCGAAACTTTATGGGCGGGTTGCCCTTTTCGTTGGAGCAGAGGCCCATGCCGGCGATTCTGTCGCGATGCGGGATCATTGCGCTCAGCATGTCGAGAGCGCTTTCTTCAGAAAATTCCCGGTTGATGCACATCAACAGAACCGAGGAAACGCCATACTTCGCAAGGCCGTCACGGCTGGCTTCATCAAGCGCTTCCATCAGGTCATCGACGCTGATGCCATTGTCGAAATATTGCTGAGGAGCGAAAGTCAGTTCGACATGGCGGATGTTCTCTTCCTGACAACGCTCAAGGAAGTCCATGGTCGAGTCATAAATGTCCTGCCGTGTTCGCAATACCTCGAAGCAGGTCATGTGATAGCGGAAGAAATCCTCCGGCGATTTATATTGCTGAGCTTCGACGAAGTCCTCTTCCGTCTTGTATGGAATGTCGATTCCGTTGCGCTCTGCAAGCCGCATCACCGTCTGCGGCGACATGGTTCCCGAGATATGAAGATGCAGCTCCGCTTTCGGCATGGTGCGAATGAAGTTCACGACATCCATCTTGGATTGATTCCCTATCTTGAATTACGACATTGTCCGTTAGTCAGTGCGAATTGGCGACATTCCACTTCAGGAACCGTCGCTCCGCCCAGGCGATGAGACTGAAAAAAGCAACTGAGAATGTTGAGCCGACTGCAATGGTGGCATAAAGCAGTGGTGAATCGAAGGCATATGTCGCCTGAATGATGAGCGCGCCAATGCCTCTGCTTGCGCCGATCCATTCTCCAACGATGGCGCCGACCACAGAGGCGGCCGCCGCGATCTTCAAGGCCGTGAAGAGGAACGGGAGTGCGTTCTTCAGCCTGACCTTGAAGTAGATCTCACGAGGCGTGGCCGAAAGCACATGCATCAGTTCCATTTGTTGAGCGCTGACCGATCTCAGGCCTCGGGTCATGTTCACCAGCGTCGGGAAGAAGCAGATCAGCGAAGCGATGATTATCTTCGGCGCCATTCCGTTTCCCAGCAACAGCACCAATATGGGAGCCTTGGCGACAATCGGCACGGCGTTGATCATGACTACGATCGGAAACAGGGCTTCTTCGGCTGTCAGACGATAGACGAAAAGCGTGGCGATCAGGATTGCCGCGCCGGTGCCCAGCAGGAAGCCTCCGATCGCCTCGATCGCGGTGGGTAGCAGATTGCTCATAAGCAGACCGAATTTCGAATACAGAACCTTGGCGATGGCGCTGGGAGCCGGAGCGACATAGGCCTTGATATCGAAGACCGGAACTGCGATTTCCCACAACACAAGGAGCGTGACGAGCGTGATGGCGGGCAGTATCCGGCGGCGCCAGCGCAGACGCCTTTGCCGGGTCAGAAATTCTTGCCAGACTTGGTCGTCGGAGAGTTTGCCTGCTTCAGTGCTTCTTTCGAAGGGTTTCGTGGCGCTGTCGGCATCGACCATGCTAGCAAGTCTCCAAGATGCCGCGAAGCTTCGTGATTGTTTCCATGAATTCCGGCAGTTCGCGCATAGACAGGTCTCGGGGCGAGGCGAGGTTGACAGGCGACATGTCACGAATTCTGCCCGGATGTGCAGCGAGTAGCAGAACCTGCTGCCCCAGGAATGCAGCCTCATAAAGCGAGTGGGTGACGAACAGGACTGTTGTGCCGGTGGTCTCCCAAATCCGCAACAATTCCTCGTTCAGCCGGTCGCGCGTGATCTCGTCAAGCGCGCCGAATGGCTCATCCATGAGGAGCATGCGCGGGGCTGAAATCAACGCTCTGGCGATGGAAACGCGTTGGCGCATTCCGCCGGACAATTCGTGCGGCATTGCGTTTTCCCAGCCTGCAAGTCCCACCAGTTTGATAAGAACATAAGGATCGCCCGCATTGCTTGGGGTCATATCTCCACCGAGTTCCATTGGCAGAAGTACATTCTCGAGCACTGTTCGCCATGGAAGCAGGGATGGGTCCTGGAAAACAAAGCCGATTTCACGATTCTTGCGCGCCTCCTCTGCGGATCTGCCGAGAATCTTTACGGATCCTGTCGTAGGTTTGATGATGTCGGCGGCGACGCGCAACAGTGTGGACTTGCCGCAACCTGACGGCCCGATCAGGCTTGTGAATGATCCTTCCGTGATACGCAGATTGATGTCCTGAAGCGCGGTGACGATTCCCCTGTCCGTAACGAAGCGAACGCCAACGCTGTTCAATTCTATGGCGATCGGGGTATCGGAGGCCGTCACCGCCTCTGCTGATGCGATGCTCATGCCGCAGCCTTCAGCCGAGTTTTGGTCGGACGGCGGATGTAGCCTCGAGGATTTTCTGCGTTGTAATCATCTCGACTGTGGGCACGGCGCTTGCGAACTGACCGAGATCGTTCTGCTGAGTAATCTGTTCCTGCCATACGGCTCGATCCATCGTGCCCCAGCCGGCTTCTTTCGTGGTTTCGTTGAAAACGTAGCCCAACAAGACTTTTGCAGTTTCAACCTGGTCGTCGTAATCGAATCCCAGATCCGGATACTGCTCGATCATTATTTCGACTGCCTTCTCGGGGTTTTCGTACGCGAACCCCCAACCCCGCGCAGAGGCGGTAAGAAAGGATGTCAGAGTGTCTGATCGAGACCCGATCGTATCCAGGGACGCATAATATGGAAGCGCGTACAGCCGAACTCCGTTGTCCCACAAGCCCAAAGTGATGAAATCGTCACCAAGGGTCTTCAGGCTCTTGACACTCGTGCGCCATCCGGAAATCGCATCGACCTGACCGGCCAGAAGCGGCACGAAGTCGAAACCGACGGGCACAATTTCCACATCGTCTTCAGGAATTCCGTTCGCTCGCAAAATACTGTTGAGCAGCACTTTACCACCGGCGATCTGGATGCCAATGCGTTTGCCAACCATGTCCGCAGGAGTGCGAACCGGATTGTCCGGCAGGGAGAAATAGCTGTAAGGATGCTTCTGGCCACAAACCCCAAAACATGTAATCGGAATGTCCTGCGAGCGAGCCAGCATTATGGACGGGCTCGAAGATGTCTGCCCGACAAGGGCTTGTCCCGACGCCACCATCGCAACGCCGTCTATGCTTGGTCCGCCGGGAGTGATTTCAAGATCTATCTTCTCTTCCTCGAAGTAACCGAGTTGTTTTGCGGCGATTTCACCCAACTGATTTCCGCCGATCAACCAGCTCGTCTGCATGTTGAGTTTTTGGGTGCCGGTCTGGGCCAGCGCCGATCTTGAAAATGTATACGGCGTCGAGATCGCCGCCGCCGCTGCAATGCCGCTCTTCAACAGGGTTCGTCTACTGGTTTTGAAATTGTTCATTATATCCCCTCAGAATTTGATCTGTTTTTTTTGTAAGGCGCCGGGAACATCGCTGCTTGTTGCGATGCACAACGCAGATTAGGAAGATCCGCGGCGTTGAAAAGCATCTATTTTCGCTATGCCCGTTGCCGTTTTGGCATATAGCGAAAGGCAGCGCACCAGGGTTAATCCGCAGTGGCGACGTTTACTTCAGCCGCAGTTCGCCGAGCTTTTTCTCGATAATAGCGAACTCTTTCATCAGAAAGTCCACGACCGCCCTGCCGGGTTGGGAGGACGTAATTCCTTTGGCCGCATAAAGACCGATGCCATTCGGTAGCAGCTCATTTCCGAGAAGCGGCACGTGCACGATTCGCCCGTCGCGGATGTCGTCGAGAAAGCCGATTGGCGTAAAGAACCCGATTCCCAGACCGCTGATAACGCCGGAGTTCATAACAGCCATTGAGTTTGTAAGAATACGCGGTTTGAAGGTGGCGCCGGTTCTTCGAAACTCGCTTTCGGCCAAGGCTTCAATGATCAGTCGGTCCGAAAAAAGGAATGTGGAATAGCCGGCGCAATCAGTGAGCGTTAAGGACTCTCTTCCGGCAAGCGGGTGGTCCGAGCGCATAACTGCGCCAAGGGGTGCGTCGATCTTGGCGCAGAGTTCAAGGCCATGGTGACGTCCGTCCACGAAGGTGATCGCGATATCGAAGTTTCCGGCCATGGTTTCATCGATGATGCGACCGGGATTCTCATCCACGATCTTCATCGAAATCTCCGGGTACGTTTCGCAGAACTGTATGATTTTATTGGGTAGTACATGCTCGATGAACGAGCTGATGCCGGTGATGTTGACGCGTCCCCTGATATTTCCCTTTCGGTTGATAATCTCATCGACCGTTCTTTGATAATCGCTCAGAGTGGAGCGCGCGTGTTCCAGAAGCAGCGCCCCTGATGTTGTTGGCGTCATCCCCTTGACCGTCCGCGTAAAGAGGCTCACTCCGAGTTCGCGTTCGATTTTGAGGATTTTCCGGTTTATCGCCGAGGACGCGATATTCAGAGCTTCTGCCGCCTGGCGAATCGAGCCGAGTTCCCCGACTTTGAGAAGATAGGGCAGAGAGGAGGAGTGAACGCTCAGATATTGTCGGGACGTCGACTGGATGTCTGAATCGACGTCCTCTTCGGCTTGTTCATCGCCATCAGACATTACACACCGTCAGGACAGGAATGCAGGAGATCAGGAGCTGTTTTGAAGCTTCGGCGTTGACTTTTTGGCATAGATCTGACGCCGACGCCACGAAGAATTTCGTAGATTCGTCGGTGTGCGCTGCAATATGACTCGATCAGGTTGCGTCCAGCGTCGCGCTGATCGCCTTGTCGAGTTTGTTGACAATTTCCTCGATGTGCCGCTCGTTGACGATAAATGGCGGGGCGAGCATGACATGGTCTCCCGATCGTCCGTCGATAACGCCGCCCATTGGATAGCAGAGCAGGCCTTCGGTAAGGCCTACAGCTTTCAGCTTCGACGCAAATTTCATCGACGGATCAAGCGGCGCCTTGGTTTCGCGATCCGAGACGAATTCCAGCGATTGGAAGAGGCCGCGTCCGCGGATGTCGCCAACATTGGGATGCTGGCCAAACCGGCTCCGCAGCGCTTCTTCCAGAACGATCGCCTGCTTCCGCACATTCGCCAGCAGGTCTTCTTTCGCAATCAGTTTCTGAACTTCCAGCGCCGTGGCGCATGCAAGGGGATGGCCCGTGTAAGTATGCCCGTGCTGGAAGAAACCTGAACCCGAGACGATCGTGTCGTAAATCTTCGTCGTTGTCATGGTCGCGCCGATGGAGGCGTATCCGGCTCCGAGCCCTTTGGCGAGCGTGACGATGTCGGGCGCAATATTTTCCTGTTCGAAGGCGAAAAGAGTTCCTGTTCTTCCCATCCCGCACATGACCTCGTCGAGGATCAGCAGGACGCCGTATTTGTCGCAGATTTCGCGAATCCGACCAAAGTATGCCGGGGGAGGCGGCACGGTGCCGATGGTGGCGCCCGCCACCGTCTCGACAATGAAACACATCACGTTTTCCGGACCTTCACGAAGGATCGCCGCTTCAAGCCCGTTTGCCACGCGAAGGCCATAGGCCTCATCGGTCTCCAGTTCCTGTTTCTCGCGATAGGGATACGCCGCCGGCGTCTGAATCGTGTCGAGCAGTAGCGGCGTATAAGCCTCCCTTCGCCAGAGATTGCCGCCGGCTGCAAGCGCTCCGAGCGTATTGCCGTGATAGCTCTGGGCTCTCGAAATGATGCGGTGGCGGGATGTTTCGCCCCTCTCGACGAAATATTGCCGGGCGAGCTTCAGGGCGGCTTCGACCGATTCAGAGCCACCCGATGTGAAATAGACTTTCGAGAGATCGCCAGGCGCCTTGTCCGCCAGCAGCGAGGCAAGCTCCTCCGCGGGTTCGCTGGTAAAGAAAGACGTATGGGCGAAAGTGATGCGATCGATCTGCCGTTTCATCGCTTCAGCTATGCGCGGATGGCCGTGACCGAGTGAACTCACCGCCGCGCCGGACGAGCCGTCAATGTATCGCTTTCCGGACTTGTCGAAGATGTACGGTCCTTCGCCGCCGGCCGCCGTCGCCATGTCGTTGCGTGGAAAGCGGTGGAAGACATCCGAGCTCCCTGAAGGTCGGGTGTTTATCACTGATCCAGCACTCATTGTTTCACTCCCGCTAAGCCTGTTTCAAATGCCCTGTATTAGAGCATATGCTTTAGATTTGACAATCTATACCAAATGGTACACACTCGTCAAAGTGCAGTTTGGAGACCCGCCGGATGACAATGGAATTCAAAGGCAGGACAGCGCTCGTAACGGGCGCCGCGAGGGGTCTCGGTTTTACGACCACGAAATTGCTGCTCGAACGCGGCGGCGCCGTGATCATGGCGGATGTTGATGCCGACGCCGTAATGTCTTCGGCGAAGTCTCTCGAAGCCGAAGGATACCGCGTATACCCAGTCGCCGTCGACCTCGCGCGCGAGGAAGAGGTTTCGGCTCTCGCAACAGCGGTCGAAAATTTCTCCGACGGGCGACTCGATCTGCTCGTGAACAATGTGGGCGGCTGGCGACACGCGCGTTTCGGTGAAATCAGCATGACCGACTGGGACTGGACGCTTCGAACCAATCTCACGGCTCCATTTCTGACGACCCGAGCCGTTATGGATATCATGATCCGGCAGGGCTATGGCCGCATCGTTAATGTGGCGTCCACCGATGCGCACAGGGCGAAACCATCACTGCCTCACTACGCGGCCGCCAAGTCGGCGCTAGTAAGCCTCACCCGGTCGCTGGCCGAGGAACTCGCGCCCCATCAGATATTGGTCAATGCCGTGAGTCCGGGCGCGATCGCCACGGAAACGGCAAAGAAGCAGGACTGGTTCGCCGAGAGAATCAAGACCATTCCGGTCGGACGCGCGGCGGAGCCCGAGGACATCGCGGAAGCAATCCTGTTTCTCGGCTCGGATCGAAACCGTTTTGTTGTTGGACAGACATTGATGGTGAACGGCGGCCTCTACATGACCTGATCGGACAGCGGTCAACATCTCAAACCGGTCTGAAACATCCGCCAGTCGGTCCGGAAATCAAAGGCGGGAACAAAACAACTGAGAGGACTATGGGAATGACGAACAAGTACCGAATAAACAGCAATATCTCCAGACGCACGGCTCTCATCGGTCTTGGCGCTGCGGCCACAGCCCTTGGCATGCCGCGCATCGCGAATGCGAAGACGGATCAGATCGTCATGGCGACTGGCGGCGGCAAGCTGGAGGAAGCCTATCGCAAAACCGTTTATGGACCATGGACCGCCAAGACCGGCGTCAACGTCATCAACACCAGCAATGAAGGCGCCCGCCTGAAAGCGATGGTGGAGCAGGGCAATGTTGAATGGGACCTGATCCAGGGTCCGGCGGAAGCGCTCGCTGTGTATGCGAAAGAAGGTCTGCTCGAACCGATCGACTATAGCGTCGTCGACAAGGACGCCATGGTCAAGGGATCGGCGCATGATCATTTCGTCGTCACCGACCTCGCCGCCTACAACATCGCGTGGAACACAGACAATGTGACGGGCGAAGGGCCACAGAGTTGGTCGGATCTGTTTGCTCTCGATGGACGCATCGGTCTGTGGAAGCGCCCCTTCCAGACGATGGAAGCAGCGTTGCTGGCCGACGGCGTTCCGATCAACGAACTCTACCCGCTTGACGTTGATCGCGCGTTCGCAAGCATGGACAAGATCAAGGACAAACTGGTCTGGTGGGAAAAGGGCGCTCAGAGCGCGCAGCTTCTGCTCGACGGCGAAGTTGACGCCAGCTCGACCTGGAACGGACGCGTCTTTGGTCCAAAGAACGATGGAGCTCCGGTCGACTACACCTTCAACCAGGCAATTCTCGTATCCGATGGTTGGGGTGTGCCGAAGGGTGCGCCGAACAAGGCCGAAGCTTTCGACATGATGGCTTATGCGTTGTCGCCGGAAGCCCAGGCCGCTTTCGCCAGGACAATCCCGTATGGACCGGTGAACAAGAACGCCGGTGCTTTGCTTGACGATGCGGTGAAGGCCAATCTGCCTACCCTCAACGACAATTCGGTCCTTCTCGACGTCAGCTACTGGGCGGACAATTCCGCCGAGGTGGTCGAGCGTTTCAACACCTGGATTCTGAGCTGATAACCGGTATACGCAAGCCGGGGCGATCGCGTAAGGCGGCGCCCCGGACGCTACAGCTGTGCCAATTTTGATGGTCAAACAAGCGGTGGGAGACAGGAATGGCATCCGATAAAAGCACGGGCTGGACAGCGACGGCGTTCTATCGCTGGCTGCTTGTTGCGCCGCTGGCTTTTGTCGGCCTGTTCTTCCTGTGGCCAATCCTCAACGTCATTCTGCGCAGCTTCACAGATCCGTCGCTGGGCGTCGCCAACTACGAACGCGTTTTCGGCGGCGGGCCGTATCTCAAGGTTCTGTGGATCACTGTCGAGACGGCCGGGATCGTCACCATCCTGTGCGCGCTCATCGCTTATCCTGTCGCCTACGTGATATCCCGGGTCCGCGGATCGATGATGAGCCTCATGATGGCGTTTGTCGTCGTGTCGCTGTGGACCAGCGTCGTGATCCGCTCCTACGCCTGGATGGTGGTGTTCCAGCGAAAGGGCGTGCTCAACCAGTTTCTGGTCGCGGTGGACATTGTCGAGCGTCCCATCAGCTTCCTTCCGGGAACACTGGCGGTCAATGTCGGCATGGTGCATATCATGCTTCCATTCATGCTGTTGCCGATGCTGGCGACAATGCGGACAATCGATCGCACTCTTATTTCCGCGGCTGAAGTCATGGGCGCCAATCCGTTCGCGGCTTTCCGCAAGGTCTTCTTTCCGTTGTCGCTGCCAGGGCTTGGCGCGGGATCTGCGCTGGTCTTCATGATGTCGCTGGGCTTCTTCATAACGCCGGCTCTGCTTGGAGGCCCGCGCCACATGATGGCTGCGGTCCTGATCGAGCAGCAGGCCAACCGTCTTCTTGACTGGGGACTTGCTTCCGCCCTCTCCACCGTCCTCTTGCTGCTGACAACCTCGATCTACCTTGTCTATCTCCGGATCATGAAAAGCGCCGGGGGAGGTTTCGCCCATGGCCGCTGAAAGCACTGCGAAGCTGCCGCTTGGTTTCCGAGCGGGATGGGTGATCATCTGCTGCTTTACGGCGCTGATCCTGGTCTATCTCGTCCTGCCGCAATTCATCGTGTTGCCGCTGTCATTCTCAGACCGCAGCTTCCTGTCCTTTCCGCCGTCCGGATGGTCGACCCAATGGTACGAGAAGCTCGTCGCCAATCCCTCCTGGTTCCAGGCGATGATCAATTCGCTTGCGATCGGCGTCCCGACGGCGGTGCTGTCGATGGTCTTCGGCACTATGGCTGCGCTGGCCGTCTCAAGGGGCGGTTTCAAACAGGCTGGCGTGATCTCGGCGCTCGTCGTGGCGCCCATGATGTTGCCCCATGTCATCCTTGCGATCGGTCTCTATCCGCTGATGCTGCAACTCAATCTGCTCGGATCCTACGCCGCGGCCACGATCGGCCACACGGTCATCGGCGTGCCGCTGGTCTTCATCACGGTGACCGCAGCGCTGGCCCGTCACGATTTCACGCTTGAGCTTGCCGCAATGACGCTCGGTGCGCGACCATGGCGCACGTTCAGATCCGTCACCTATCCGACGATCCGCATCGGAATCATCATCGGGGGCATACTCGCCTTTGCGACCTCGATCGACGAACTCATGCTGGCGCTCTTCCTGACCGGCGCCGGAACCCGAACCCTGCCACGCCTGATCTGGGAACAGATGAACGATTACCTGACCCCTACAATAGCCGCTGTCGCGACGCTCGTATTCCTGTTTACGCTCGTCCTGCTTGTCATTGTCGCGCTGATTCAGTCTCGCTCGACGCGTTTGGACGGGTGGAACCATGACTGAGCAAGGCGCGAAACTGAAACTCTCCGGAGTCGAGAAGCGCTATGGCAAGGTCGAAGCGCTGCGACCGACTGATCTGGAGCTTGAGAGAGGAGAGTTCTTTTCCCTGATAGGACCGAGCGGTTCCGGAAAGACGACACTGCTCGGCGCCGTCGCCGGATTTACACCGCCGACGCGCGGGCGCATTGAGGTCGACGGCGTCGATATGGCGGCGTTGCCGCCCTACAAGCGTGAAATCGGCATGGTCTTTCAGAACTATGCGCTGTTTCCGCATCTGACGGTTTTCGAGAACATCGCGTTTCCTCTGCGACTGAGGAAACTCCCGGAATCCGAAATACGTAGCCGGGTGATACAGATGTTGGAAACGGTTCGGCTTCCAGATGTTGGCGGGAGAATGCCGACACAACTCTCAGGCGGCCAGCAGCAGCGTATCGCACTCGCGCGCGCGGCGGTCTATGGACCGCGAATTCTGCTGATGGACGAACCGCTCGGCGCTCTGGACAAGAATCTCCGCGAAGAGATGCAGTTCGAAATCAAGGAATTTCACGCAAAAGTCGGCGCCACGGTGCTGTACGTGACGCATGACCAGGACGAGGCGGCCGCCATGTCCGACAGGATCGCCATCATGCGCCAGGGCGGCATCGTGCAGGTGGGCACGCCTCGTGAACTCTACGAACATCCTCGCAATGAATTTGCTGCCTGCTTTCTCGGAAACGCCAACTTGCTCGAGGTGGTGCGGGAGATCAGGCGCAGCGGCGACTACGTCGATGTTGAAACGCCTGCAGGACCGGTGCGTGCGATCCATGAAGGAAAGGACACAGGAAACGGCGATCAGGTTCTTTGCGTGCGTCCGGAATCGATCGGCATCGAACGTGAAGGCGTGGAGACCAGCGCGGCATCGACAGAGTCCAATCGCTTGTCGGGCCGTATCACCGACGCAACCTTCACCGCTGGATCCTTCAGATATGTGGTCGACGTCGAGGGAGCTTCCCCGGTCGCCGTTCGCCTGACCTCCATCCGCCAGTCGCAAATGCTCAAACCCGGCGATCGCGTGGCCCTGCAGTGGGCGGCAGACGCGACGCTGATGATACCCAAGGAGTAAACATGGGAACACTGGACAATAAGGTCGCGCTGATAACCGGATCGGGGGATGGCATGGGTCGGTCCCACGCTCTGCTGATGGCCGAGCGCGGCGCCGACATCGCCGTCTGCGATATCGACGGCGACAAGGCGCGTGAAACCGCGGAACTCGTGCGAGAACGCGGGCGGCGCGCCTCCGTCCATGTCGTCGATATGGCTGACACCGACGCAGTCATGGCGATGGTCGCCGACGCTTCAAAAGAAATTGGCCGCATCGACATCCTGGTCAACAATGCCGGATTCGGTCAGCGCGCCACGGTTGACGAAATCTCCGAAGACGATTTCGACCGCATGTTCAACGTTCACGTGCGCGGCAGTTTCTTCTGCACACAGGCGGTCGTTCCGGCCATGAAGGAAGCCCGATACGGCAAGATCATCAACATTTCTTCTATCTGGGGCATGGCCGGGGCGCCGGTCGCCTCCCACTATTGCTCTGCGAAATCGGCGCTGCTTGGTTTTGCAAAGGCCTGGGCCAAGGAATTTGCGCCCTGGAATATTCACGTCAATGCGGTTGCGCCGGGCGGCGTGCGCTCCGGTGGACCGGTCAAGCTCGACAATCTCGATATCCTGCGCGCCAAGGAAGAGAAGGTGCCGCTCAAGCGTTACTGCGAGCCCATCGAGATGTCCTACGCAGTCGCCTTTCTCGCATCGCCCGAAGCGGACTTCGTGACCGGTCAGGTCCTCAGTCCGAATGGCGGCGAAACCATCGTCGGCTACTAGGGAGAACTCCATGACGAAAGATCCGAACAGTTTGGAAGGCAGAGTCGCCTGGGTCACCGGCTCAGGCCGCGGCATGGGCAGCGCCCACGCGAAACTGATGGCTGAACGCGGCGCCGACATCGTGGTTCACGATGTCCTGGAAGACGAAGCGAAAGAGACCGCGGAGGCCATTCAGGCGATGGGTCGCAAGGTTCTTCTGTCCACCGCTGACATTCGCGACGCGGCGGCGATGCGTGACCTTGTCAAGGAGGCGGAAGCCAAGCTGGGTCCGATTGACATCCTCGTCAACAACGCCGGCATTGGCGAACATGCCGAGATCGAGGAGATCACGCCGGAAAAGTACCAGCGGATGTTCGACATCCATGTTCGCGGCAGCTTCTTCTGCGGTCAGGCGGTCATTCCCGGCATGAAAGAGCGCAAATATGGCCGGATCGTCAATATTTCCTCGATCTGGGGCATGAACGGCCACCATACGGCGTCACATTATTGCGCCGCCAAGACAGCCGTTCTCGGTCTGACCAAGGCATGGGCCAAGGAATTGGCTCCGTGGAACATCCTCGTCAACGCGGTTTGCCCGGGAGGGGTCCTCACCGAGATGCCAATTCGCGTCCAGGGCATGGAGAAGATCCGCGAGAAGGAAAAGAAGGTGCCGATCGGACGCTGGGCCGCGCCGGAAGAGATTTCATACGCGGTCGTCTATTTCGCAGCGCCCACCGGCGATTTCGTGACCGGACAGGCGATCAGCCCCAATGGCGGCGAAACCATCGTCGGCTTCTGAGACATAGAAAAGTAAAGGATATCCAGATGCATTTCGGCCTGTTTTCCCTGATGACGCAGCGTAACAAGGACAAGGCTGCCGGAGAGATTTACCGAGAAACCGCGGAACATGTGAAACTTGCCGAAGAGATCGGCATGGAGATCGCCTGGTTCGCGGAACATCATTTTTCCAACTATTGTCTGTGTCCGTCCCCCCTGGCGATGGTCAATTTCATGGCTGGGCAGACGAGCCGGATCAAACTTGGCCCGGCCGTCATCGTCGCGCCGCTTTATGAGCCGATCCGGCTCGCCGAGGATATCGGAATGGCGGATCAGATGAGTGGCGGACGGCTGGTTCTCGGCTTCGGCACCGGATACCAGGCCTACGAGTTCCACAAATTCGGCCGCGACCTCAAACAGGCGCGAGACACGCTCCTCGACGTTCTCGACTTCGTGAATAACTATTTCACGAAGGACGAATTCGCCTATGCGGGCAAAACGATCAGCTTTCCGAAAACCGCGTTCTCCGTGCGGCCGGCGCAGACCCGTCCGGACATCTATGTCGCGGGAATGGGAACTGACGTGGAGGCGCAGAAGCGGGCGGTCGAACGCGGCTATACGCCATTTTTCACAACAGGGTGGAACGATGTCGAGGCGATCCGCGGCGTGCGCGACGGGCTGGCCGACACCTGGGAAAAGGCCGGGGGCGACAGCGCCGCCGTACCTTTTGCAATCCAGCGCTACATCTTTGTAACGGACGACCCGGAAGATGCGAAGCTCGCCGCCGATGGCGCGCGGTACATCCGCCGTATCGCCATGTCCATGCGTGGCGGCTACGGCGAACTGGATGGAGCTTTCCTGAAGGAAATTCCGGCGGACGGAGAACCCCCGCTCGAGGAAATCGTGGCGCGCCTTCCCGTTGGCGATCCCGAGACTGTGGCCGAGCGCCTGTCGCGGGATATCGAGGTGCTGGGACCGAAGCACATCAGCTGTTTCATGGCGATACCGGGTCTCGACCAATCGAAAATCCTCCGTTCCATGGAACGGTTCGGATCGGAGGTTATACCGCTTCTCGAGAAAAGATTCGGTCCGCTCGGAGAACTGGACGCGATGCCGGCAGCCCCGCCTGTCGCGGCAGCGGCCAGCCACGGCTGAAATATGACAAAGCCCCTGATATTCGGTTTGGGCGGGACGGCGCGCAACGGGTCTTCGAGCGAAAAGGCGATGAAGATCGCGCTTCGGCATGCGGAAAAACTCGGCGCCCGAACGGAAAGCTTCTGCGGACGCGATCTCCTGATGCCAGTGTATCAGCCGGGCGACAACGACCGGTCAGAGGCGGCGACGAGGCTCGTCGAACTCTATCGCAAAGCAGACGGCATCATCCTTGCCTCGCCGTCCTATCACGGATCCCTGTCCGGTTTGCTGAAGAATGCGATCGATTATACGGAGGATCTTCGCACAGATCGGCGTGTCTACTGGGATGGCCGTGCGATTGGATGTATCTGTTGCGCCGGCGGATGGCAGGGCGGCAGTCAGACGGTTTCGGCTCTTCGCGATATAGCCCATGCCCTTCGCGGTTGGCCGACGCCTTTCGGCGCAGTTCTCAACACCTCCCTGCCATTGTTCGACGCCGATGGGCGATCGCTGGACGAGTCCGTGCAAAATCAATTGGAAATAGTGGGCGCGCAGGTCGTTGAGTTCGCCAGGATGAGGTATGCTGCCGATTATGCGTTTTGAGATCGAGAGCCAATTCAGAAAAGCATTTCATGAGTCAGACTGAAATTCGCCAGGGTGATCCGAAAGCCGGAGCATCCGGCGGCATCGTCGACATACTGAAAGCCCGCTATGCAGGTTTCAGTCCGCAACTCAGAATAGCAGCACGCTTCGCCATAGACAATCCAAGCGACGTCGCGGTCTATTCGATGCGGACTCTCGCCAAGAAGGCCGGGGTGCAGCACAACGCGATGGTGCGGCTTGCGCGTGAACTGGGCTTCGATGGCTACGACCAGTTCCGGGATCTCTTCCGCGATTACGTCACCCGGGGCAGCGACGCTCGCTGGTTGTCGCGCGCGCAGTCGATCCGCGAGCGTTTTCCCGTCGGATCCAACACCCAGATCCTTGGTGAGCATGTGCTGCAGGAACTCGAAAACCTCCAACAGACGTTCGGAGAGGGAATCGCCGAAAAGCTGAATGATGCGGTCAGCCGGTTGCGCGGCGCGCGCAAGATATACGTGCTCGGATTGCGCAGCATGTTTCCTCTGGCCTACTATTTTCACTATACATGCCGCATGTTCGACGCACGCTCCGTCTTGCTGACCGGCCTCGGCGGAGCGCTGGCCGACGATCTGCGAACAGTTGGCAGCAAGGACGTCTTGCTTGTTTTCAGCTATCGTCCCTACGCGCGCGATGCTATCGCCGCAGTCGACTTCGTTCGCGAACGCAAGGGGCAGGTGATCGCGATTACCGATAGCGAGGTTTCTCCCGTCGTCACCGACGCGGGAGTTAATTTGATCGTGCGAAACGGCACCATATCGCTGTTCTCGTCTCTTCTGCCGGCATTCGCCGTGGCGCAGATCATCGCCACGATGCTATTAACCGAAGGTGGACGCGAAGCCATGCAGCGGCTGGAGGAAACGCAGGAGCAGCTGGACCAGTTCAATGTCTATCTGGAGTAGCGTCAACTGCCGCCAATAAACGCGTATCGCCTACGGCCTGACGCACGGTTTCTGTCTGACGAGGTCGTCGTATTCAGCGCCCGGCCTGGCGCTGTCAGGGAGCGCATTCCCATTCCGCTCGCACGACCGCGCGACCTCGACATCAAGCGATCGCAAGATTTCGTCCAGCTCGTCGACCGAATATGGAAACTGATCGAGGAAGAGGTCCGGGCGTCCGCGGCGTCATGATCAACTGACGCGGCTCCAGTCTGGCGGCGTCGTCGCTGTTCAAAGGCTGTCAGACGGCGCGTTTTCCTCCATTATCTGACGATCCTGTTGCATTTCCAGCCACATCGCGTTGACCACCGCGAAGAGTGCGGCGAGGGGCAGACCAAGAAGCCAGGCGAAATACCACATCGTGTTGTTCCTTCCTCAGTAGACGCTTTCACTGTTGGAGGTGACGTCGTCTTCGGTGACTTTGCCCCACAGGACGCGGTAGACCCAGGCGGTGTAGGCAAGAATGATCGGCAAAAAGATTATCGTCGACACCAGCATCACGAACAGCGTGAGTTGCGATGAAGAAGCATCCCACACCGTGAGGGATGAGGTCGGGTGTATCGACGACGGAAGAATGAAGGGAAACATCGTCAGTCCGACCGACGAGATGACGCCGAGAATTCCGAGTTTTGACCACAGAAGCGTCGAAACCTCGCCCCTACTCCCGAGGCCCCGGATGGCCATGATCATGCCCAGGAAGCCCAAAGCCGGCGCAATCGCGATCCACGGACGTTGTCCATAGACGGCCAGCCAACTGCCCTCCCGCACAACGTCTGAATGCAACGGGTTCGACGGACCGTCGACCACGACCTGTCCAACCAGGGCGTAGCCGTCAATGCCGAAGGCAAGCCAGAGCCCGGCAATGGCGTAGCCGGCCAGAGCGATCAGTCCCATCCAGACGCCGATGCTGCGAGCTCGTTCCGCCACAGGCCCTTCCGTCTTGACGACCAGCCAGGCGGCGCCATGCATCAGCAGCATGCCGAAGGAAACCAGTCCCGCGAGTATCGCGAATGGATTGAGAAGGCCAAGAAATTTGCCGTAGAACGTTCCCTCGTAGATAGCGTGCAGATCCTCGGTAAAGCGGAATGGCACGCCCTGAAGCACGTTTCCGACGGCGACGCCGAAGATCAAGGCCGGAACGGCTCCACCGACGAACAGCGCCCAGTCCCAGTTCGATCTCCACCGGGGGCTCTCGTGTTTTGAGCGATATTTAAAGGCGACCGGCCTGAGGATCAAAGCCGCGAGCACGGCGAACATGGCCAGATAGAAGCCGGAGAAGGAGACCGCGTAGAGCGGCGGCCAGGCCGCGAAGATCGCTCCCCCGCCGAGAATGAACCACACCTGGTTGCCTTCCCAGACCGGACCGACGGTATTGATGACGACCCGGCGTTCGACGTCGCTTTTTGCGACGAAAGGCAGCAACGCGCCGACGCCCATGTCGAAACCGTCGGTCATTGCAAAGCCGATCAGCAATATGCCGAGCAGCAGCCACCAGATCACGCGAAGCAGTTCAAAACTGATGAGTTCGTGCAGGATCATTGTCGTTACTCCGCCGGAACCGCGCCTGGGACGGCGTCGTCAGATTTACGCAAGCGCTTCCTGTGCCTGTCCATCCATTCGTCGGTCGCCTCGACGTCTACATGGGGACCCTTTCTGATGTATTTGATCATCAGTCCCATCTCGATGATGAACAGGATCGAATAGAAGGTAACGAAACCGGCAAGCGTGATCAGAAGGTCGCCGACGCTTAGGTGCGAAACCGACAGGGCGGTCGGCAGGACGCTGTCAACCGTCCATGGCTGTCGTCCATACTCCGCCACGAACCAGCCCATTTCTGCGGCGATCCATGGCGTTGGTATGATGATCACGGCAAGCCACAGCGCCGGCCGCGGAAACTGCATCCCGCGGAAATTGGCCAGATAGAAAAAGTAGGCCATGACTGCGATGAATGCGAAGCCGAGACCGACCATGACGCGGAAGGCCCAAAACAGCGGCCAGACTTTTGGCACCGTGTCGCCTGCCGCCATGACGATCTGTTCGTCTGTCGCCTGGCGCGGATCGTCGACATATCGCCTCAACAAGAAGGCGAAGCCGAGATCGGCGCTATGCTGTTCGAATGTATCGCGTATTTCCTGTGGCTCTGCGCCGCGCTCGGAGCGTATGGTCAGAAGCGCGTCATAGGCGATGATGCCCGAGCGAATGCGCGTCTCCGCCGTCGCAACGAGATCGTTGATGCCGGGAATAACAGTGTCGAGCGATCGTGTGCCGATCAAACCCATCATGTAGGGGACGTGGATCGCGTATTTTGTCTCGTGATCCTCCTGGTCGGGAATGCCGAACAGCGTAAACGAAGCCGGAGCGGGCTCGGTGTCCCACATCGCTTCAATGGCCGCGAGCTTCATCTTTTGCGAATGGGTCGCGGTATAGCCGGATTCGTCTCCGAGGACGACGACCGAAAGCGCCGACGCAAGACCGAAACTCGCCGCAACGGCGATTGAACGCCGCGCAAGTTCGATATGGCGGTTTTTCAGCAGATACCAGGCTGAGACGCCGAGCACGAAAACGGAGGCCGTAACGTATCCCGCCGAAACCGTGTGCACGAACTTTGCCTGTGCAACCTCATTGAATAGCACGTCGAAGAAACTCGTCATCTCCATTCGCATGGACATGGGGTTGAACTCGGCGCCGACGGGATTCTGCATCCAGCCATTGGCGATCAGGATCCACAGCGCGGAGAAGTTAGAACCTATGGCGACGAGCCACGCCACGACCAGATGCGCAACCTTCGACAGCTTGTCCCAGCCGAAGAAGAACAGCCCGACGAATGTCGCTTCAAGAAAGAATGCCATGAGGCCTTCTATGGCCAGCGGCGCGCCGAAGATGTCGCCGACATAATGGCTGTAGTAGCTCCAGTTCATTCCGAACTGAAATTCCATGGTGATGCCGGTCGCGACGCCGAGCGCGAAATTGATCCCGAAAAGCAGACCCCAGAATTTCGTCATCTGCCGCCAGATGGGTCGGTCGGTCATCACATAGACCGTTTCCATGATGGCGATGATGATAGACAGACCGAGCGTCAATGGAACGAAAAGGAAATGGTACATTGCTGTCATTGCAAACTGCAAACGAGACAGCTCGACGACATCGAGTTCCATCACAAGTCCTTTCGGTTTGGACACGCCGTCAATGCGCATGTCCCGGCGTCGTGGGTATTACAACTTCCGTGCCTGTTTGTATTGATACATATCAATTCTCGCAGGGGAGTGCGACATCTTGCTGCCGGTTGGAGAAAACCAGTTCCGCCTCTCTGTGTGAAGCAAGCAGGATCCCTGATTCCGGGAGATATTTTCTGATCCCGGAGAGCGCCCGCGTCGCAGTGTCGCGGTCCAGGCCTTCCGTTGGCTCGTCCAGAAGCAGCAGCGCCGGCCGCCGGAGCAGGACCCGGGCCAGCGCCAGACGCCGGCTTTCACCGCCGGAAAGCCCTGTTCCTGATTCTCCAAGCCGGCTGTCGAGTCCCCCGCGCGCTTCGATTACGTCGTCGAGCGCCACCGCCGAGAGCACAGCCCAGGCGTCTTCATCATTCAGCCCGGGCCTTGCCACCGCCAGTCCGTCTCTGATGGCGCCGCTCAAAAGCGCGCTTCTCTGAGGCAACAGCGAAACGGTTTCACGCAGCCGCGATGCCTCCCAATCGAGCAGATCCTTACCCAGTATTGCAACTGTCCCCTGGGTGGGCTGCCTCATGGAGGCGGCAAGCTGCAAAATTGTCGATTTACCGCTGCCGCTGGCGCCTGTCAGCGCAACCGTTTCGCCGCTTGCGACTTGGAGATTGAAATCTGCGATCAGTAAGGGACCTTCCTCCCTGTAGGAATAGCAGGCGTCTTTGAACTGCAGCAGTGGCGCATTCGACTTCAACTGAGTGTGGGTGCGAGCGGACGCCGTTTGTGGCTTTCCTGCTTCGAGCAGGCGATTGACCCGCCTTGCAGCGTCCGTCATTCGGCCTATTTCCGCGAGGCCGCGCCTGAGCGGCGTCAAGGCTTCGGCAATGGCCAGCGTTGCGAAGAAGCCGAGAGCGGCTACCGCCGGATCGATGACGCCTGTCCGGGCGAGCAGGCCGCCTATCAGCAAGGCGCCGGCGGCCGTGAGACTTTCCGCCGATGAAATCAGAAAGCCGCCGGCGCGTTCGATGCGATCGTTATGTGCCACTTCCCTGCGCATCCGCTGCTCGGCGTCCATGACGTGCTCCGCGCGCTGGTCGAGCTTCCCGAAAATCGTCAGTTCCGCCCGGGCCTGGATCAAATCCATGAACCGCATGCGAAAGGCGTTCAGCGCCAGTTGCGACAAGCGTGACGGTTTGCGGGACCGCACGGCTACAAGGCCGAGCGCGGGCAGAATGCCGGCGATCGTGCTCGCCAACAGCCAGACGACAAGCGCCGAATCGACCAGAATCCACAATGCAACGGCAGAAATCATCAGGGTCGCGGCTGCAGCGACAAGCGGTATAACCAGGCGCAGCGCAACGCCGTCCAATGCGTCCACATCGCGCGTCAGACGGCTGAGTTGCTCCGATGCGCGCAGGGCCGGCAAACGCGGAAACGGGACCGTCGACAGCGCGCTCAGCAGATCGACGCGCAATCGCGCCAGGCTGCGCAAAGTTGCGTCATGGGTCAGAATACGTTCGCCGTAGCGCGCCGCAGTTCGGCCCAGCGCCAGAAAGCGTACGCCTGCGCTCGGTCGAAACACGTCGAAAACGACGCCGGCGCCGGCAAGACCAGCGACGCCTGCGGCTGCGATGAACCATCCTGAAAGCCCAAGCAGCGCGATGCCTGCGACCAGCACTGTTACAGACAGCGCCGCGCCGCGTAGAAACGACCACCAGTCGTTCGTCCAGATGCGGCGGATAATCGGCAGCAGCGATCTCATCCGGCGGTCTCCAGATCGATGATCCGGTCCAGGCGGCGCGCGAGTTGCAGATCGTGCGTTGCGACGATCAGCGTGGCGCCGCGCGCCGACAGCGCCAGCAGTCCGTCAATGACGGCTGACGCCGTTTTGTTATCGAGATCGGAAGTCGGCTCATCTGCGAGAAAGATATCGGCGTCGGAATATAGCGCGCGCGCGATCATCAGACGCCGCGCCTCGCCCCCGGAGACGCCGTGTCCCGTTTCGCCGAGCCTGGTGTCGAGCCCACCCGGCAATGTCTGAACGATCTGATCGGCGGAAGCGAGCGCAAGCGCGTTCTCAAGTCTGTCGTCGTCGCGCGTGTTCCCGGAGATGATCAAGTTGGCCCGCAGGCTGCCGTTGAAAAAATGCGGGGCCTGCCCGATCCAGCCGAGCCTGGTGCGCCAGGCGTCGGCGGTGCGGTGGTCCAGCAATTCCCCGGCGAGGCGAATGTCGCCGTCAGGGCAGGGGGCAAGTCCCGCCAGCAATGCAAGCAAGGTTGATTTTCCGCTTCCGCTGCGACCGGTGATGGCGATCCGTTCGCCGGCCTCGATGGAAAGGTCGGGAAATCGTATCAGGCGGCCGGCAGGCGTCGTCCAGGAGAGTGCGCGCGTCTCCACGCTTGCGGGGCCGGTGAGCATGCGACCGGCGAAGCCGCCTCCTGGAATTTCGATTTTGGGCGCCGCTTCGAGATCGGCCAATTCGCCGGCGACAGCCTGGGCCGCAGCCCGGTCGTGCCAGGCGGCGGCGAGCTCACGCATCGGCTGAAAGAAGTCAGGCGCCAACAACAGCAGAAAGACGCCTTCGGCGACAGTCAGGGGCGTCGCCCAGGCGCCGAAACGCAGCTCACCGAGCAGCGCAAAGCCCACATAGACAGCCGTCATCGCGACGCCGAGCGCTGCAAACAACTCCAGAACGGTCGATGACAGGAAGGCGATGCGCAGGACCTCCATGGTCTGCCGGCGCAGACGGTCCGCAGCCGTTGAAAAATCGGCGATGGTGCGATCCACCGCGTCGAGCAGCCGCAGATCCGTGAGCGCTCGTATCCGCTCAGCCAAGAGAGCGTTCATGCCCCCGATTTCCTGCATTTGTCTTTCGCTTGCCGATTGGGCGGCCATTCCGACCAGAATCATGAAGATAGGTATGAGCGGTCCGGCGATCAGAAGAATGAAGGCCATGGTCCAGGAGAAAACCATTGCGATAGCGAGGATCACGAGAGGGACGACTCTAGTACGGGCCATGGCCGGCGCGTAGCGCAAGATGTAAGGCGCGACGAACTCGAGTTTGTCCGCTGCAAGCGCTGCGATTTCGGCGGAGGAACGCTGGCCGTCGGCAAGCGGCGACAGACGGCTTTGCGCAGCGAGAATTTTTCCTCGCTCGCGGCTTATGGCCGCCTGCGACGCGGTGAAGGCTAGTCCACCTGACACATGCGCAAGTCCGGCTTTGGCAAGCCCGAGCGCAAGGAACAGCAGGCTGGCGCTCCATGGACCGAGCAAGGCCGGCGAACCATCGACGAGCGCTGCTATCAGTTGCGCCACGCAGGCGGCTTGCGGAATCCACAGCAGCGAAGCTGCAACGCTCAGCCATGAAGCCAGGCGAAGGCGGCCTCGCTCGGGTTGAAGCATTTGTTCGAGCCGGCGCGCAGCCAGCTTGTTCGCGTCAGGGACGGTATCGCTCATCGGGATCGGTGAAGCTGTTGTTTGGCTGCTCTTGCATCGAGGCGCCGGTGTTCGACGGTCGGTTCGGCGATCTTATTACATGTATTCCGGTCGATGGCGAGGCGACGATCTGACCCGGTCGCTCCAATACTCTTTGCGCGCAGCGCTATAGCATGTTGATCGCAAGCTGGAACGAACATTAACCCATCTCTACTTCATCTATTGCGGAAGCCGATGCATTTCTTCTACCATTCATGGAAACGAACAAGGCAACAGCATCCAGTCTGGGGGACGACTTGAAGGCGGCATGTCACGGAGCAGATGCGCGTTTCGTCGCCCGGCAATCGGTCGGCGTCAGAAGCGCTTCGAACTCCGATCCTAAAACGCTCGAGTTCGACCTGACCGGGATCAACGATCCGGTTGTTTCAGACGCCTTCTCCGGCGACGGTGACCGGCGTGTGAGTCTCACCCTTCGCCATGACGCAGAAAACGGCGTGTCCGCCGATTTTCGCACGGATGTCAGAACGTTCCTTGCGGATCATGAAAGTAAACTATCCGGCTGCGGTTTCTTTCACAGGCTGCTCCCGGCTCTCGACGATCATCTGCTTCCGGATGAGGACGCTCTGTCTGCGCTTGCCGCCGCCATGCGTTCGGAGAAACGCTCGGTCGAGCATTCGACGATACCTGCGGCCTATACCTATCTGGGCCAGTTCCTTGCGCATGACCTGGCCTATACGAGTTTTGACAGCGACCCGCTCAATCCGGTGAATTACCGAACGCATGCGTTCGATCTGGACAGCATTTTCGATACGCGGCCAGGCGGCTATCCCGAGAACGGCAAGGCGTATCAGTGTCGCGGCGGTCTCGGCCTTGGCGCCACCAGCGCCGGTCGCTTCGCCGACATTCCCAGGGACGCCGAGGGTGTTCCGCTTTTGCCGGACGAGAGGAACGACAATAATGTCATCGTTTCCCAACTCGTCGCGTCAATTATCAGGTTCCATCACCGAATTTGTAGCATCGAAAAAGACGAGGCCGCAGCAAAGAGGGTGACGCGCCGGCATATGCAGTCGGTCATCCTGCACGATTATCTCGAGCGCATCATCGATCGCGACGTTTATGATGAAGTCATGACCCATGGACGGGGATTCCTGTTTGCCGAGGCGCCCCCGTTTCCGTTCAGAATACCGGTAGAATTCTCGATTGGATGCTTTCGTTTCGGCCACAGCATGGTCAGGGAACGTTACTTCCTGAACGGAATCCTGTCCCGTGAACCGACTCGCCAGGTCCTGGCTCATACGCATCTCGGCAGAGTCATCGACCGCGACAGACCATTCCTGCAGGACCGCTGGGTCGTCGACTGGTCCTATCTTCTTGACCTCGACGGATCGCGAGAACCTGAATACGCCGAGGCTATCGACACGAAGCTTCCGGTTCTGTTTCAGGACCTCGACAGCCGCTGGGTATACGAAATGCCGCGCGGCCAGACATCGAACACCGTGCCGCTCTCGGAACTGACCTTGAAACGCGGGCGATCTGTTGGCCTGTCGCCGGCGCAGGATTTGGTCGAATGCGTCAATACCGAACTGGCGGGACATCCGTTGTCCGGCGGAGCGCAGCGCAAGCGCGTCAAGGGTATTACCGATCTGTTGGACAATGCATTTAGCGCTGCTTTGGGAGACGTCCTTTCGCGAGACGACCATCGCTTGGCGAAGGCCACCCCGCTTTGGTTCTATACGCTTGCAGAGGCCCAGAGGCTCGGCCGCGACGCCCGCGACGGGGCGACCCGGCTCGGTCCGCTTGCGTCCCGCATCGTCATGGAAACGGTGCACGCCGCCATTCAGGCGTCACCCGACAGCATTATCGACGATGCACAGCGCGTTCGCTTTTCACCGCATCCGAAGCTCGTCGCAGCAAGGGAAAATGCTTTTACTCTGTACGATATCTTTCGCAATATTGAAAACCTGAACTAGCAACCAAAGGGGAATATCATGGGATCAGTTGTTGTCTACAAAAAGGACGCATCTCTGTCGGTCGACCAGCAAAGGCGGGAAGGCATGATCTTTGCCGGAACCCAGGTCGAAACCAGGATGCAAAGCACCAACAATTACTGGGATGCGGTTCTTGGAACGCTGCATGCCATCATCAGCGATTCAAACACAGGTTATGAAGCCCTGTATGAGTTCCAGAACGAAACAGGCAAGATGAAGCAGAGGCGCATCAGTCATTCCGCCAAAAGAAGGAATGTGTTCGACCTGTCGCATGTTGATACGGGCCAGCCCGACGGTCATCTCGTGCTGGAGATCAAGCGCGACGAAAGGGTGGCGGACGTCCATTTCATGACGGTTCTGGCGCCACGGCGCTCCAACCAGGCGGACGCCTTCGGATATCTGGCGACGATCGTCGGAGACGTGGCGGAAGTTCCCGGTCGTGAAGAGGATTATCTGAAGGGAACAGTGACCTTTCAGAGATGCCTGTAGTCTAACCGGGCGCCTGTGAAGAGCTTAAGGCTCTTGTTCCAGAGCGGTTTGCTCCATCAGTGAAAGCAGGCGCGCGCGATCCTTCTCTTCGCGGATCGGATAGGCTTCGCTAAACCATCTGGCGATCTCGGTCCGGGTGGGCGCTGTCGCGCCCGCCCAGATGGCGCTGACATCGCTGCACAGGCGCTTGAATTCGGTCGCGGCTTCTTCTCTGCGGCCGACGGCGGCGAGAGCGGCCGCGTGCCAGCCCGGATTGTCGATGATTCGATCGCTCGAGCGGATGGCGGCTTCGATCGCCTTTTCGTGCTCACCTGCCAGAAAATAGACGCTTGCCGCATAACTCCATTGGTAGTCGAGCAGTATCGGCGCGTATTCGATGCTGTGCGCCAGCAATTCCATCGCGCGATCATGATCGCCGAAGAAGGCGAAGCCCATCGCGCATGAGATGAGCGTGCGTGGGCTGTGCGGGTTGAGTTTGGCGGCAAGCTCCATATGGATCGAAGCGTTTTCGAACTTGTCGTCAAGCGAGGACGACCACGCCACAGCCAACTGGTTGCGCGCGTCGAGTGGATCGAGCTCCACAGCCATTTGCGCGAGCCGGTAAGCCTGCCGGAGATCTTCCGAATCGCGGGCGAGACCGGGACGCACGATGTGTCTGACGTTCTTCAGGCTCGCAAGGCTGGCGTAGGCGGGCGCGAAACTGGGAGAGTGGTCGATAATACGCGTGAATATCGAGGCGGCCTCGTCATGGCTCTGGGGCGTCCAGCGCGTCAGGATCTTTTCACCCTGCAGCCATTGATCGACGCATGCGTCCATCTCCGGCTCCGTTGTGCGCGCGAGCCTGTCCGTCGAAATATAAACCTCAAGGGTGGCGGCGATGCGGCCGATCGCGCGCTGCTTGACGGCCTGAAGGTTTTCCGGCTCGAGCACGAGACGATCAGACCAGACAAGCCCGCCGCTGTGCGCCTCTCCAAGCGTCAGGACAATTTCGGGTCTGCCGACAGCCGACGTTAGCGTTGCGCTGAGCTTGTAGTCTGAAACGCCTGCCGAGAGCGACGGCGCCTGCTCTCCTTCGACGGCGGACCAGCCGCGAAAACAGGACAGGCTGGCGAGCAACTCCTTGCGAAAAGCATTCGCAATCTCCCGGTCTTCATCGGTCAGCGCTTCGAATTCCGTCACCTGGATTCGCAATGGCGCGGTCGACGCGCGCGTTCGCACGGGCGCTGCCGCGGTGTTATCTCCACGCAGAGCGGCGACCGTTTCCGGTTTTGGCGAAATGCCGAAATATCGGGTCAGATAGTTTTCGAGCTGGGTGTAGACGCGCCGCGCCGCGCCGGGATTGTCGACGGCGTGATAATACCGGATCAGCATGCGCGCGGCCCGTTCATGGCCGGGCTCGATCCGCACGAGCGCCATGGCCGCGTCGCGGGCGCCGTCATCGCCGATTTCGAACATGTCGAGACAGAGTTCGAGCGCGGTGGCGATCCGGTTGCGCCATTCGCTGCGGGCCACCGCGAGCCAGGAGTTGAAAAGCGGACCGACATCCTCCAGCCCGGCCAGAATACGGTCCGGCCATTCGCCGTCGCGGTTCAGCACAGGATCGACGTACCCCTGGCGCAAGTCGTTTTCCATTCTCTCCAGATCGATCTCGAGCCGGCTGTGATTGAGCACGACCGAACCCTCGGCCCACTCGACCGGCAGTCCAGACTGTCTCCGTATTGACGACACCAGCCGGTTCATCGATTTCTTCGCCTCGACGAAGGGGCGATCCGGCCACAAAAGCGCATTCAGCCGGCCAACCGTCTCCACGCCATTCGGAGACACGACAAGATAGGCGAGAAGTCCTTTGGTCGATCCCCGTGTGCCGACCGGAAGCGATTGCTCGTCGCGGGACACCGACAGTCCGCCGATCGTGCGCACTGAGAGTTGGCCGATTTCGCGATTGTCCGCGGCGTCCATCTCCTTCAGGACCTGATAGACCCGCATGTGCTCCGGTATGTTTTTCATGCGGCGACCGCCGATCGCCTCGAAGCCGAATCGCGATGTTCGCTGAACCAGCATGTAGACTTCCTGCGAGACGCAGGTGCCGCCGCTCCCGGCAAGACCTTCCAGCCGCGCCGCCACGTTGACGGCGTGGCCGTAGGCGTCGCCGCCACGAAACATCACTTCCCCGATATGAATTCCCGCCCGGAACCTGGCCGTACTCGGGAAGCCTTCGCGCAGGTCTGCGACCGCCTCATGCATCGCCATGGCGAACTCGATTGCGTCTGTCGCGCTCTCGAACAGAAGCATTGCGCCGTCACCGGTTGTCTTGACGAGTTGTCCGCGAAAGTCGGAGCATGTTCTGGTGAAGTGGTCAAAGCAACGCGACAGGAAGGCGATTGTCTCGTCTTCCCGTTCACTCATAAAGCGGCTGGAGCTGGCTAGGTCCAGAAACAGCACGGCTTTCAATGAGGTTTTGGGTGTCCCGGTCTGTCCGGTATTCCCCGCATTGGTGCTCGACATCGGTTCCCCTGCGCGTCAATGTGCGCAATTGATAGTTACTCTATCAGTTTTTGCAATGTTACATGAATAGTACATTGGACAACTTGCAGCAGTATTTCTTGCACATTGACGCGACGCCTGAAGATTGGCCGGCGTATTTCGAGTTTTGCGTGCCGGGAAGCGAAACGTTTGCGCGGTGGCCGGGCTTTCCCATGGCTGCGCGTGTTGAGTCGGGGCGCGCAGCCGGCGGCCGCGGTCTTACCAAGGCAAGTTGTCGAGAAAGCGGCCTCGGTGAAGCCGTCGAGCTCGCCAGCCTGTGCGCTTGGGGCGACGAAACCCTGCTTCAGGCGCCTTTGGAGACTGTCCGCGATATTGCCGTGGAACCAAGTCGATTGGCGGGTCTGACCTCCATGCAGCGTGCTGAAAGACATGACTGGAACAGCGCCTATGGCGGACTGGACTGGCGCGGGCGCAGCGTTTCAGACGCGGAAATCATCGACTGGATGCAGGCGGAGGACCCCTCAGGCGCCGTGCGCCTAATACCAGCCGAAGCGGCGCTGATTGGAAAAAGCGCAAAGGTCGACGGCCAAGCCATTCTGATCGCAGACACCTGCGGCTGTGCCGCGGGCATTGACGCGGAATCGGCCAGACTGGGCGCTGTTCTGGAGCTTGTCGAACGCGACGCCATCGGTCGGTGGTGGCACGGGGCTCGCCAGCGCGCGCAATTCGGATTTGACATCATCGCGCACGAACCGGGGCTGTGTGATTTCCTGGAGCGTCGGGATAGGAGTACTCGGCTCTTCGATATTACCACGGATTTTGACATCCCGGTTGTCGCCGCAGTGTCCTGGACTGAGAATGGCGGCGATGTCGCCATGGGATTTTCAGCCCGTTTCGACCACGCCGCCGCAGCCGTTCACGCCCTTGTCGAAATGTTGCAGGGGGAAATCGCGCTCACCCAGCGCGCTGATGCAGGCGACCGGCTGCTTGCCGAATGGCTCGAAAAGGCGACAACGCATCTTGCGATGCTGTCGCCGCCGCCAGTCGCGGCAACGGCGGTGTCTTTGCCACAAGACAATGCCGGCGACCGGTTGCAGGCCTGTTTTGACAGGTTCGAAGCGCTCGGTCTGGAGATCCTGTTCATGGATTTTACCCGCGCCGAATTCGGCGTTCCGGTGTTCCGCGCCATTGCGCCGGATCTCTGCAGGGACAAGCCGCGCTGGAACTATCAGCGTCTCTGCGCCGCGGATGAAAGAGATCTGGGCGTGAAGCCAGATCCGGATGAAAATCGGCGGCCGCCTAACCGAATTCCCTTGATGGTGTAATCGTATTCTGATAATTTTTAAAATTATATATATTTTTCAATAGCTTAGATTTCGTTTCGGGAATCTGGCTTCGTTTCGGGAATCTGGCTTCGTTTCGGGAATCTGGCTTCGTTTCGGGAATCTGGCTTCGTTTCGGGAATCTGGCTTCGTTTCGGGAATCTGGCTTTTTCGTCGCTGCAATATCGGGGTCGCAGGCCTTCAAGTCCGAATAGCAATAGTATAACACAAATGCAGTGAAAAAGCAGCAACCTTATCCACGCTTTGGCGGACGCTTGGCGCTAGACGGACACCTTGGTGATCTGCCTTAGTCTCGGTATGTCGATCACGGTGATTTTCCTGCGGCCGACCTCGACGATGCCGAGGGCTGAAAGCGCTGAAAGCTCGCGGCTGACTGCTTCGCGATGGGTGCCAAGCATCGTCGCAAGTTGATAATGCGTCGGCGCAGGGGAAATGACGACCGGTGGCTCCACCTCTCCGGCCTCGACCGCGCGTCGCAGCAATTCCGCGCAGACCCTTTGGCGCACGGCGAGCGTGCTGAACTCGAAGATCCGGTGGGTCAGGAAGCGGTTCTTGCGCACCAGAAGCTCCGCAAGCCGGAGCCCGATGCCCGGCATCGTCATGACGAGTTGACGAAACTTCTCCGATGTCATCTGCCCGACAAGGCTTTCCTCCAGGGTCTCGATCGCAGCGGATCGCGGTTTCTGGTCGATCGCCGAAAATTCGCCGAAAACATCGCCGCGCGAAAGCTCGGTGTAAGTCACTTCCTTGCCGTCTTCGGAATAGCTCTTGGCGACGACGCTGCCCTCGACGATGAAGAAGATGTCGGTAGAACCCTCGCTTTCGCTGATGATCTCCACGCCCTTTTGATAACGCTGCCAGACGCATTGCCGCCCGATCTCGTTGAGTTGTCCGGTGTCGAGATCCGACAACAGGCCAACGAGATGCAGCAGGTTTTCAGCTTGCGCTCGATCGTTCATGATAAATTTCGAAAATTCGCCTTTAATCTGCCGGCTATCGTAGCAGAGCCGTACTGGCTTTGTCATGCCATGAGTGCCGCAATGTCTGTCTCGGCAGGATTATTCCTCTCGCCCGGGGTCGACCTCCAGTCGTTTCGTCTGGCCCATAGCGGCAAAAAAGCCTCAAATTCTGGGAATCCGCCCCTATGCTCGTTTCGGCTTTCGAAAGGAGACGACATGATGGGCAAAACCACGCAATTGAACTTCGACATGGTGTCCGATCGAAATCTGGTCAGGGATTGTTCCTATATTGGCGGTCGTTGGACAGGATCGGCGCGCGGCGAAACAGCATCGATCTTCAACCCCGCCAATCGGTCCGTGATAGCCTCGGTCGCGAGTCTGTCGTCTGCAGAGGCTGCTACGGCCGTTGATCACGCCGAGAGCGCCTTTCCCGCTTGGTCGGCTCTGCTGCCGCAGGATCGCTCGCAGATCTTACGCAACTGGTTCGATCTGATTACCGAAAACCGGGAAGATCTTGCCCGCATCATGGTCATGGAGCAGGGTAAGCCGATTTCCGAGGCTCGTGGAGAGATCGACTATGCAGCCTCTTTCGTCGAGTTCTACGCAGAAGAATCCAAAAGACCCAATATCGAAGGCGTGACATCTCATTTGCGCGACGCGGAAGTCGAGGTCTGGCTTGAACCGGCAGGCGTCGCCGCCCTCATCACGCCCTGGAATTTTCCCTGCGCCATGTTGACGCGCAAGGCAGCCGCCGCCCTCGCCGTGGGTTGCACGGTCATCGCCCATCCTTCAATGGAGACGCCGCTTTCAGCCCTTGCGCTGGCCGAACTCGGCGCTCGCGCGGGCATGCCTGCGGGCGTTTTCAACGTCGTGACGGGCGACGCCGCCGCCATTGTGGAGCCGTGGACGCGCGACCCCCGTGTGCGCGTCCTGTCTTTCACCGGCTCCACGGAGATTGGTCGGCTTCTCTATCGTCAGTCTTCGGACACCATAAAGAAACTTGTGATGGAACTCGGCGGTCACGCGCCGGTCATCGTGTTTTCGGACGCCGATCTGGACAGCGCCGTCGCCGAAACGATCAAGGCCAAGTTCGCGACGTCCGGTCAGGATTGCCTGGGAGCCAACAGAATTATGGTCGAGCGCCCTGTATACGAGGAATTTGTTAGGCTCTTTACCCAAGCGACGGAGCAACTGACCGTCGGATGCGGTTTCGACGATCCCGATATTGGCCCGCTGATGAACGAGAAGGCCGTTGCCAAGCAGGAAGAGCATGTGGCGAATGCGCTTGAGAAAGGCGCCAGGCTCAAATGTGGCGGACGCCGCCACGACTGCGGGCCCCTGTTCTACGAACCGACGGTTCTCGCCGACGTATCGGCCGACGCATTGATCATGAAAGAGGAAACCTTCGGGCCAGTCGCGGCGATCTGCGCCTTCGATACGGAGGAGGAGGCAATCCGCCGCGCCAACGACACGGAATACGGTCTCGTCGCCTATCTGCATTCGAACGATCCCCGCCGGATCTACCGGGTGAGCCGTGCGCTGCAATTCGGCATGGTGGCCGTAAACCGCACCAAGGTTACGGGCGCGCCGATCCCGTTTGGCGGCGTCAAACAGTCGGGGCTCGGGAGAGAAGGCGCGCGCCTGGGCATGGAAGAATTCGCCGAAGTCAAATATGTTTGCCGCGACTGGGCCTGAGCCTGACTTCAAAAATAACGGTGTTTCATGGATCTATCGCTCGCCGACATATTGGCCGCCCGCAAGACGATAGCAGGTATGGCGGACGCCACGCCGCTGGTTCCCTCGCCCCATATGCGAACGGTCGCCGGGCAGGAATTCCTTCTAAAACTAGAGAATATGCAGCCGATCGGCGCCTTCAAGTTGCGCGGCGCGCTTAACGCGGTGATGAACCTGCCGGAAGGCGTGAAAGGCGTGACCTGCTGTTCGACCGGAAATCACGGAAGAGGCGTCGCCTACGCCGCCGGCTTGCGCGGCCTGCGCGCAGTGATCTGCATGTCCGAACTCGTGCCGCAGGCCAAGGTCGAGGGCGTCCGCGCGCTGGGAGCGGAGGTGCGCATCGTCGGGCAGAGCCAGGACGAAGCGCTGGCGGAAAGCCAACGGCTCGTCGCGGAGGAGGGGCTTGTCGAAGTATCCCCCTTCGACGATCCATTCGTGATCGCCGGGCAGGGCACGATCGGTCTGGAAATTCTCGAGAAACGCCCCGATACGGAAATGATCCTCGCGCCACTGTCAGGCGGCGGCCTCGCGGGCGGCGTTGCGCTTGCCGCCAAGTCGATCAATCCGCGCGTTGTCGTCATCGGGGTGTCGATGGATCGCGGCGCGGCGATGTACCAGTCCATTCAAGCCGGACATCCGGTCGAAGTAGAGGAAAAGCCCAGCCTCGCCGATTCTCTTGGCGGCGGCGTCGGGCTCGAAAACCGGCTTTCCTTTCCTCTTTGCCGGGATTACCTCGACGATGTTGTGCTGGTCACCGAGGAGGAGATCTATCACGCCATGCAGACGCTCTATTACGAGGACAGGATTGTCGCGGAAGGCGCTTGCGTTGTCGGGATTGCGGCGATGCAGGCCGGTCGTTTGCCGAAGCCCAAAGGACCTGTCGCCACCATCGTAACCGGCCGCAATCTGGATATGTCCGTGTTCACGAAAATCATCACTGGCCAGGATATCGTACTTGGCGACTACCGGATTGCCGGGATGGCCTATCGGTAGGACCCCGACGCACACGCAACGGACTATTGCCTGGAATCGCGCTGCATACAGATCAGCTTTTCGCCAATGGCGTCGGCGGTTTCACCCGCGCAGTAGAGACGAACAAGAATTTCCATGCCGATCAGGCGGATATGTGAATTCACGTCCTGGCTGGCCATGTGCGTCACATGGTCCGCTTCCGTGCTCGACCATCGCATGACATCCCGCAGGAGACCGTTTGAAAGTATCGCTTCGCATCCGCGCGTATAGCTCGTCGTGATCGCAAAACCGATTTTCGGCGCCCGGATGTTTTCTTCCGGAAGGTAATTGCGGGCGACGGTTCTCAGCAGCCATTTCGGCGTCCGCTCTCTGTATTTGAAATCCGGATGCAGGTGCAGGGCGAAATCGATGATGTCGTTTTCGATGAAGGGCACACGCAGTTCGACAGACGACGCCATGCTTATCCGGTCGTGCCGGTGCAGGAGGCTCTGGAGGTGACTGTAGATATCGAAAAGACCTCTTGCCGCAAAAACCCTTGCCTGATGATTCCTGACCGGAGCAAGCCGCTCCAGAATTTTCTCCTGCAATATGAAACGCTGTGGCGAAAGCGCCGAAATAACCGAATTTCTGGATTCCTGAATTCCCATGCGGAGCGACGTGGTGAAGGGCGACTGACGCAATTGCAACAGCAGCTTTTTTCGTTGCGAATTTCTCAGGAGCAGTGATCGCGGCGGATCCAGTTTCCGCCAGAGGCGAGCGCTGTTGTGGTGCCAGTTGTAACCTCCGAAAAGTTCGTCCGCTCCTTCCCCGGTCAACAGCACCTTCACTCCGTCGGCGCGGCACTGGTCGGTCATGGCGAGAAGTGAAGGCGTGCTCACGAAATGCGTGTCGTTCTCAACGTGATAGATCGATTTCGGCAGGTTGCGCAGATATTTGTCCCGATTCTCGGCGACCCGCCTTATGTCGACGCCACATTTGCGACCCGTGCGTTGCGCTGCCTCGACTTCGTTGACGCCGATGTCCGGATTCATGACATAGCCGTGATAGTCCTGCAGAGCCGATTTCGACATCGCCGTCATGAGACCGGAATCAATGCCGCCGCTGCAGGCGGTCGCCAAGGGAGCGTCGGAAATGCAATGCATCGCGACGCTGCTATTGAGTAAAGACTCCAGTTGCTGGGCGAGACCATCCTTTGTCCGGCTTCCCGCTTCCAGTCGATCGGGATCGACCGACTCCAGCGCGTCCCAGAACCGGCTTTCCTCAACACCCTTCGCTGAAATCTTCCAGCATCCGCCCGGCGGCAGGCGTCTGATCCGCCGGAACAGACTTGAACCACTGTCCGACGCCTGAGCCGCCAGCCGCAACGTGATCTCTCGAGCGGAAATTTGGGTCGGAAAGGAATCGAGCGCCAGAATGCCCTTGTCCTCGGAACAGAAAATCAGGCGATTCTCATATTCGGCGATGGAGAGAGATTTGACGCCAATCCGGTCCCGCGCCAACCACAGGACCTTTTCCTGCATGTCGTAGTAAGCGAAGGCGAACATACCGTTGAAACGGGAGACGGCGCGCTCGACGCCCCAGATTCGCAGTGCGTTGAGAACGACTTCCGTGTCGCTGTCACCGGAGAAGGCGGCGCCTTGTTCTGTGAGTTCCTTTCGCAATTCGCGGAAATTATAGACTTCGCCGTTATAGGAGAGCAGCCCGTGGCCGTCGCTGGACTGCATGGGCTGACTGCCCCGATCCGTCAGGTCGATGATGGAAAGTCGGCAATGACCGAGCGCAAGACTGTCGACCGCACGATAGCCCTGGCCATCGGGTCCGCGATGGGCGGTTACGGCTGTCATTCTGCGGACATCGGACATGTCCGTGTCGTCGGATAGTCCCGAAAAATTCCATATCCCCGCTATCCCGCACATGGACGACGTCTCCTGGTGGCGTGGCGCCTCGCTTTGTTCTGGGCGAAGAGCATCGGTCTTAATCGAGAGGGACGCCGAATTCGCGCAGGAATGCGCGTTTTTCTTCGGTGTCGGCGATGGGCGTTGTGGCCTGATGAATGTCGATATGCGGGGAGGTGTTGAGTTCGACGACCATCGGTCCGTTCCGGGTGAGCGCTATGTCCCATCCAACAATCCCTGGATGGGGCAAAAGGCTGGCAAGTCGGGAAACGGCCTCCTTCACCAAAGGCCAGTCAGGGATGGTCTTGCCAGTGACGCGCGCGCCGGACTCCGGATGCTGATCCGATTCCACCCGGGCGCCGACAGCGTCGTCGTAATGCACGAGGCGGCCGAGCTCGCCGGTTTCAAGATCAACGCCGCAGGCCCAGCCGCCTCGGCCGCCTTTGAAATTGTCGGTCGGGATGGTTTCTGACGCGCCAATCTTGAACGTTGCGGCAATGAAACAGACTTCATGCCCGTGAGCGGAAGTGCCGGTGGTGATGCGGATCGTGTTGAGGGTTTCGGAGAAAAACTGCGCGCTCCAGTCTCCCTGCGCAATTTTCTCTGAAATAACGTAGCCCGTTCCGATGCCGTCGCTCAGTTTCTTCAATTCCTCGCTATTGGATTTTATTCCATCGATGAACAGCGTGTCGTCACGCCATTCCAGCAGAAAGGCGCCGGCGCCGCTGATCAGGTTTCCCGGTTTGATGAACAGTGTCCCGTGTTTCTTCACCAGTTCCAGATAATCCTGCGAACACGCCGTCGCGGTTCCGCTTTCAAGCGGAACGATTATCGAGCCCGCCACATAGTAGTAAACCGGCGGCGAGACCTCCGGCATGACGCGGTCGAGCCAGAGTTTGTGAGAAAGTTTGTGAAACAGCGCTTGATGAAGCTGTTTGTTCCGCTGGACCAGCTTACGCTTGTAGCGGGCCTCCCGCACATATTTTCCTGATTTCAGCAACGGCTCGGGAAGCAAGGACAGGCGCGTGGCGGAATGGCCGGTGACAAGCGATCTCAGCTTCCATTTGAAATGCGTCGGCTCGCCAAAGGACTGCTTTACGATGTCGCTGTAATATTTGTATCGCTCAAGCCACATCATCCGGACATTGCATCATTCAAGTAATCTGACAAGTCACCGGTTCTTGTTGCAAGCAGTCAAAGTGGATTGAAAAGGTATCAACCGCCGTCCTGGGTGCGGTATTGTTCGTTAATACTTCCGAACAGCGCAATGAAACGACCAAAAGCGACATTGAGATGGTGCATTCCCATCGTCGCCGAACCGGTTTTACGCCACAGGCGCGCCATTCGAAAGGGCGAGGCGCCGAGGAGGGCGACAGATTTCAGAAAACTTGTTACGCGCCCGGCGACGCCGGGGTTCCGGCGCGTTTCAAGCATCGCCGAGATGGCGCCTTCGCGACGGCTGCGCTTTCCAAGCCAGGCCGGTTCGGTGCGATTATCCGGAACCGTTTCGAACACTGGCGCGTCTTCGCACCACGCAAAACGAAATCCCGACGCGCGGCACCGGCTGTAGAAATCAGCGTCGCCTCCACCGATGAAATTGAAAAGTGGATCAAGAAACGGTCGCGGCATTGCGTCGAGCACCTTGCGCGCGATCATCACATTGCCCGACGAATACAGGATCGGCACCGCTCCGGTTGTTTCATAGGCGGGTTTGAAAACCGGATGAGCCTTCCAGCGGTCGAGATTTCTGTCGGAAAACACTGGCCGTTGCGGCCCGCCGACAATATCAGCGCCCGTCTCACTCATGGTTCTTTCCATCGATGCGAGCCAGTCAGGACCTGCGAGTTCGTCATCGTCGATCACGGCGATCGCCTGAAGGCTGAAAAAGGCGTCGAGGACAGTGCTCCAGCCGGCGTTGTAGGCGTGGCAATTGCCGCGCTCATGGGCCAGAACAACGAGGCCTGGAATTTTGCGCTCTTCGAAGAAGCGTTGCGCGACGTCGGCGCCCTGCATGCCATCGGTGTCATTCTCCATGACGACGATCGCGAATGCGTGTGGAAATTTCTGATATTGTAGCGAGACCAGCGTCTTGTGAAGATGTTCGGGGCGTCTGAAAGTCGGCAGCGTGACCGCAAAACGAACCTGGTCGTGCGCCAGATCGGGCGTCTCATAGCCGATGGAGACCTTTGGACGGTCGGCGCCCTTATGTGTCGGATCTTCGCTCATCGCCCCGCAATCGCGCCATAAAGCTCTTGTTCATCATCTGTGTTATACTTCGTTCATCCAAGGTTGTGTTAAACCCTTTTTCCATAAAGTATACGAAAGATGAAACTGGCTTTCGTAACATCGCTCCTGCCCGTTCAGGATCCCGTCACCGGCTTCGACCTGGCGAACCGGGTGGTCGTCGACGCGATAAGGGAAAAGAGCGTCGATCTCAAGCTGATCGGTTACAGTTCTCCGGGAACCGAGATCGCCTATCGCGACGATGCGATCATACTCGGAGAGCAGGACATCACCAATGCGCGCGCGGGCGCTGCGCAGAAAGCGCGCTGGCTGCTTCAGGCGGTGGCGAACAACACGACCGTTTCGTCGGCCAAGATGCTTGCGTGTGGACCCAGAAAAATCGAGGAAGCCCTCGCGGCCGCAGGACCCGTCGATGGCCTCATTTTGAATTCCGTCCAGTTGCCGGCGGCCTATCCCGACATATTCGGCCGCTACAAATCGATCTTCATCGCCCACAATGTCGAGTGGCTTTCCGCCTTCCAGAATTCCGCGCATGCGGCGACCAGGATGGAAAGACAGCTCTATAGAAGAGAGTCGTCGATCCTGAAGCGCCTTGAGGACAGGCTATGCAGACAGGCGCGGTTCGTTTGGACGTTGTCGGAAGAAGACCGGCATTCGCTGCTCGCTGCTGATGCCGGTCGATCCGCATTCCTGCCGCTGGTGACCCGTTTCGATCCGCCTGAAGCGCCCGACGTCGATCGCACGGTCGAATATGATGTCGGCATGATCGGAAGCTGGAGCTGGCAATCGAACCGTATCGGCCTGGACTGGTTTCTCGATGAAGTGACGCCGAAACTGCCCCAAACAATGACGATCGCGATAGCCGGCCAGATCGGGCAGCCGACGCCGGTCGCTAAGCATCCCGGACTTCGACTGCCGGGGCGGGTTCCGGACGCGCGCGATTTCGTTCGTTCCTGCGGGGTTATCGCGCTGGCAAGCAGGGCGGGGACCGGCGTCCAGCTCAAGACGATCGAAACCTTCGAGATGGGTCTGCCTGCCGTCGCGACATCGTCCGCCTTGCGGGGGATAGCCGATACGCCTCCCAACGTCGTCGCGGTTGATGCTGCCGATGAATTCGCGCAGGCGCTTGCCGAGCAGGTGGAGGTTGCCCGAAAGGGCGGGTTCGCCACCCTGGACGGCCGGAAGTTTCACGCCGAACAGCGTCGGCGTCTGGGTGAAGCAATCGAGGTTGGACTGAAGCGGCTCGACAGTAAAGAGTGAATAATTACATAGTGTCAGGCAATTTTTCCTACCTCTTTTTGAGTTTTTTGTTATTTCTACCAAATATCCTGTAAAACTGCATAAATGACAAATGTTGCATGTTTGTCATTCGCCAGGCGGCGCTGCAGACGATATTGTGAGCGGCAATGTTCCGGATTGGAACTGGAGGCGACAGGTGGTTCAGGAGATCGGCGCTATGGCGAACGTCGCGCCGGATACGATCGACATCAATGGCGTCGGGGTTTCCCCCCTCGACTGGGAAGCAGCCTTGCGTTTCCTCGAAGGCGCGGCCCGTGGCGGCGGACAGACGATCGTGGAGTTTCTGAACGCCAATAATTCCAATATCGCCACCGCCAATGTCGACTATCGCAGCGCGCTGGGCAAAGCCGTTGTCCTCGCCGACGGAATTGGCGTCGACATCGGGGCCTTCGTCCTGCATCGCCGGTCCTTCCCGGGCAATCTCAACGGAACAGACCTTGTTCCGGCGTTTCTTACCTATGTCGAGAAACCCCTGCGCGTTGCGCTGATAGGCGCGCGGCCCGAAGTGTTGAAAGAAGCCTGCGTGGCCTTTTCAGCGCATGCGCCCTGGCATGAATTCATCGCGGTTTCGGATGGCTATTTCGACAAGGCGCAATCGGCGGACGTCCTTGAGCAACTGGAGAAGACAGACCCGGATTTCGTGCTTGTCGCGCTTGGCAGTCCCGCGCAGGAATTGTGGATCGACCGCAATATCAAGCCGAAGCATGGTCGGCTCGTTATGGGCGTGGGCGCATTGTTCGATTTCATGGCGAACGCGGTGCCGCGCGCGCCGTTCTGGATGCGCCGCCTGCGCTGCGAATGGATTTATCGGCTGGCGAAGGAACCCTCACGCCTGTGGCGTCGCTATCTGCTGGGCAATCCGTTGTTCATTTATCATGTTTTGCGTTACAAGTTTGCAACCAGGCCAGACCCCGCCGGTCCGGCTGCGCCCGATCAGCCCTGAAGTGCAACCCTCCCAAGGTCCATGAGCGCCAAGAATCCGGAAAAGCGTACAGCCGTCATCACGGCGTCCTATTCGAACGATCTGGAGCGGTGCAGGCTGCTTTGCGAAAGTCTCGACGCCAATCTGCTGGGCAAGTGGCGTCACTACATTCTCGTCGAGAGCGCGGATGTCGAAATGTTCCGGTCGCTGGAATCGCCGCACCGCGAGATCATAAACGAGCGCGATATCCTGCCGCGCTGGATAAGGCCGTTCAACGATCCGGTTTCACGGCGCCACAAGCGCGTCTGGCTTAGCCCGTTCACGATGCCGCTTCGCGGCTGGCACATACAGCAATTGCGACGGTTCGGCATTGGGCGGATGATTGACGAGGATCTCCTGTTTTCCGCCGATTCCGATGTGGTGCTGGTCCGCAAATTCGATCCGGTCCTGCTTTGGGCGGGCGACAGTATGCGCTTCTACCGGCGCGACTACGCGATCGACGCGAGTATGCACGAGCATGTCGACTGGTCGCTTCAGGCGGGCAGGGTCTTGCATCTGGACAAGGCTCGCGAGGTCCCGCCCTTCCACGACTACATCAATACGCTGATTGGCTGGCGACGCGACACCCTGTTGGGCCTACTCGATCATGTCGAAAAGGTCAACGGCGTGCACTGGGCTCGCGCAATCGCGCGCAAGAGGCTGATTTCCGAGTGCACCATATACGGCCGCTACGTGGATGACGTGCTTGCCGGCGCCGGCCACAATCCCGATCCGAGACCGCTGTGTCACGTGATGTGGAACGCCGGCGAAAACGGCGAGAAGCCGATGGATCTTTCGAATTTCGCCGCCGCGCTCGAGCCCGGTCAGGTGGGCGTCGGCATCCAGTCTTTCATCGGGCACGATATCGAGGAAATTCGAAAATCGTTGGCGATCTGATTGGTCAGATTGCGCGGGCGGTGTTCTTGCGCAACGCCGGATAGGTGAGCGCAAAGGACACGACATAGAGGACCGCGAAAACCGCGTTCAGCAAGGACGCCCAATGCGCCACATCCTTGTAGAGCGTCAGGATCAGCGCCAGCAACCCGCCCTTCACGATCCCGATAACCGCCATGTTGGATGTGCGCAGGAAAGTGTGCCCCGTCGCGTAGAGGAGCTCGGATTGATATTCGATCAGGTTGCGTAGAGCCGGAACCGCAATCACCAGGACGAGCAGCGGAGCCGCGACCGCGACGTTGCTGCCGAGCGCGTTCGGAAAGAAGTGCAGAAAGACGACGAAGAAGATGAGCGCCGCCGTCGAGATCGCAGCGACGGCGAGTTCTATACCGGCGCGCAGGCGTAGCGATCCAAGAGCTTCCCGCGATCGCATCACCGCCTGCACCAGCATCATGTTGAAGGACCGTATCGGCAGGGCGGTCAGATCGACCAGGCGCATGATGATTGCGTAGAGGCCGGCGATAGTCGGGTCGGTCAGCGACAGCACGAGCAGCTTGTCGAGCTCCGATTGAAGGTAGAAAAGGATTTCCGCGCTGGCGACCGCCAGCGAATCGCGCCAGCGGCGCAGATAGAGCGCGGGCTGCCATCGCAATCGCTGCTTCGGATAGAAAAACACGATTGCGATCAGCATGACCAGACCGTTTGCGGCGAGATAGTACCACGCCCATACGGCCAGCGTCGTCACGCCGCCAAAGGAAAACAGGATCGCGGACGAAGCCCTGAGCGCCGAGCCGAGGATGACGAGAATGGCGGCGTGGCCGAAACGTCTCATGCCGTTGCACACGATCATGACGATTTCGACGGTGCGCCAGAAAAAGACTTCTGCGATAATGATGAGGGCGAAGGGTAGCAGCGCCATGTCGCCGCGAAAGATCAACACGTACATGACGATGGCCGCCAGCACGATCGCAGGGATCGACAGGGCGAGCGCTGCGAGAATGCCGGCCGTATAGGTCCCGATCATGCGCGGTTTCACCGTGGCGACCCGGTAGAGCGGCGAGGTAAAGCCGAAAGCGGCGATCCGCGACAGAACGATGCCGGTCGCCGAAGCGGTGGCGAAAAGTCCGAATTCCGCAATCGACAGCGTATTGGCGATGGTGACGAAATAGGCGAGCGAAATGACAAGCCGGCCCGCTGAACCGCCGAGCGCCCAGAAATAGCCGCGAACAATACCTATATGTCGCTTTAGAAAGTCGATCCAGTTGCTGGGCCAGTTGCTGGTCAAGTCGTCACCGGTCGTATTGAATAGCCGTGCTGCGCCAATGAACTACAATAGAGATAATTTGTTAACACGTCGTTCTGTCCTGAAGGCGGCGGCCGGCGCCGGAGCAGCGGCGATGGTTGCTTCGACCCCGTTGGCCGGCGCGGCGCGCGCCGGCGCCGGAAGGAAACGCAAAGTGCCGTTTGGCGCGGCGCTTGAGTATCTCCCTTTTGTCGAAGACTCCGACTATACGGCCCTCTTTGTTCAGCATTGCGATATCATTGTTCCGATGAATTCCCTGAAATGGGACGCGTTGCAGTGGAACAAGGGTGATTTCACCTTTCTTGAAGCTGACGGAATACTGAATTTCTCGGAATCGATCGAGCGTGGGTCTTACGGTCACACATTCGTTTGGTGGAACGGATTGCCGCCCTGGGTCGAACGCCTGTCGACCCGCAAGGAGGCTGAAGCAGCGCTCATCGATCACATTCAGACCGTCGGTTCGTATTATTCCGGCCGTGTGCCAGCCTGGGATGTCGCGAACGAAGTGATCGCGCATGATCCGCTGGAAAGCGGCATGTGGCGCGACACCGTGTGGATGCGACTGCTCGGCGCCGAGCATGTCGATATCGCCTTTGCCGAGGCCGCGAAGGCTGCGCCGGACGCCAAACTCAACATCAACGACTACGATCTCGAGTTCAAAGGCGCCCGATATGATGCGCGTCGGAAGGCGATTCTCGATCTGGTGCGGCGACTTCAGGACCGGAATTTGAAGATCGACGCCGTTGGAATTCAGGGGCACCTCTATCCGGAAGTTCCGATCGACTTTGAGGGGCTGGGGCGATTTATTACTGACCTCGCCGCGCTCGGCGTCGATTACTGCATCACCGAAATCGACGTGATCGACTGGAAGCTGCCGGTCGATATCGAGTTGCGTGACGAACGCGCGGCCAGCCATGTCAATGATTTCCTCGACGCCGCGTTTTCCGCCGCGCCTCCGCTTTCGGTCGCCACCTGGGGCCTGAGCGACCGCTATTCCTGGATATCCGACGCCATGCCGCATCGCCGTGGCGCCAGGAACCGCCCTTTGCCCTTCGATGAAAATCTCAAGCCCAAGCCGATGTTCGACGTCATTATGAAATATGTCGATGCATGAATGCGGCCGTTAACCAATTTTTTTCCAGGTTTTTTTAGAGTATGTTAGCCATGGTTCAAAAAGGGCTTATCCGCCCGGGTAACAAGCAATGACCGACCCCCAGGAAGGCAAGAGGAAACATTATGCCCGTTCGCTGCTGAACGCGTCGGACGACGATGTCCGTCCTGCGGCGCCGGCGCAATCACGCGTTCCCGACGCCAATCCTGACGCGCACAGCCCCGAAGAACCAGCTGAAAATGTCGCCAATCCAAGTGCTGCGCCCGTAGAGAACGCTCCGCGCTTTGACCGGTCGGAGACGATCCTGCAGCGCATGCGCCGGGGATTGTCCCGACTTCCGGCGCCGGAAAAGCAGGACGCCCCATTGCGCGATGACGACGATGCCCGTACCGTCTCGGCGCATCGCCCGCCGATCGAAAGCGAACGTCCTGCAGCGGCCCGGACAGTTCTCGCGGAAAGGCGCCCCGTAACCGAGACAGAGCCGGAACAGGCAGACATGGCGGCCAGCCAGAAACCGCTCGTGGATCCGGTCGTGCTGTTTCGCACGGTCTGGCGCTGGCGTCTGCTGGTGGTTCTGACCACCATTATCGGCGGCGTTCTCGGCGTGATGATCGCCTTGTCGACGCCGCATCAATATCTGGCGATTTCCCAGTTCGTATACGATTCGCGCGAATTGCGTCTGACCGAGACGGATTTCCTGCCGCCCTCCTATTCCTCGGAATCCACGCTCGCCCTCGTTGACAGCCAGGTGCGCATCGTCAGTTCCGTCCCGGTTCTGGAAACTGTTGTCGCAGACCTTGATCTGACGAACGATCCGGAATTCAACGGCAAGGGGGCGCCCGGATTCGGAAGCGTGCTCGGAGCGCTCAGCCAATTACTGTCCGGAGGCGAGGACGAAGACTCCGAAAGCATGGTAATCGCTGTTCAGAACCTGGCGTCAGCCGTGAACGTGTATCGCGTGCCCAACACGTTTATTATCCACATCGCCGTCACCACCGAGGACCCGGTGATGTCCGCAAACATCGCGAACGCGATTCTCGAGGTCTACATCGAGAAGCAGCAGAGCGCGCAATCGGCTCTGTTCGAGCGCACCGCCGAAGCAATGACAAAGCAACTCGCCGATCTGCGCCGCGACGTTGAAATTGCAGAGCAGAGGGTGGAGCAGTACAAGGCCGAACACGATATCGTCGGCGCCGGAGGCAGCCTCATCAACGATGAACAACTGGTCAAGCTGAACGAGCAACTGGCGAATATCCGCGCACAGAAGGTCGAGATCCAGTCGAAGGCGGAGTCGGCGCGCAATCTCGATGTCGACGAAATCCTGTCGGGCACGTCGTCGGAAATTCTGGAATCATCGACGATCGGGGAATTGCGCGCAGCCTACGCCGCCTCCAAACGCAGTTTTGATGCTCTCACAACAAGCCTGGGTCCAAGGCATCCGCGACGCGTCGCGGCCGCCCAGACCCTGGAAACGGCGCGCTCCGAAGTCAGCAACGAATTGCGACGCATCGTTTCCTCGACCCAGACCGAATTGCGGCGCATCGTCCAGTCCGAGCAGCAATTGGCGGCGGATCTCGCCGTGCTGAAAAGCCGCCAGATGGATACCTCTGAAGATCTGGTGCGGTTGCGGGAACTCGAACGCGAGGCAAACGCCACATCCGCAATCTACGAATCGTCTCTGAAGCGAACGCGCGAGACGCGCGAGCAGCAGAACCTCAATACGAGCAATATCCGCATCGTCGCCGAAGCCACGACGCCGATCGATCCTGTCGGTCCATCGCGAAAGCTGATCGCGATCGGAGGGGCGATGGCGGGCTTGATCTTCGGGCTTGGCGTTGCGGTGCTGATCGGGCTCTATCGGGGCCTCGTTGCCGCCAACGCCGGTTTGTTTTCCAGACAGCCGCCGCGTCCGCAAGAAGATCAACCTGTTCCCGTCAGCCCTCCTGCGAGACGTCCCGGGAGGGAAGAAGTAGTCGATACCTATCGGAGGCCGGCCGCCGCCGCCGAGCCGGATCCGGAGCCGCAAAGAGTTGCTGCGACGACCTACCGTGAGCAGCGTTATTATGACGAACCCGTCCAGGATCGGCAGACTTCGCAGCCGATCGGGCAGGAGGATTACGGCACAGACGATCCTGAGAAGATCAGGGAAGACATACGCGACCTCAAGGAAACGGTTGAACGGTTCCGCAAGGCGCGCGAGGAAGCCCGCCGCAATCGCCGCGTGGCGCTTTTCTGATCGGCGCCCAGCATGACCGTCAAACGCATCGTCACGAACATATACTCTGCCGAACCCGCCCGGGCGCGCGCCTTTTATGAGGACGTGCTTGGCCTCACAATGGCGATGGACAAGGGCTGGATCGTGACGTTCGTCTCGGATTCTCCGGAGCGTTCAGCGCCGCAGCTTTCGGTCGCCAGCGAAGGAGGGTCGGGAACCGATCTCCCCGATGTTTCAATCGAGGTGGACGACGTCGACGCGGTTCTCGCCAGGGCGATCGCCGGAGGATTCGACATTTTGTACGGGCCTGTCGACGAGCCCTGGGGCGTTCGACGTTTTTTTGTGCGGGATCCGCACGGCAAGGTCCTGAATATTCTGTCTCACAGCGCGTGAGATAGCATCCCTTCTCTCAAATGCTTAGCCTATTGGCTAAGTTTTTCTTGCATTTCACTCACGCAGGATGATAGTTAGCCATATGGCTAAGCATGATCCAAACCTCTCCCTCCTTTTCCACGCCCTCGCGGACCCGACCCGTCGATCGCTTCTCACTCGACTCGCCGCCGGGCCGGCCCCAGTGAGCGATCTGGCGGAGCCCACGGGGCTTCGGCTACCCACGGTAATGCGTCATCTCTCCGTAATGGAGGAGGCGGGATTGATCTCTACCTCCAAGGACGGACGGATACGCACATGCGCCATCGTTCCCCAGGCCCTAGATCCCGCGAGATCATGGCTCGAGGAACAGCGGGCAATATGGGAATCCCGGTTGGATCGCTTCGATGCATTCGTAATGCGCGTAATGAAGGAACAGGAAAAATGACACGCAACATTCTGCCGGACAGCGTAACCCAATCTGCGTCCGATGAGGGGAATGGTCGCTTTGCGACTCTCACATTTGAACGGAAAGCGGCTGCGCCGGTTGATACATTGTGGGAAGTCTGGACTGCGCCGGCCGCCAGGGCTGTCTGGGCTGCGCCGTCTGACGCGGTCACCGTGGAATTCCTGGAGGCAGATTTGAGAGCGGGCGGACGCGAGATAACGCTCTGCAGGGAAGAGGGTCAGCCGGATATCCGCTGCGAGTGCGGCTGGATTGCGTTGCAGCCGTCGCAGCGCAGCGTCAATTATGAAGTGATATCGTCCGAAGGCGAGATGCTGTCCGTCGCCCTCGTGACGGCGGATTTCTTCGGCGCGAACGATCGCAGCCGGCTGGTCGTAACGATTCAGTTATCCTCCATGGAGAGAGACATGGAAGCCGGATACCGGGACGGTTTCGGCGCCGGACTGGACAACCTTTGTGGTGCGGCTGAACGGACCATGATTTTGCAGCGGGTGATCAAGGCGCCGCGTTCCATCGTGTGGGGCGCCTGGATGAACAATGAAACGCTGCCGCAATGGTGGGGTCCGGACGGTTTCTCCTGTCGAACCACGAAGATCGATCTGCGTAAGGGCGGAGAGTGGGTGTTCGACATGATCGGGCCCGACGGCACAGTCTATCCGAACCATCATCTTTACAATGAGGTTCGGCCCGAAGAGAGGCTCGGCTACACGCTTCATTGGGGCGAAAACGGACCGAAACACGCCGATGCCTGGGCTTCGTTCGAGGATCAGGGCGGGTACACGAAAGTCACGCTTGGAATGGTTTTCGGCACGGTGGCCGAATTTCAGCAGGCCAAAGGCTTCGGCGCCGTGGAACTCGGCTTGCAGACACTGGGCAAGCTGGAGCATTTCGTCCAGCACCAGTGAACTCGATAGTCTTTCAATTCGATCGGCGGCCGGTATTTCATAGCGCCTTGTACATGATCGTGGTCGGATGCAGACGGTTTTCGATCGGGTCAAGGCAGAAGTCGGGAATAATTCCGACTGTCTGGTATCCGATCGAGGCGTAGAGCGGCTCCGCCTTGTCGCCGGTGCGGGTGTCGAGCGTGATGAGACTTCGGTCGAGCCGCCGCGCTTCGGCTTCCAGTTCGGCCATCAACGCCTTCGCAAGGCCGCGCCGCCGGAAGTCCGGATGGACCAGAAGCTTGGTCACCTCGGCGCGATGCGGCTGGTTCGGCGGTGTGTCGTAGTCGAGCTGGACCGTTCCTGCGACCCGTTCGTTTTCCATCGCCGCCCAAAGGACGCGTTTGCCGTTTGCCAGCGCCGGGGCGACCTTGTCCATCCAGAAGGCCGCGCTGTCTTCACGGCTGAATGGCAGGACGAAGTTGACGTTGGCGCCGGCGTGGACGCAGGCGTGCAGGACGGTTGCGAAATCGTCGATATGCTTCTCGAAATCGTCGACGGTCATTCTGATTATTGCAGCGGTTTGCGTGGTCATGGCTCTCACACGATGAAAAGAAGATACTTCGCGCCCTGATCCTCCGGCGTCTCGAAGGCGTTCGGCCCGGAAAGCTGGAATCGCAGGCAATCGCCGGAAACCAGATGATGACGGATTCCTGCGACGGCGACCTTCAGTTTGCCTTCCAGCATCACAAGGTGGTGTTCGAGGCCAGGGCGGGGCGGCGCGTCGTACTCGATGCGCGCGCCGGCTTTGATTTCGCATTCCAGCACCTCGCCCGCCAGCGCGCCTGCCGGCGGCGACACGGATCGTCTGCGAAATCCGATTTCCGGATCGCGCCAGACTGGCTGGTCCGATCGCGAAATGATGGCCGCAAAGTCATCCTCAATCATAAGCATCAGGCGCGACATGGTGATGCCGAAGGCGGAACACAGGCGACCAAGCGCACTGGTTGTCGGACTGACCTCCGCCTTTTCAAGTCTTGAAAGCGTGGCGCGACTGACGCCGCTGCGCGAGGCGAGTTCGTCCAGCGACCAGCCTTTCTCGGTCCTTAGCCCTTTCAGCCGTTGCGCGATCCGAAGGTCGGTGGAAGTGTCATCAATGTTTTTACTCATATAAGGGAATATTTCTCCTATATGAGAAATTGTCAATCGCGAAGACGCCAATTTCTTCGACATTGGCGCGCCCTGCACTATACTCGGCCGCATGTCACCAATACCACCTCTTCGCGCCGGACGGATCGGCGGATCACTTCGCCGCTGGCGCGTGCTCAACAAGGTCAAGCAATCGGCCCTGGCCGCCGATATCGGCGTTTCACAGACAACGATCTCCCGTTGGGAGAGCGGCGCATTGCTTCCCGAGAAGCGCCATATCGGCCGCATTGTCGATCTGTTGACAGCGCGCCCGGCGTCGGCGGCGGACAGCGCGCTTCTGGAACTGGTGTCGACCAGCGCCGAGCGAGTGCATCTGGTCTGCGATGTAAGTCATCGTCTGCTTGCCGCGTCTCCGTCGCGCGCCGAGGACTGGCGAGACAGCGTCGCCGGATTTCTCGGCAAGTCGCTGTGGCGCTACGCGTCGAAAGGCATTGTCACGGCGGAGCAAAGACTGGGCGAAGACGGGTGGGACGAACTGATCGCCGACGATGTCGAATTCGCGACCGAACGGATCGAGCATCCGGAACTGATCATCCGGGCGGGAAGAATTCGCTGGACCCGCATTGCGCTGTCCGACGGCAGTTTTGCGCGCCTGGTGCGCGATGGTCCGAGCACTCTCGACGCATAATTTATTCCGCCTGTCGCGCTGGGGCGCCGCCGGCGTTAATATGACTGCGACATGACGGAAATGGATACTGCGCGCATCAGGGGGATTATCGATTTCCTCCATCAGGCGGAACGGCTGAAGGACACGCTGCGCAGCGGCGTGACATCCGGCGGACGCGCCGAGAGCACGGCCGAGCACAGCTGGCGCCTGTGCCTTCTCGTCTTGCTGTTCGAGAACGAACTGCAGGACGTCGATCTGCATCGGTTGATCAAGCTCTGCATCGTTCACGATCTCGGCGAGGCGATTTCCGGCGACGTGCCGGCGATCCATCAGCGCGAAGACGACGATCGGGCGGCGCGCGAACGGCGCGACCTCGTCGTGTTGTGTTCGCCATTGCCGGAAGATTTGAAAGCGGAAATCATCGCGCTCTGGGATGAATACAACGCCGCGTCAACGCCGGAGGCGATTATGGCCAAGGGCTTCGACAAGCTGGAGACCATGCTTCAGCATGTGGTCGGAAAAAATCCGCCTGATTTCGACTATGAGTTCAATCTGACCTACGGGCTGTCTGCGACCGATCGCCATCCGCTTCTGAAACAGATCCGCGCACTGGTGGACGACGCAACGCGCGCGCGGCGGGACGAGCAGTCATCTTCAGGGCAGCGGAAAAGCGTGTAGCCAGGTCGCGACGCGCGCTCTGTCACGGGCTTCATAGAGACGCATCGCCTCGGCGGGGTCGATGTCCGGCGCGGCCTGTTTGTCTTCAGACAATGCCGAGAGACGCATCGTATACCAGGACGTGATTTCGCCGGGACCTGTCTTTCCGAATCTCGGAAATTGCGGGTCGACCGGTTCCGGTGTCTTCCAGCGATCTGCAAGATCGGGCGTCAGCGCGAAACCGCGCGCCATCCCGACAAGATCAACCGCGCCGGATTCCACGGCGTCGATCGCCTGCTGTCTTGTCTTGAACCCGCCGGTCGCCATCCGCGGCTTGTCCGTCAATTTTCGCGCCTGTCTTGCAAAATCGACAAAATAGGGGCCGGATCCAGCGCTGTCGGAGCTGGCTTTCGCGCCGGGAAAATAGGCGCCTCCGCTGATATCGATCAAATCCAGAGATGTGGATCCGAGGCGTTTTAAGACATCCAGCGACTCTGCTTCCGTAAGGCCCCCTTCCAGCCCGTCAGTGGCGTTGAGCTTGACCGCCAAAGGAAAATCCGGTCCGACCGCATCTCGCGTGTTTTCAATGATATCGACAAGGATGCGGCTTCTGGCGCTGACCGATCCGCCGAATGCGTCGCCGCGGCGGTTGAAGAGAGGTGAGAGGAACTGGCTAAGCAGAAACCCGTGCGCGGCGTGGATCTGCACGCCGCCGAATCCGAACGATTTCGCAAGCGCGGCAGCCTGCGCAAATTCTTCCGGAAGTCGCCTGATCGCCGCAACGGCCATCTCGTCGCAGACCAGTCCGGGCAGGTCGAGAGCGCTCGGTCCAGCCGGTCGGCTGGTCGGGGGAAAGGCCAATGCGCCGGCATGACCGAGCTGCAGCCACAATTGCGCGTCGCGCGGCTGCGCCCTTAGCGCCAGTTTTCGAAAAAGCCGGCTGTTTGATGCCGCGTTGAGCACAAGATTGCCCGGCTTCTCGGCAAAATACGGATTGATCTGGACCTCGCCGGCAATCGAAAGGCCAAGTCCGCCTTCAGCCCATTTTTCGTAGAGTCGGATTTGTTGAGGCGTGGGGTCGCCGCGCCCGTCGCCGAGCGAATCGGACATGGCGGATTTCGCCAACCGGTTCTTGAGAACGCGTCCGCAAGGCAGTGTGATGGGATCAAAGAGACAGGAAGGGGAAGACCGCATTGGAGCACTCTATAGCCGGCGGTCGACTGTTTAGAAGTCGGGAAGGTGTGAAATCGTGCATGAAACGCCGTTTCCCGACCATTTTTCCGGTAGTAAATCTGCACACTGCAGCGGCGTGACGGCTTGCGCTTGCCGCGTCAGCGACGTAAGCGACAGGCGCGCCACAGCAAGTTGCAAGGGGAGAGCAGAATGGCCACGGTAATAGAGGGCAAGGCGGTCGCGGCGGAAGTGATCGAAACGGTCAAGAACGCATCGCAGACGTTGCAGACGGAGACCGGCGTGACGCCGGGCATAGCGGTGGTGATTGTCGGCGAGGATCCGGCGAGCCAGGTCTATGTCGCCTCCAAGGGGCGCAAGGCGCGCGAGTGCGGCTTTCATTCGGTGGAACACACGCTGCCGGAATCGACCAGCGAAGCTGACCTGCTCAGGCTCGTCGAGGATCTCAACAACGATCCGTCGATCCACGGCATTCTGGTTCAGCTTCCTCTTCCGTCGCATATCGACGAAAGCCTGGTGATTCAGAAAATCAGTCCCGACAAGGATGTCGACGGCTTTCACGTCATCAATACGGGCAAATTGACTGTCGGAGATATTGATGAGGCTTTTGTGTCCTGTACGCCGGCCGGCTCCATGCTGTTGATCGAGCGCGTGCGGGGCGGGGATCTGTCCGGTCTCAACGCCATCGTCATCGGCCGGTCCAACATCGTCGGCAAGCCCATGGCGAGCCTGCTCCTCGCCGCCAATGCGACGGTCACCATCGGTCACAGCCGTACGCCGGATCTGCCGGCGGCCTGCCGCAACGCCGATATTGTGGTCGCCGCCGTTGGCCGGCCCGAAATGGTGAAGAAGGACTGGATCAAGCCTGGCGCAACAATCATCGACGTCGGCATCAATCGTATACCGGCGCCCGAGCGCGGCGAAGGCAAGACGCGCCTCGTCGGCGACGTCGCCTATGGGGAATGTTCGGAAGTCGCCGGCGCGATTACGCCAGTGCCGGGTGGGGTCGGGCCGATGACGATCGCCATGCTGATGGCAAACACCGTCGTTTCAGCCTACCGTGCGGCCGGACGCACGCCGCCGAAGTTCTGATACTCAGTATAGAACGCTGGCGCCCTGGTCGGCCGGACCTGCGACGGCCCTGAGATTGGCGAACAGTTCCCGGCCCATGCCATAGCTGCTTTCCGTCAGATCGGCGGTCTCGGGTGCGCGCTTGCCGAACTCCGCATGATCGACAAGCACTTCGAGCGTGCCCGCGGTTGCGTCGAGCCGGATGATGTCGCCCTCGCGGATCCTGGCGATCGGGCCTCCGTCGACAGCTTCCGGCGTCAGGTGGATCGCCGCCGGAACCTTGCCGGAGGCGCCGGACATGCGTCCGTCGGTGACGAGCGCTACCTTGTGGCCGCGATCCTGCAGCACGCCGAGCGGCGGCGTCAGCTTGTGCAGTTCGGGCATGCCCATGGCCTTCGGGCCCTGGAAACGCACCACGGCGATGAAATCGCAATCCAGTTCCCCAGCCTTGAAGGCGTCCTGCAGTTCCTTCTGGCTGTCGAAGATTTTCGCCGGCGCCTCGATCACCCGGCGTTCGGGCTTCACGGCGGAAATCTTGATGACGGACTTGCCGAGATTGCCGCTGAGCATTTTCAGGCCCCCATTCGGCTGAAACGGCTTGTCGATTGTCGAGAGCACCTTGTCGTCGCCGCTTTTCGCGGCGGCCGGTTCGCGCCGCACAGCGCCGTCTTCTGCAAGCCTTGGTTCGCTCGCATAGGCCGCCATGCCCTCTCCCCAGACGGTTCTGACGTCGTCGTGCAGCAGTCCGCCTTCCAGCAACTGTCCGATGAGGAACCCCATACCGCCAGCGGCGTGGAAATGATTCACATCGGCCGGACCATTGGGATAGACGCGCGCAAGCAGCGGAACGATATCCGACAGGTCGGAAATGTCTTCCCAGCTCAGGTGAATGCCCGCCGCGCGCGCCATGGCGATCAGATGCAGCGTGTGATTGGTGGATCCGCCAGTCGCGTGCAAGCCGACGAGGCCGTTGACCACGCTGCGTTCGTCGAACATGACGCCCGCCGGCGTGTATTCGTTGCCGAGCGCAGTGATCGCCAGCGCCCTTTTTGCGGCTTCTTTCGTCAGGGCGTCCCGCAGCGGCGTGCCGGGATTGATGAAGGAGGCGCCGGGCAGGTGAAAACCCATGATCTCCATCAGCATCTGGTTGGAATTGGCGGTGCCGTAGAAAGTGCAGGTTCCCGGGCCGTGATAGGATTGCGACTCGCATTCCAGCAGTTCCGCGCGACCCACCTTGCCTTCGGCATAGAGTTGGCGAATGCGAACTTTCTCTTCGTTGGGAAGGCCGGATGTCATCGGTCCCGCCGGAATGAAGACGGCCGGAAGGTGACCGAAGGTCAGGGCCGCGATGACCAGACCCGGAACGATCTTGTCGCAGACGCCGAGAAACGCGGTCGCGTCGAACATGTTATGCGACAGTCCAACCGCCGCTGACATGGCGATCACGTCGCGCGAAAACAGCGACAGATCCATACCCGGCTGGCCTTGGGTAACCCCGTCGCACATGGCGGGCACGCCGCCGGCGACCTGTGCGACGCCGCCGGTTTCCCGCGCCGCCGCCCTGATGAGTTCCGGAAAGGTTTCGAAGGGCTGATGGGCCGACAGCATGTCGTTGTAGGCGGTGATGATACCGAGATTCGGCACGGCGTCCCCAGAAAGGGTGTCCTTGTCCGACACGCCGCAGGCAGCAAATCCATGGGCGAGGTTGCCACAGGACAGCTCGGAGCGGTGCGGTCCTGCGCGGCCGGCTTTTTCAATGCGTTCTAGATAGATTTCGCGACTGGCGCGCGAGCGTTCGACGATTCGTTCGGTGATGCGGATTATGTCTTTTCGTGCAGCCATTTCTGTCCTGCCAGGTTGGCGGTTAGAATTGTGGTCGCGGCCTATGGCGCCCAGTAAAGCTGGACTGAAGGCGCGTCTGATTTGAATATGGCGCGGATCGGCATCTCTTCCACCGCTTCGCCTGCAAGCGCCTGGTCGAGCGTCTCTTTTTTGTCTGCGCCTTCGATATGCAGCACCAGCAGACGCGCTCCGGCGATCCGGGGCAGCGTCATCGTCAGTCGCGGCTCGGGCACGCCTGTGCCCTCGGCCGCCATGACCAGTTTTTCCTGGGTCGGCGACGTCAATTCGGGCAGACCTTCATTGCCGGGAAACCATGACGCCGTGTGTCCATCGGCGCCCATCCCGAGTATCGCGACATCGATGGCGTCGCCCGCCTGTTCCAACTGCCTGGCTGCTTCCTTTGCGGCTTCTGTTGGCGTCTCCGCATTGTTGTAGAGTGGAATGAAGCGCGCCGATGCTGCGGCGTTCTGCAGCAGGCAAGCCGCTACCAGCCGGTGATTGGACCGCTCGTGTGAGGGCGGAACAAAGCGTTCGTCGACAAGCGTCACGGTGATCTTGCTCCAGTCGATTTCCTTGACACTCAGCGCCTTGAACAGCTCGCGCGGCGTCGAGCCGCCGGAAACCGCAAGCAACGCCCGGCCTCTGAGTTCAATGGCGTCCGACAGCGCCGTCGCGATGCGGTAGGACAGCGCCTGCGCAAGGGCCTCCCGATCTGCGAATTCGTGCGATTCTGGCTGGTTCATTGCATTCAGACGTCAGTTGCTCTCATGCCAGGTGCGGCCGTCTCTTTCTATCAGGGCGATGGATTGCGTCGGGCCCGAGGTGCCCGCCGTATAGCTGTGGCTCGACTGGGCGGTTTCCTCCCAGGCCTTCAATATCGGACCGATCCAGCGCCAGGCTGCCTCGACCTCGTCACGGCGCATGAACAGGGTCTGGTTGCAGCGCACGACATCCATGAGCAGGCGCTCATAGGCGTCCGGATTGCGGACGCCGAAGGCCTCGGCGAAGCTCATATCCAGCGGCACGTGGCGCAACCGCATGCCGCCGGGTCCGGGATCCTTGATCATGATCCATTGCCGCACGCCTTCGTCCGGCTGCAGCCGGATGACCAACTGGTTGGCGATCACCCTGCCGGCGCTCTGGTCGAAGATGGAATGCGGTATCGGTTTGAAAGCGATGACGATTTCGGAAACACGCTGGCCCATGCGCTTGCCGGTTCTGAGATAGAAAGGCACGCCGGCCCAGCGCCAGTTCAGGATCTCGGCCTTGATCGCGACGAATGTCTCCGTGTTCGAGGTCTTGTCCCCGAGTTCGTCCAGATAGCCCTTGACGGCGCCGCCGGCCGAAGCGCCCGCCCGGTACTGGCCGCGCACTGTCAGTTTCTCGGCGTTGTTCTGATCGATCGGGCTCAACGCTCTCAGAACCTTTAGTTTCTCGTCCCGCACGGCCTCCGCGTCCATCGAAGGCGGCGCTTCCATGGCGACGAGGCAAAGCAGTTGCATCATGTGGTTCTGCACCATGTCGCGCAAGGCGCCCGCCTTGTCGTAATAGCCCGCGCGTCCTTCTAGGCCGACTTCCTCGGCGACGGTGATCTGCACATGGTCGATATGCGCGGAGTTCCACAAAGGTTCGTAGAGCGCGTTGGCGAAACGCAAGGCCATGAGGTTCTGAACTGTTTCCTTGCCCAGATAATGGTCGATGCGGAAAATCTGTTCTTCGTTGAAAACCCGGCCGATCGTGTCGTTGAGGTCATGCGCCGACGCCAGGTCGCGGCCGATCGGTTTTTCCACCACCACGCGGGTCTGCGCATTGACCAGCGCATGCTTTGCGATCTGTTCGCAGATATCGCCAAAGAGTGACGGCGCGACGGCGAGATAAAAGGCGCGAATGCAGTTTTCACCGCCTTCGAGCACTTTGCCGAGTTCGTCCCAGCCCCGGTCGGTGTTCGCGTCGACCGAAACATATTGCAGCCGTTTCAGGAAGTCGCCGACCGCCTTGTCGTCAAACTCGCCGGGCTTGAGGTGTTTCGCCAGCGCTTCGCTGGCGAAGTTGCGGTAGGCCTCGGTGTCCATTTCCGATCGCGACGCCCCGATGATCCGGGTCGGCTCGGTCAACTGACCGGCGATCTGGCGATGATAGAGCGCCGGCAACAGTTTTCTCTCGGCCAGGTCGCCCGTGCCGCCAAACACGACGTAGTCAAAGGGATCAACGGGGATAGTCTGGCTGCTCATGACGAATTCCGGCTGTTCGTGGGATATCTACGGAGCTTTATTCTAATCGATTTAAAAAGACCAGTTCGAATTTGTGAACTCTCTGTGTCAGCGCCTCGCTTCCAGGGTCGCCATATCAGGCGTTGAGCAGCAAATATTGCCGCTCCCACGGGCTGATGACCTGCATGAACGTTTCGAATTCGCCGCGCTTGACTCCGGCATAGTTGCCGATGAACTCCGCGCCCAGGACCTCGGCGAAGGCGGGTTCGCTTTCCAGCAAGGCGACGGCCTCTAGAAGTCCTCTCGGCAGATCGACCGTCGTTCCCTCATTGGCGGTGTGCGACGTCGGCTTGCTGGGCTCCAGTTCCTGCATCATACCGAGATATCCGCAGGCAAGCGATGCGGCGAGCGCCAGATACGGATTGGCGTCCGAGGATGGCAGGCGGTTTTCGACGCGCCGCGCCGCCGGTTCGGAGTTCGGAATCCGGAAGGCGGTGGTGCGGTTGTCGTATCCCCATGCGGTGTTGACCGGGCAGGCCATCTCGGGAGTGAGCCGGCGGTAGGAATTGACGTAGGGCGCCATCATCACCAGCGCCTTCGGGATGAAGTACTGCATGCCGCCGATGAACGAGAAAAAGTGCGGTGACGCGGAGCCGTCCGGGTTGCAGAAAATATTCGCGCCGCTCTTTGCGTCGATGATCGATTGGTGAATATGCATCGCAGAGCCGGCCTGGCCCTGCATCGGCTTGGCCATGAAGGTTGCGTATATGCCGTGCTTGAGGGCCGCTTCGCGCAGCGTCCGCTTGAACATGAACACCTGGTCGGCGAGCTCCACCGGATCGCCATGGCGCAGGTTGATCTCGAGCTGGGCCGGGCCTTCCTCGTGTATGAGCGTATCGATTTCGAGGCCCTGGGCTTCCGAAAAATGATAGATGTCGTCGATGAGTTCGTCGAACTCGTTGACGCCGGCGATGGAATAGGCCTGACCGCCGGCAATTGTTCGGCCGGACCGTCCGACAGGCGGCTGAAGCGGATTGTCCGGGTCGTTGTCGAGCGCGATGAGATAGAATTCTATCTCGGGCGCGACGACAGGCTTCCAGCCCTGATCGTTGTAGAGGCGCAGCACGCGCTTGAGCACGTTGCGCGGCGTATACTCCACGGCCTTGCCGGTGGTGTCGACGATGTCGCAGATCACTTGCGCGGTCGGGTCCGTTTCCCAGGGGACGACGGACAGGGTTGAGAGATCGGGGACGAGCTTCAGGTCGCCGTCGCGCGGATCGTAGCGGAAATTGCCGGTTTCCTCAGGATACTCGCCGGAAATCGTCTGCCGGTAGAGCGCGGATGGCAGCGACAGCGACGTATTGGAGGTGAATTTGGAGGACGGCATCATCTTGCCGCGCGGTATGCCGGCGAGATCGGGCGTGATGCATTCGATATCTTCTATTCCGCGCCAATTGAGCCATTCCCGAACCTGCTTCCAGCTCTTCACGCCGCGCACATTGTCCAGATAGCCTGGTTTGCTCCGGCTCTTTTTGGGTCTCAGTGAGCGTGAGTGGAGAGGGTCCTCCGAATTGTCGGGCAGAATCTGCTCGTTGGAAATGTTCTTCTTGTCCTCATGCCGCATGGGGTCCTCGACGGTATCGCTTTCCTCTGCCGAAACGGTTCAGGAATCTGATAACACGAAAAGGCCGCCGAGGAGAGGGGGGTGCGAATAGCTTCCCTCATTCGGCGGCCTTTTCAGCAGTTCGCGAATTGCGAAGCTGCCCTCCCAGATTATTTGCCCTGCGTGACGATCACCGGAATAAGCAGGTCGCCCCAGTTGCCGTCGCCGCCATGATGTCGGGCGGAGCGGACGAGTTCGACCGATACGCCGGCATCCACGGCTTTCATCACGGACTGGTTGAGCCTGTGCAGGTCATTGGCGACCATGCGGATCAGGGTCTGCTGATCTGCGCTCATGGCGGAAGACTGTTCTTCTGCCCGTTCCTTGACGCGTGTCTGCGGTGCCATTTCGGTACTCCTTTTCTGGCGTATGCAGATGACGGATGTTCCGTCGGGGTGAAGAAGGGCGCCTGTCGCGCCCTCCGGGGATTTATTCGGCGGCCGGCCGGAACTGTACGGTTTCAGTCGATTCGCCCATGGCTGTGGTCGAGGACTGTCCGCCGGTGATGGCCATCGAGACGGCGTCGAAGTAGCCGGTGCCGACTTCGCGCTGGTGCTTGGTCGCCGTGTAGCCATTGGCTTCGCCGGCGAATTCCGCTTCCTGCAGCTCCGAGTAAGCGGCCATCTGACGATCCTTGTAGCCGCGCGCCAGTTCGAACATGCCGTAGTTGAGCTGGTGGAAACCGGCGAGCGTGATGAACTGGAACTTGTAGCCCATGGCGCCGAGTTCGCGCTGGAACCTGGCGATCGTCGCGTCGTCCAGATTTTTCTTCCAATTGAACGAAGGCGAGCAGTTATAGGCCAGCATCTTGCCCGGATGGACTTTGTGAACGCCTTCGGCGAAGCGCTTTGCCTGCTCCAGGTCCGGCTTGGAGGTCTCGCACCAGATCAGGTCGGCGTGCTCGGCATAGGCGATGGCGCGCGCGATGCAGGAATCGAGGCCGTTTTTGACCGTGTAGAAGCCTTCAGCGGTGCGGCCGGCGTCGTAGTCCACGAATGGCTGGTCGCGCTCGTCGATGTCCGATGTCAGCAACTTCGCGGCTTCTGCGTCGGTGCGGGCGATCACCAGCGTCGGCGTTCCCATGACGTCGGCCGCCAGACGGGCTGCGTCGAGATTGCGAATGTGGGCTGCGGTCGGGATCAGAACCTTGCCGCCGAGATGGCCGCACTTCTTTTCCGAGGCGAGCTGGTCTTCGTAGTGAACGCCGGCGGCGCCTGCTTCAATGTAAGCCTTCATCAGTTCGAAGCTGTTCAGGGGGCCGCCGAAGCCGGCTTCCGCGTCAGCGACGATCGGTGCGAACCAGGTGTCGACCGAAAGGCCGTTGCCTTCGGACGTTTCGATCTGGTCGGCCCGCTGCAGGGTGCGGTTGATGCGCTTGGCCAGTTCCGGACCGGCGTTGGCCGGGTAGAGCGACTGGTCGGGGTACATGGCGGACGCGGTGTTGGCGTCGGCGGCGACCTGCCAGCCGGAGAGATAGATGGCCTTCAGGCCGGCGCGGACCATCTGCATGGCCTGGTTGCCGGAGAGAGCGCCCAGCGCATTGACGAAGTCTTCGTCTTGAATGAGCCGCCAAAGGCGGTTTGCGCCCATCTCGGCCAGGGAATACTTGATCTGGACCGAACCGCGCAGCCGCTGCACATCGGCGACGGAGTACGGACGTTCGATGCCGTCGAAACGGCCTTCAGGCGCTGAAGGAACCAAGTTGTAAAAATCAGTCATAGCTTGCTCCGCTGCTTCTTTGCATCATCAGGTCGGGAGTGACCAATGATCAATTTCGATGTGACTGGATTTACATCGCAACGCACAAAAAGCTAGAAAATACCCGGAAACGTGGATGAAAATCGGGTCACAGTGTTGATATTTTGACAAAGTGCGATTGTAAATTTGTAAAAATTGTAATAGCGATACCGGGAGTCAGAACTGTCAAATCTTGTAAAAAGGTGTAAAATTGGCAGAACAGAAGATATTCGCCGGGCCACGGCTGCGTCGCGTGCGCAACGAACTCGGCCTTACCCAGACGGCCATGGCCGAGGAACTCGGAATTTCCCCGTCCTACCTCAACCTGATTGAGCGCAATCAGCGGCCGCTGACCGTTCAACTGCTGATCAAATTGTCTTCCGTCTACAAGCTCGATCTGGAAGAGCTGCAGGGAGAAGCGACGGTGACCGTCACGGCGCTGAAGGAGGTCTTTACCGATCCCATGCTCGCCGATGAACTGCCGGGTGACCAGGAACTGATCGAAGTCGCAGACGCCGCGCCCAACGCGGCGTCGGGTTTCATAAAGCTTTATCGCGCCTACAAGGAATCGCAGTCGCGACTTTCGGATCTGTCGGATCTTTTGGCGAGCGAGGGGCGCTCCACATCCGTTTCAAGCGCCAGGCTGCCTGTGGACGAGGTGCGCGAAGCATTCGAGGGTCGACCCAACTATTTCGAGAAGATCGAAGTCGCGGCGGAGTCCTTTGCGGCTGACAATGTTTCCGGCGACGATCCTGGGTCGTCGCTGAAAGAGTGGCTGAAGCGCGAACACGGCATTGTCGTCCGGCTTCTGCCTGTTCATACCATGCCCAACTGGCGAAGGCGGTTCGACCGGCATTCCATGCGGCTTTTCCTGTCCGAGCGGCTGTCTCCCTCGGATCAGCTTCGCGAAATGGCGGTCGAAGCAAGCCAGCTTGCGTTGCGGGAAATCGTACAGAAGGAACTCGATGATTTCGGTTTCGCTACGGACGAGGCGCGTCGCCTCGGGCGCTTCGAGATCGCGCGTTATGCGGCGCATGCCTTACTGATGCCTTACAACGCATTCCAGTCAGCGGCCGTTCGCGCGCGCTATGACATCGATGTGCTGTGTTCGCGCTTCCGTGTTTCCTGGGAGCAGGCGGCGAACCGCCTGACGATGCTGCAGCGCCCCGGCGCCGCAGCCATCCCGTTTTTCATGCTGGAAATTGACAATGCCGGAAACCGGTTCCGGCGCGCCGGCGCGCGGGGGTTTCCACATTCCCGATTCGGCGGCGCATGTCCGAAGCTCAATATCCACGCAGCCTTTAGCCAGCCCGGCCAGGTTTTCGTTGAGGCTGTCGAGATGCCGGACGGCGCGGAGTTCCTCACAGTTTCGAGAACGCTGGAAGGTCCGCGGGGCGCATTCAACGAACGTGTGCGCCGAACCGCATTGATGATCGGCTGCGATATCGGGTTCAAGGACGATGTCGTCTACGGCGCTGCGGCGTCCGCTCCCGGTCTGCCTCCGATGCCGATCGGACCTTCATGCAGGCTGTGCGAACGCCAGGCCTGTCCTGCGCGCGCCGAACCGCCGCTGACGCGCCCTTCGGGGCTGGACGAGATGGTCACAGGGCTCAGCGCCTTCGACTACCAGTAGGGTGTTGCGGCGCTAAGGCAGAAAGATCGGAGATATCACCGGTCGTGGCCAGGATCCGCCAACGAAGAAACGGGTCTCGGCCGGTGGATCGCCTGCTTCGGTGTTCTCTGACGCAGGCGGGCCTTCGATCAACGTGCCGACCAGCGCCAGGCCGCCGCGCGCATAGGGAATAACGCCGGTCAGTTCGAGCGTGGCGTTGGCGGAGACGATCTCGCCGGTTTTTACGAGAGCCTGCCCGTTGGAAAGATCAACATCGATCTCGGCCGTTTGAAAGGCCAACGATCCGTCAGCCACCGTGCTGATGTCGAAAAACTGCTCGCTGGTGGCGCGCTTCTTGAATTCTTCCAGATTGAAGGCGGGAATGGCGCCGTTGACGATCGAAAGCTTGAATTTGCCGTCAAGATCTGTGGCCGCCGTCGCCCAGGCTGGATAGCGGGAGGCGAGGTTGATGTCGAAAGAAGCCTGCCCCTGCAAAATGGGGCCGCCATAGTTCAAGGCGTTGAGCGCCTGTTCGAGATTGATGTCGCGGCCTGAAAACTTGATCCCGCCGCCGCCTTCGATGCCTTTTTCCGCGAGCATGATGCGGCCAAGCAGGCGGCCGCCATAGGCCGTCGCATCGCCGACGTCGAATGTGGCGCGGCCGTCGGCGATGCGTCCGGCGGCGGCGACGTTGGTGAGATTGAGAGGTCCAAGGGTCGCGGATTGGGCTGAAAGGCGCAGATCGAGGGAAAGCTGATGAAGGAACGACGTGTCGATTGTGCTTGAAATGTCGTCGCCGGACTGAGGCAATGGCGTGAACGCGCGCAGGAAGGACATGATGTCGAGCGTGCTGAAGGCCAGAGTGCCTGATACGCCTGGTTTCTGTTCGTCGGAATATTCGATATCCAGCACGCCGATGCCGCGATTGCCTTCCAGTTCCAGTATCAGCTTGTCGAGGATGGACCGGCCGCGCTGTATCTGGACTTCAGCGTCCAAAGAAACAGCGCCCAGCGCCTCTCCGGGTTTGATCTTCGTGCCGGCCCATTCCAGAAGCAGCCGCATGGACGTGCTCTGCATGTTGAGCTTGCCGCCGAAAAACGGCTTGTCCGAAAGGTTGGCCGAGCCGTCGAATGAAAATGTCAGAGGCGTCGAAACCATCTGCAGATCGATCGGCGCCGTCTGTCTCGACAGCAGCGCCAGCGGCTTGTCGGATACGACGGTCAAAGCAATCGCCTCGCCGCGGATGATGCCTTTGACGCTGCCGCGCAACTGGCTGTTGAGCCGAGGCCAGCTGATCGTTCCGTTGATCGCGGTTACCCTTTCCTCGACGCCAGCCGGACTGTTTGTCCAAGACAGGGTTCCGTCCTGGATCGTGACGTCGCCGAGCCGGTAGTCGGGAACGGGCATGGCTTTTGCAGCATCTACGCCGTTCGCCGCCTCGCTTTTGGCGATCGTTGCGGCGACGGCTTCCGATATGCGCCCGGAGCTGCTGTACCACGGCGTTCGCCCGTCGGGCAGTCGCTCGACCCGCATGATCGGCCGCACCATAATAAAGTTCGAAAAGCTCGGATCGCCGGTCAGAGCCGACAGGATGCTGAAATCCGCCTTTATCTCGTCGGCGTAGAGAATCGGCTCTGCGTCATTCGTCAGTTGCGATGTGATGCTGACCCGGTTCAGGTCGATATGGGGAACGGGCCAGAAACCGATCTCCGGCCTGTCGATGAGTTCGACCTGATGGCCGGTCCATTCGGAAATCTCTCTTTCCAGCCTGTCCTTTACGAGATCCGTCGAGATGGCGTACGGCAGCGCGATGCCGCTGACGACCGCCACGATCACCGCAATGATAATTGCCGCAACGATCCAGCGAATCCAACCAGTACGACGTGAACCGGTTTGTTCCAACTCGACGAACTCCTCCATTCATGAATGAAATCAGGGGTAAAGCCTGCTGCAAGGAATTGCAAACACTGAATAATCACTCATGTGGCGGTTTTGCGATCCGAATCCGCGAGACCGGTTACCAGAGATATTTCGACAGACCGACCGGCTTTTGCGTGAAATTATGGCTGCAGCAAATTGATCTGTAGCCCATCGCTGGAGTAAGCAACATTTTCGTAACAGTCCGTTTTCACTATCGGAGGGGTAGATGACCGATCAAAAACCATTGTGGGCGCCGTCAAGCAAAGCGATTGAAAACGCAACGGTCACCACATTTGCGCGTCATTGTGCAAAGGCTACCGGTCAGGAACTCTCCGATTACGACGCGCTGTACGACTGGTCCGTGAATGATCGCGAAGCTTTCTGGTCGTGCGTCTGGGATTTCTGTGGCGTGGTGGGCGAGAAGGGCGAGCGGTTTCTCGTCGACGGCGACGCCATGCCGGGCGCGGCGTTCTTTCCCGACGCCCAGCTGAACTTTGCCGAAAACCTTCTGTCGGGCAGCGGCGACGGCGACGCCATCATCTTTCGGGGAGAGGAAAAGGTCCGCTCGCGAATGAGTTGGGACGAGTTGCGCAGTCTCGTCTCGCGGCTGCAACAGGCGATGCGGGATCTGGGCGTTGGGCAGGGCGATCGCGTCGCCGCCATGATGCCGAACATGCCGGAAACGATCGCGGCGATGCTCGCCACGGCGTCCATCGGCGCCATCTGGTCATCGTGTTCTCCGGATTTCGGCGACAAGGGCGTGCTTGACCGTTTCGGCCAGATCGAACCGAAACTGTTCATTTCCTGTGACGGCTACTGGTACAATGGCAAGAAGCAGGATGTTTCGGAAAAGCTGAAGACGGTCGAAAAGGCGTTGAAGCCTTTGAAGACCGTCGTCATTCCCTATGCCGGCGACGCTGCCGAACTCGCCGGCGCGCTCGACAATGCAGCGACGCTGTCGGATTTTATCGGGCCGTTCCAGAGCCGCGACGTCGCCTTCACGCGGCTACCGTTCAATCATCCGCTCTACATCCTGTTTTCCTCTGGCACCACGGGAATCCCGAAATGTATCGTCCATTCGGCAGGCGGCACGCTGCTGCAGCATCTGAAAGAGCAGCAGTTGCATTGCAGCCTGCGGCCCGACGAGCGGCTGTTCTATTTCACGACCTGTGGCTGGATGATGTGGAACTGGCTGGTGTCGGGCCTCGCCTCGAAGGCCGTGCTGTGTCTCTATGACGGTTCGCCGTTCTATCCGGACGGAAACATCCTGTTCGACTACGCCGCGGAAGAGAAATTCGCGATTTTCGGCACTTCGGCGAAGTTCATCGATGCGGTCCGCAAGGCCGGGCTCACGCCCAAGACCTCGCATGATCTTTCAACCATGCGAATGATGACGTCCACGGGGTCGCCGCTTTCCCCGGAGGGCTTCAACTTTGTCTATGAAGGAATCAAGGACGACGTCCATCTCGCCTCGATTTCGGGCGGCACGGATATTGTTTCCTGCTTCGTGCTTGGCGTTCCCGTGAGGCCTGTCTGGTCAGGCGAAATCCAGGGCGCCGGTCTCGGCATGGCGGTCGATGTATGGAACGAGGCTGGCGAACCGGTGCGTCTCGAGAAGGGCGAACTCGTGTGTACGCGGCCTTTCCCCTGCATGCCGGTCGGATTCTGGAACGACGAGGACGGAAGCAAATACCACTCGGCCTATTTCGATCGTTTCGACAATATATGGTGCCACGGCGATTTCGCCGAGTGGACCGGGCATGGCGGAATGATCATACACGGGCGCTCGGACGCCACGCTCAATCCTGGTGGCGTGCGCATCGGCACTGCCGAAATCTATAATCAAGTCGAACAGATGGACGAGGTCGTCGAGGCCATATGCATCGGCCAGGACTGGGACGACGATGTGCGGGTCATCCTCTTCGTGCGCCTGTCCGACGGCGTCGAACTGGATGAGGATCTTGTGAAGAGGATCAAGAGCCGCATTCGCACCGGCGCGTCCCCGCGGCATGTCCCGGCCGTCGTTCTGGCGGTGAAGGATATTCCGAGAACCAAGTCGGGCAAGATCACCGAACTTGCAGTGCGCGACGTCGTTCATGGACGCGAGGTCAAGAACAAGGAAGCCCTAGCAAATCCCGAAGCGCTCGAGCTTTTCTCAAATCTGGAAGAGCTGCGTTAGGTCAGGTTTCACAAACCAGCATTCGGCGTGCAAGCGCCTTCATGGCGTCCACATAGGCCTCCTGCGTCCAGCCGCAGGCGACGGTGAGCTGTCGCCAGTTATGAACCATCAGAAGGGTCCATAAGAGGTCAGTCGCCTTGTCAGCGTCGAGTTCGGGCCTAACAAGGAAGCCCTAGCAAATCCCGAAGCGCTCGAGCTTTTCTCAAATCTGGAAGAGCTGCGTTAGGTCAGGTTTCACAAACCAGCATTCGGCGTGCAAGCGCCTTCATGGCGTCCACATAGGCCTCCTGCGTCCAGCCGCAGGCGACGGTGAGCTGTCGCCAGTTATGAACCATCAGAAGGGTCCATAAGAGGTCAGTCGCCTTGTCAGCGTCGAGTTCGGGCCTAAGTCGGCCGTCTCGATCAAGCGCCTTTACGGCTTCCTCGCACCCCTCGCGCACGGCCTGCATGCGGTTGCTCCAGGCCTCTTTCGCCGCCGGATCCTTGTCCTGCATCGCCAGCAAGGCCGCTGCGACCCCGAAAATCTCGGGAATATAATTGCCCCAGGCCTCGATGAAGGCGTCCAGCCGCGCCAGCCCTGTCGTCGCCGATCGGCTTGCGGCCAGGCGTCCGTCAACGTCCTTCACCTCGTCCAGGTAGCGGGTCGTCGCGATCAGCAGATCGACCCTGTTCGGAAAATGCAGATAGACCGCCTGCCGGCTGACGCCGGCCTCTTTCGCAATGTCGGACATGCGCACGTCGTCGCCGGTCGTGGTTTCGAGCAGTTTCCAGGTGGATTCGAGAATTTTTGTGCGAGTATCGGGCTTATTGCTTGACATGGTGTAAAGTTATCACTAATTGACAACATGTCAACTTTACATCGTGTCAAGTCAGGAGATTATTATGAAAGTCGTCATTTTCGGTGCGTCCGGAACCGTTGGCCGCCTTGCTGTCGATAAAATGCTTGCCGGAGGGTGCGAGGTAACTGCTTTTGCGCGTCATCCCGAAAAGCTGAGGAATTCGAACCCGAACCTTACGCGTGTTGCAGGAGACGTCATGGATCCGGAGGCCGTGGCGAACGCAGTCAGCGGTCACGAAGCTGTGGTCGTCACCCTTGGGTCGGGCATGTCGCGCAAGGGGGTTGTCCGGTCGCAAGGCACGCTGAACGTCATCCAGGCGATGCAGCGGCGCGGGGTGCGGCGGCTGATCTGCCAGTCGACGCTCGGCGCGCACGAAAGCTGGGGCAATCTGAACTTCTTCTGGAAACGCATCATGTTCGGTTTGATCCTGCGCCCGGTGTTTCGGGATCATGAATTGCAGGAGCAACTGGTTCGGGCCAGCGGCCTTGACTGGACGATCGTGCGCCCGAGCGCCTTTACGGACAATCCGGCCACCGGGCGATACAGGGAAGGATTTGGAGCCGGCGAACGCAACCTCGCCCTGTCGATATCCCGCAGCGACGTTGCGGAGTTCCTGAAACGGCAGTTGAAGGACACAGCCTATGTCAACCGGGCCGTCGGTATCTCCGACTGATCATCTGTGTTTTTGCGAACTCGCCGTCCTGTCGCCCGTCACGCCGCACCATGGCGGGCGACAGGCAATTGTCCGGGCCTCGTCCCAGACAATCAGGTTTCCGCGGTTTCGTTCCTGACCTTGTGCGGCGACAGCCGCCAACTTCCGCGATCCACAAGCCACTCCGACGATTTCTTGACGCCGCCGAAGGGAAAGACGTGTATCTGCCGGATGGGCGTTCCGGGACGCGACAAAACGTGGTTTTCGATCGGCGCCACCACGTCTTCCGGCGAGTGGCTTGTGGCGAGCATGGTGAGTGATCGCGTATTTCGCTTGAAGAAGGCCAGCGAATTGCCAACGCCGCACATCGCCGCATATCTGATCAGGGTGGTGATCTTGGCGGGTCCGGCGACTCCGAGATGCACCGGCAGATCGACGCCGTGATCCTTCAGGCTGTCCGCCCACCTGATAAATTTGTCGCCGTCGAAACCGAACTGCGTGACGACGCGGATTTTGGCGTCGGTGCGTTCGCCGAAGGATTTTTTCAAACGCAGCGCTTCCAGCGCCACTTCCTCCGAGAAATCCGGACTTCCCTCCGGATGGCCTGCGACGCCGATATCGGTGACGCCGTATTTGTCGAAATAACCGGTCTCCAGCACTTCCATGCTCGAAGAGAAATCGCCCGCCGGCTTTTCGAGCCCGCCGCCAATGACGAGAACGTCCTGCACGCCGGCCATTTCGGCCATTGCCTTGATGCGATCCTCCAGCGCCTGCCGGTTTGTGAGTCGGCGCGATGCAAAATGCGGAACCGGGGAGTAGCCGAGGTCATGCACGCGGCGCGCAGCGGCGACAAGCGTTTCGGTCGGATCGGATCCGACATCGGTGATGTAGACGCGAACGCCCGCGGGAAAGAGCCCCGGCAGATCGGCCGATTCGACGGCTTGTCTCGGCGACACCTCGATCGACGCCTCGATTTTCCTGTCTGCGCTGGGCTTGTTCATATCGACTTCTCCTTACATTCGCCGCCGTGGGGCGCGCAACGGTTTATGACTGGGTCCTGTAGAACTTTCGGCTGGCTTCGTGAATTGGCCATGGCTGCACGGTTGCGCGCGCAGTTGTCTGCCGGTGCGGCTCGACGTTGGGCTTGGCGCTGCCGCCGTTCGGTTCTCCCCACAGCACGCTGACTTCTGCGCCCGGTTGCGCGGCCGCCTCGTCCAGGATCGCGAGGGATATCCAGGCGCGTTCGTTGGCCGAAAACACCGGACTGATCGAGACGCCGACATCCTTTCCCCCGTCCAGGACACGGTCATAGGGATGCGTGGCGTAGTGAGCGGCCGGCATTTCCATAACTTTGGCGGGAAGATCCCCGTCATCCATCATGCCGGCGAACACAGACAGCACGTCGTCGCGGTTCCAGACCAGCGTCATCTTGCGACGGTGCGGGCCGCCCGCCATCTTTTCAAGCGCCTGGCGACCGATGAATTCGTGGTCGAACTTGACGACGCGGCCATAGTCGAGATCCCAGGGCGTCAGATAGTAATCTTCGACATTGTCCGACATCAGGCTGCCGCCGAGCGAGGAGACGCCCTCGAAACCGTTTGCCGGCAGCCATTCGCGATAGGCCTGCATGTCCTTGCCGGTAAAGATCGCCGGCAGAGGAGAGGGAATCCAGCCCGATTCAGCGGCGGCCGTGGAATAGGCGCGCGAACCGACCTGCCGCAGCCCAAACGCCTCTCCGGCTTTCAGGAGCGCTGCCTTGACTGCTGCGCCTTCTTCAAACGGCCCCCAGAGCTCCAGTCCCTGTGCGCCGCCCATGCCGTGCGACAGGGTGCGGGCCGTGCATCCGGCTATCGTGATTTCACCCATATTGAAGAATTTTGTCGTCAGTGGCCCGCCTTCGTTCACTGTCTCCAGCAGCTTCAGCGCATTCGGCCCTTGCACCTCGTAGCGGTATGTCTTGCGGGGCTTGTCGGGGTTTTCCAGTGTCCGGATATCGCGTTCGACCGTGACGTCATAGCCGCTGCACGGGCGTTGCGCCCAGCGCTTCGACAGTGGCCGCGGCGGTGGAGCCGGAAACCCTGATCTTCAGTCCCTTGATGTCGTCGGGCGTGCGAACGTCGTAATCCTTCATGATGAAGATAATCGGTTCGGAAGCCCAAAGAGCCAGCGGCTTGGTGCCGGGGAACTCATCCTTGAGATGTTCGTCATAGGCGTTCCAGATCATGTCGTAGCCCGTCATGCCGTCCATTGCGCCCGGCATTTCGACGATCATGCTTTTCGGAAACTGGGATGACGTGTAGCCCTGCAGACCCCAGGTGATATCCGCCACTCCCTGCAGCGCGCGGACATATTGTTCAAGCGGGCCTGCTCCGAGCTCGCCGCCCGGATAGACCTGGATCTTCAACTCGCCGCTGGAATCCTGCTCGAGCCCATTGGCCAGCGGCTCGACCACGGATCGGGTGACGATATGCGCCGGCGGCACAAAATGCGCGAGCTTGAGCGTTTCTTGCGCCGACGACGGGCTTGACAGTCCCACAACGGCGGCAACGGTGACCGTGGCCGAGGAAAGGCCGCCGAACATGCGATTGATATTCATCACTATCCTCCTGATTGATGATACTTTTCCCGCCAAGTGAATCGAGAACGCTCCCGCATCCCGTGACTGGGCATTCCTCCTCGTATTGTAGCCGCCGGCCGTTTCCGGCCGGCGGGAGGCCTGGCGTTCCCGCGCCTGTCAGAACATCAGGCCGACTTCTTGGTGCGCCAGCTTTCCGCGTAGTTATCGCGCGCTTCGCTGGCGTAGGGCGTCGGCGATACGCGCACCCGGATTTCCGTTTGCTTGTGCTTTTCGGTGGATGTTTTCTGGGTTTCCTCCGGTTCGCCCCAGACGAGCGTCAGCACGTCGCCTTCCTGCACCGCGTCATCGACCACACCCAGCGACAGCACGCAGCGTTCGTTGAACGAATAGCCGTTGAACATCGACATGCCGACCATCCGGTCGCCATTCATGATCATGTCGGCGCTGGTCGAAGCGTAGTTCGGCTGCGGGAAATCGATCCACTTGTAGGGCGTGCCGCCTTCAAAGCCGGAAGCAACCACCTTGAGCACATCGTCGCGATTCCATTCGAAGGTGACCTTCTTGCGGTTCTTGCCTTCCTTCATCTTCGTCAGCGCGTCCTTGCCGATGAAGTCGGATTTCCATCCGATATAGAAGCCGTAGCCGAGTTCGAACGGATTGACGTAGTAATCCTCGATATTGTCGCTGACGTAGCTGCCGCCGATGGAGCCGGCCGCTTCGTAGCTGTCCGCGCCCAGCCACTCACGATATTCCTTCATCATTCCGTCGCCCGTGTAGATGCCCGGCAACGGCGACGGAATCCAGCCGGATTCCAGCGTGTTCGTCGAATAGGCGCGGCTGCCCACCTGGCGCAGATCGACGCCGACGTCCCGCGCGGCTTCCAGGATCGTGGACTGGATGTAGTGCTTGTCGGCATAGGGTCCCCACACTTCGAGACCCGGCGCGCCGGCCATGCCATGCCGCAGAGCCTGAACCCGCTTGGAGCCGATGTTGATCCAGTCGACATGAAAGAACTTCACGTCGGGAATGGCGCCGCCGTTGATCTTGTCGAAAATCTTGTTGGCGTCCGGGCCCTGGATCTGGAAACGGTAATGCGTGCGGTAGATCGCCTTGCCGTCCGGCCGGCTGTCGGAGCGCGGATCGTGGATAAGCCGCACCTTCCATTTGCCGATCGCCGCCTGGAACTTGACCCAGTTCGCCGTCGGCGCGCGGCCAACGAGCACGAACTTGTCTTCCCGCTCGCGAAAAATGATCATGTCGCCAATGACATGGCCAGCCGGCGTGACCGGGACGAAATGCTTCGCGCGGTTGAGATCGAAATTGGCGAAGCTGTTGATGCCGACATGTTCCAGAAATGCAGCCGCATCCGGTCCTTCGACAATCAGTTCGTCCATGTGGTGGGTCTGGTCGAACAGCACAGCCGTATCGCGCCAGGCGCGCTGCTCGTCGCGCCAGTTGGAAAATTCCGGCGCCACGACCGGGTACACATACATGCCGATTGTCGAGTTGCGCAGGTGATCAACAGTGTTGCCGCTTCTGCGCAGAACGTCTTCTAGACTGGATACAGTCATATCTTATCCTCCCATATAGCAGTTCCGTGTATACATAACTGCCCGAATTATGGATCGGACGCAAGTCTAAAACGGTATCGCCATCAGCACTGGTCAGTTGGAGACGATCGCCAGGCTTGGCACCTGGTCCCTGAGGTTTGCTTCCTGTCTGAGCACGTAATCGAGATTGCGTCTTGCGGTGCGCGCATGCTCGCGCGCCAGATGTTCGGCGCGACTGCCCTCGCGCGCGGCGATGGCGGCGGCGATCGCGCGATGCTGCTCCTGCGCCACCTGCAGCGAACGACGGAACGCCACGATATCGGACCGGTCGGGCAGGAAGGCCGACGGGGATGCGAAAGGCAGGCGACAAACACGCTCCACCTCCCGCTTGACCATGTCGCTGCCGGACAGCGACGCCAGAACCTGGTGGAACTCGGCATTCAGTTCGGAATATTGCTCGAAATCCACCGTATTGTGGGCTTTTCCGAAGCAATTGTCGAGTTCGGAAACCAGACTTTCCATGCGCGAAAGAAGTTCCGGCGCCGCACCGCGCTCCGCCGCCAGACGCGCCGCGGTCCCTTCCAGAACGCCACGCAATTCGATGGCGTCGACGACGTCGTCCATCGTGAAAGTCCGAACGACGAAGCCGCCATTCTTCAGCCTTTCCAGCAGACCTTCTTCCGTGAGCCTGGACATGGCGTCGCGCAGCGGCGTCCGCGATATCTGCAACTCTTCAGCAAGCGGGACTTCGAACAGGCGCGTACCGCCTGTGAGTTGACCGCTTATGATCTTTTCACGCAGTTCTATGACCGTTCGCGCGGCGTGGGTGGCTGCCGTGTTCTGGCTCATTCTCGCGGTTTCCTCTATTGTCTGTTCTCAGCGAGTTTCAGATAGAATGTATACACGATTTCCGGAAAAAGGAAAATCAGATCCGTGGCGGCAATTCACCGCCAGACGACCCGACGGTAAAAAATGCAAGGCAGCCAAACGCGGCGCACTGCGTCAACGCCAATGTTTCATGGTTAATCGAAAGTAAACAGGAAATTAACCGTACCTTTACAGAGCCGCTTGCTGGTTACGATTTGATCAGTTTTGTTAAGGAAGCGTTTACGGTCGCTTCCGTATTGTTCGCGTGTCTGAACCACTTCTGTGTTCAGTCACGAATTCAGGCGACGTTGGTTCTACGGGCGAAACCTGCTTTACAGCTCAGCAAATTTCTCAAGTGCGCTCCGGCGCACTTTTTTTATTGCCTGCTCGAGGTTGGCTGTTCATTTAACTGAGACAGAAGATGATCCTCGATCATATCCCGGTCTTCTCCCGACAACTGGTCCGATCCGAACAGCTTCAAGCTGTGCATGCCTTCGATCGCCAGGTAAGCCATGAGGGCTTTTGTTCGATCCGCCGATCCCGAAAGCAGCCTTTGAAGCAGTTTGCGCCGGAATTCGTTGACCGGTTTGAGAAAATCCGGATCCTCGGCCATGGCGGAGAAGATCCAGGAGGCCGGAGGCTGCTTCTCGTCGAGCGATTTCAGGGACAGGGCGATATAGGCCTTCATCAAGGCCTCTTCGGTGTCGCCTTCTGTTATCGCCGAATCGAGTTTGGCTTCGAATTCGGCGATATAGTCTTCCACGAGGCCAGCCATCAGCGCGGCCTTGCTCGGAAAATGGTACAGAAGCCCGCCCTTGGATACTCCGGCCCGAGCGGCGACCGCATCGAGAGAAAGCCTGCCCGGACCGGCGTCGCGGGCAAGCGCCGCCGCGGCTGCAAGTATCCTGGATCTTGAACTCGGTCTGTTGCCTGACATTCATTTCCTCTCTATTTAATGATAATAAATCCATTTGACATTACCGTCCAGACGGTACAGTTAGGATGAATCTGGACACTATTCGCCTGTCGCCGCAATGGGCCAATGTCATTTGATCTTCGTCCACGCAGAGGTTCCCGTGATCAAGCGTTTCATCATTGCCATCATCCTGCTTGCGATCGTCGTCGGCGGCATCGTCGGCTTCAACATGTTTCGCGATCAGGCGATCGAGCAGTTTTTTGCGAATATGCAGGCGCCGCCCGTAACCGTTTCGACCATGGAGGTCGAACCGATCACCTGGAATCCGGGAATTATGGCTATAGGAACGGTAGGCGCATCGAAGGGCGTCGATCTGACAGTCGAAACGACCGGCGTGGTGCGCGAAATTCTCTTCGACGCAAACCAGCACGTTGAGAAGGGAACTCTGCTCGTCCAGCTCGAAGACGACGTCGAGCGGGCGGATCTGAATTCAGTCGAGGCGCAGGCCGCGCTCGACAGGCAAACGCTGGAACGCGCCGAGCAATTGCGCGAACGCGGCGTGAATTCGGAGGTCAGCGTCACAAACGCCCAGGCGACGGCCTCGGTGTCGGCGGCTCTGTCGACCAAGGCGCAGGCCGTGCTCGACCAGAAACAGGTCAAGGCGCCTTTTTCCGGAACCACAGGTATCCCGCGCGTTGATCCGGGACAGTACGTTTCACCCGGCACGGTGATCGCCACGTTGCAGGATCTCGACACGATGCGGGTGGATTTCACGGTTCCCGAACAACGATTCGACGATCTGGAGATCGGGCAGGACGTGGTATTCGGAATAACCCCCGACGACATGCCGTTCACCGGTTCGATCACCGGCATCGATCCGAAAGTCGACCCCGTCACCCGCATGGTTTCGGTGCGCGCAATCATCACCAATCCGGATGGAAAGCTCAATCCCGGTCAGTTCGTACAGGTCAGGGTCAAGCTTCCTGAAGAAGAGAATATCCTCGCCATTCCGCAGACGGCGCTGATCACGAGTCTCTATGGAGACTATGTCTATCGCGTCAGCAACGCCGAAGATGCAGACGGTGATGCGGCTGGGTCCGAGGGTGATGCGCCGGCCCGACTGGTCGCCAAACAGATCTTCGTGAAACCAGGCCGTCGCAGCCTTGGCTGGGTCGAGATACCGGAAGGCCTATCCGCTGGCGATACAGTGGTTACGGCAGGGCAGAACCGCCTTTCCAACGGCGCAACTGTAACAGTCGACAACGCCATCAATCCAGGCGCAGTCGCTGCCAAACAGACGGACGCCGAATGAACTTCTCGAACATATTCATACAGCGTCCGGTTCTCTCGACGGTTCTGGCGTTCCTTATCCTCATTCTCGGTTTCCAGGGCATCTTCAACCTGCAGATCCGCGAATATCCCGAGGTCGAGGAAACCGTCATCACCATCACGACGGTCTATCCGGGCGCGAGCCCCGATCTCGTCCAGGGTTTTATAAGCGCACCGGTCGCAGCCGCCGTCGCGACGACGGAAAACATCGACTACGTCACGTCTCAAAGCCTGCCGTCGACAAGCGTCGTAACGGTTCACATGCGCCTTGGCTCAAATCCGGACGTCGCCCTTACGGAGGTGCTCTCGAAAGTGCAGCAGGTGCGCGGCGATCTTCCGGCGGACGCGCGCGACCCGACGATCGTCAAGGGAACGGGCCAGACCTTCGCGCTGATGTATCTGTCCATGCAGAACCCGAACATGACTTCGGAGCAGTTGACCGAATACATCAAACGCGTCATCAGGCCCCGCATGTCCACGGTCAGAGGCGTCGCCGACGTCCAGATCCTGGGCGCCGCAGATACACGATGAGGGTCTGGATCGACCCCGTAAAACTCGCCGCCCACAGCATTACCGCGTCCGAAGTTCTCGCCGCCATCAATGCGTCTAACTTCCTGTCCGCGCCTGGCAAGACAGAGAACGAATACGTCGCCTATTCCATTACACTGAGATCGACGTTGCAGACCGAGGACGCCTTTTCCGAACTGCCGGTGAAGTCGGAAGACGGCAAGGTGGTGCGGCTGCGTGACGTCGCCGAGGTCGAACTCGGCGCCGAAAACAACGACACCATCGTCAATATCAACGGACAGGGCGGCACCTTCGTCGGCATCTACCAGACGCCGGCGGCCAATCCGCTCGATACCGCGTCCGCCGTCATTGAAGAGTTGCCGGCCATCCAGGCAAGCCTACCGGAGGGCATGTCGATCGCCCTGGTCTACGACTCCACCGAAACGATCAGCGCCTCGATCGAGGAGGTCTTCAAGACCATCGGCGAAGCCGTGATCATCGTGATCGTTGTGATCCTGCTATTCCTGGGTTCATTCCGATCGGTGCTCATGCCGGTGGTGACGATTCCTCTGTCCCTCATCGGCGTCTGTTTCCTTCTCCTGATGATGGATTATTCGCTCAACCTGCTGTCGCTGCTGGCCATGGTGCTGGCGATCGGCCTGGTGGTGGACGATGCAATCGTGGTCGTCGAGAACATTCATCGTCATATCGAGGAAGGCCTGTCGCCCATGCAGGCCGCCTTCACCGGAATGCAGGAGATCTCCTCCGCCGTCATCGCCATGACGATCACGCTTGCCGCGGTGTTCGCGCCGCTTGCCTTTACCGGCGGTCTGACGGGCGCTCTCTTCAGGGAATTCGCCCTGACGCTTGCGGGCGCGGTGATCATTTCCGGCATCGTCGCCCTGACGATCACGCCGATGATGAGCGCGCGTCTCCTGAAAGCCGGACAGCAAAGCAGGTTCGCCAATTTCGTCGACCGCTGTTTCGAATGGATTTCCGAACGCTACGAGCGGCTTGTCGCCGGGTCTTTGAAATATAGACCGGTCACGCTTCTCGTCGTCATTGCTCTTGTGAGCGTCACGGTCTTCATGTTCACCAAGACATCGAGCGAACTCGCGCCCGAGGAAGACGCCGGCGCACTGTTTGCGCTCATCAATGCGCCGCGTTACGCGACCAGCGAATACACCGACCTCTACGCCGACCAGATTCGCGAATTGACGAAGGACATTCCGGAACTCGACAAGGACTTCCAGATCGTCGGATTTTCCGGACAGACCAACAGCGCAATCGCCGTCTGGGCCTTCAAGGACTGGAGCGAACGCGACCGGTCGCAAAAGGAGATCCAGGCCGATATACAGGCGCGGCTTTCAAAGGTCGCCGGCGTCGAGGCGCTGGTTTTTTCTCCGCCTTCCTTGCCGGGATCCGGCGGCGGTTTGCCGATTTCCGTGGTGATCCAGTCGATCGGGGATCCGAGCCAGGTCTACGAGGTCGCCGAGCAAATCAAGCATGAGGCGATGGCGTCCGGACGTTTCATCGTCGTCCAGAACTCGCTGGCCTATGATGCGCCGGAAGTCACCGTGACGATTGACCGGGATCGCGCGGCTTCGCTGAATCTGCCGATCAGCGACATCGGCACGACGCTCGGACTGCTCGTCGGCGGCGGCTCGATTGCGCAGTTCGATCGCGACTCCAACAGCTACGACATCATCATGCAGGTGCCCGATCGCTACCGTAACAATCCGGAAGCAGTCGGACAGTATTTCGTCCGAAGCATTACAGGCGACATGGTGCCGTTGTCGGCGGTTTTAAAGATTTCAACCAATGCGTCTCCAGCGGCGATCGAACAGTTCAACCAGCTCAATTCCGCGACGATTTCGGCCCTGCCGCTTCCCGGAGTGACAACCGGCGAAGGCTTGGCGTTGATCGAGGATGTCGCCCGGCCCCTGCTGCCCGAAGGCTTTTTTATCGACTATTCGGGTCAGTCCCGGCTGGAGAAAACGGAAGGCAACACGATCCTGATTGCTTTCATTCTGGCCGTTGTCATCATTTACCTGGTTCTGGCCGCGCAGTTCGAAAGCTTCCGCGATCCCTTCATCATCCTGATGTCGGTGCCGCTGTCGATATTCGGGGCGATAATCCCGCTCAATATCGGGTTAGGAACTCTCAATATCTACACGCAGGTGGGCCTCATCACGCTGGTCGGGTTGATCACCAAACACGGGATCCTGCTCGTCGAATTCGCCAATCAGCAGCGCGAGGAAAACGGCTTGTCACGTCGAGAGGCGATTGTCGCTTCCGCGAAGGTGCGGCTGCGTCCGATTCTCATGACGACCGCCGCAATGGCGCTCGGCGTCGTGCCTCTGATCACCGCCGAAGGCGCAGGAGCGGCGGCGCGGTATTCCATGGGACTGGTGATCTTCACCGGTATCCTCGTCGGAACGGCGTTCACCCTGTTCGTGGTGCCAATGTTCTACACCTTCATTTCCCGCAAGGAACTCGGCGCTCCCGTCGAGACCCCTCAGGATCGGTCGGACGCGACGAAGAAAGAAACCGCTCAACCTCTGTAAAGCGGAGCGGCGGATGGCCGCCGGATCGCTGTCCTGGAAATCAGTATAACGGGTAGGATGCCGACGAGCATGATGATCAGCGCCGCCGGCGCGGCGTCCTCGACGCGCGCCCGTGACGCGTCTTCATAGACCAGGGTCGCCAGCGTGTTGAAGTTGAACGGTCTGAGAAGCAGCGTGGCCGACAGTTCCTTCATCGTGTCGACGAACACAAGAAGCGCGGCGGTCATCGCCGCCGGGCGCATCATCGGCAGCAGCACTGAGATGAAGGTCTGGCTTCGGTTACGCCCGAGTGTCCGCGCAGCCATGTCGAGATTGGGCGACAGCTTGTGGAATCCGGCATCCACCGATCCTTCCGCCATGGTCAGGAAACGGATGCTGCATGCGTAGATGATGGCGGCGCCTGATCCCGTCAGAAGCAATCCGACTTTGACGCCAAACATCTGTTCGGAGGCGAGATTGATCAGATTGTCCAGACCCGCCAGAGGGATCAGGACGCCGAGCGCCAGCACGGTTCCGGGAATGGCGTAACCGAAGGACGCGATGCGGCCGGTATAGGCGACGATCCTGCTGCCGGACACCCGCGCCGCATAGGCGATGACGAACGCCACCACGACGGTGATGAGCGTGGTGACCGTAGAGACGTAGAGACTGTCAAACAGTGCGGCGTAGAGCCGGTCGCCGGAAAATTGCTCCAGTCTCTTCAGAGCGAAGCCGCCAAGGATATAGAAGGGAATTCCAAAGCCCGCGAGAATTGGCAGCGCGCAAGCGACCGTCGCCGCCCACGCGGCAGGGCCAGTCAATTTTTGCGGAACCGTGTCGAAAACGGCTCCGGTTGTGCGCGTAACATTAAAGCGTTGGCGTCTGCGCGCCCATCGTTCGAAGACGACGCATCCGAAGGCGATGATCAGCATGGCGCAGGCGATCTGGGCGGCGCCGGCGAGGCTTCCGCGATTAAGCCATGTGTCGTAGATCGAGAACGTAAGCGTGTTGACGCCCAGATATTCCACAGCGCCGATATCGTTCAGCGATTCCATCAGCGCGAGCGTTATCCCGATGGCGAGAGCAGGGCGCGCCATCGGCAATTGTACGCGAAAGAAGGCGCCCAGCCGCCCGACGCCCAACGTCCGGGCGGCGTCGACAGCCGCCTTGCCCTGCATCAGGAAGACGGCGCGGCAGGTCAGGTAGACATAGGGAAAGAGCACGAAGGAGAGGATCATCGCCGCTCCCCAGAGCGATCTTGCCTCAGGGAAACTGTATTGCGAGCCTGACGTGTATCCGAAGATCGCCCGGATCGCGCTTTGAACGGGGCCTGTATAGTCGAGGAATTCGACATAGGCGTAGGCGGCGAGATAGGTCGGAACAGCAAACGGCAGGACAAGCGCCCAGGAAAGCAACCGGCGAAACGGGAAATCGCAGGAGACGACGAGCCAGGCCGAAAGAATTCCCATCGAGCCCGTCAGGACCGCGACGCCCAAGAGCAGGAGAACCGTAGTCCAGATCGACTGAGGAATTACATAACGGATCAGGTGCGGCCAGTCCTCTGAAGATCCGGTCAGGGCGATGACGAACAGCGCGACGACGGGAATGAGGACGAAGACCGAAATGACGAGCGCAAGAACCGGCAGGCCTGCGCCGCTGCGCGCGGATCGTGAAGCAGTCAACGGGAAATGAGCCATCTGTCTTTATCTTGCGCCAACGGATCCGGATGCGGCTTTCCGCGTCTTCTTCCACAAATCGGCGTTTAAGCGCAAGTCTGCTTGGATAAGCTTGCTACTCCGCCAGCACCCGCTGCGGGGGAAAGCGGATTTCTACAATAGTGCCGTCGCCCGGTTTTGAATCCATCGAGAACTGGGCCCGGTTGGCCTCGGTCATCGCTTTGGCGAGCGGCAGGCCGAGACCCGTGCCTTCTCCGCGCGGACGCGCGCTTTCCGAGACCTGGCGGAATGGTTTCATTGCGTCGGCCAGTTGCTGGTCCGACATTCCGACGCCTGTGTCGCGAATGCGTACGACGACGCCGCCGTCCTTCTCATAGGAGGACGAGACAACCGCCTGTCCGCCGGCCGGCGTGAAACGCACCGCGTTCGAAAGAATATTGATCGCGATTTGCTTGATCGACCGTCGGTCGGCGACGACATCGGGCACCGCGGATGACAGACTGGTGCGGATGATGACGCGCTGCCTGTTCGCCTGCGGCTGGAGAATCGTCACGGCGTCGAGCAGCGTCTGGTTGAGCGAGATGGCCGCGAAGTCCAGTTCCTGTTCGCCGGCCTCGATCTTGGAGATATCGAGCAGATCATTGACGATTTCCAGCACATGCTTGCCGGAACGCCCTATGTCGTTTGCGTATTCCACATAACGGGGGCTGCCGATCGGACCAAAACGCTGTTCGGCCATCAGATCGGAAAAGCCGATAATCGCGTTTAGCGGCGTGCGGATTTCGTGACTGACCCGGGCCAGGAATTCCGATTTGTGGAGGCTGGCCGATTCCGCTTCGCGCTTGGCGCTCTTCAATTCCTCTTCGGCCCGTTTCCATTGGGTGATGTCGCGCATGACGGCGCAATGTCCGTTCGAACCGGACAGGTGGCCGATGGTCATGAAAAGCGGCAGGAAACGCCCGGACGCCTCGCGCCCGATAACCTCTCTGCCGTCATTGAGCACGCTGGCCACGCCATGATCGGAAAGGCTGGCGAGATAGTCCCTGACGGCGCGCTGGCTTTCATGCGCGAACAGATAGGAAAACGGCTTGGCGCGAATTTCATCCTCGTCGTAATCGAACAGCGCCGACGCTGACCGGTTGAGAGACCGGATCGTTCCGTCCTCGCCGAGCAGCACCACGCCGTCGGTTGCGGTTTCCAGGATCGAGCGCAGCTCGTTCACTTCCACTTCCAGCGTAGCAACCTTCCGGGCTTCGGCCGGGTCGCTCTCCGAGGCGAGGTCCTGTTCCTTTTCCGTAACAGGAGTCGGTTCTTCCGGGGGCTGCGCTACATCGGTCGCCAACGGAACAAATGTCAGCATCAGCGCCTTTTTTCCCTCCCAGATCACCGATCGCAATTTCGCATCGACTTCGACGGACTGGCCGTGCAGCGTATGCAACGTCATCGCCGCGCTTTCGGCGTCCAGATCGTCATCGTCCTCCACGCGGCCAAGGATGACGGGAAGTCCGCCCGTCGCGTTGACTTCCTCTGCGCCATCGAAACCCGTCAGCGCCTTGAAGGAGTCATTGGCGAAATAGATGCTGGATCCATTGTGAATGACGGTTGGAACGTCGATCCGGTCCAGTTCGTCGGCGAACAGCTCGCGACCGGACGCGGGCTCGGGCGCGGGAAATGCGGGAAGCTCTTCTTCCGGCGGCGGCGTTGTCTCGTCGCTGTCGTCAAAGGGCGTATCCGCATTGGCGACTGGCGTACCCGGTTCTTCCTGGCTGACGGCCTGTTTCGGCTCGGTTGGCTCTTCGATATCCGAATTGCTTCTCTTGCCGAAAGCTGACAGTTCGTCGGCCGCATGTCCAAGTTTCTCAGCAATTTGCCGGAACGCCATTTTCTCGGCATTGCTTAGGCCGGGCCTCGGCTTGGTGCGGCGATCTTCGAGTTGTATTACCTTTTCGGATTCGGGCTGATCTGTCGTGTCATCGCGGTCAATGGTCTCGCCTGGTTCAGCGGACAGGTCCGCATCCTCATTCGAAATATCACTCTCCAATGCGGTCTGCGGACCGGTTGTCGCCGCCGGGGTCGCTGTCGTTGCTGGCCTGGCGTCGTCGGTCAGGGCCAGGCCTATGCGCTCTGGGTCGTAGCGCGCATCGCCGCAACGCACGATGCCGAAACCGCGGAAGCCGTCAAACACCCGATCACGCGAATAGGTGGGCAATGCCGCGAGATCAACCGGCACGTGAAGCTCTGTTCCTTGAACGGGCCAGAACACGGTCTTGCCTGACCAGGTGTCGCGACGCTGCAGCAACTCGACGATCTCATGCTTCGGGTCGATATTGAAAACCTGCGCGACATCGCTGAATTTGCGGCCGATGACATCGGCGGCGTTCGGGCCGACCACATCGGCGAACTCCGGCGATATTTCGGTGAACTGTCTTTCCGCGTCGATTTTCCATAGAAAGCGGACCGGTCGATTATGCGGGTTGAATACGAAGCTGTCCGCCGCCGCGGCTACAGTCTCCGCCAATTCTGTTTCCGACGCGTCATCTGGTTCTGACGGCGCTTCCGAGGGAGGCTCATTCTCGGCGCCTTTATCGGTAGACTCCGCGCTTTCGTCTCGAACAGGCTTTGCTTCGCCTTCCGTCTCCGACAAAGGCGGGTAGATATTCTTTTCTACCGATACTTCTGCCGTCTCCGAAGGCTGAACCGGAGCGGGGTCGTCGATATCCGCGCCCGGCGTCTGCTTTGAAATTGCGGACTGGTCCAGCTCCGTTTCGAGCGTATCGGTCTCGGTTTCCGACGCGGCTTCGATTTTACCTTCAGGCTCCGAAATATCAGGCGAGACTTCCGGTTCAGGCGCCGGGTCCAGATTTCCGATCGACATTTCGACGGCGAACATCAGGTGCAATTCGTTGTCGTCGTCGATCCGCGCTATGGCCGCAGGAAGATAGCCGAGCGCGGTGCGCACCGGGTGTTTGACCAGCCTGTCGGTATCGCGGGCGACATCCTCGATCAGGCGCTTTCGGGCCGCGTCTTCCATCCCCAGCCGCTGGAATGATTGTGTGGAGGCGACGACGCGCCCCTCTCCATCCAGCACCGCCGCATGCGTGCCCGTGTCCTCGAAACCGCTGATCATGTGACCGGCCCGGTCCTGCGGCGTATCGGATGCTTTCTCCTGCGAACAGGTCAGCAAATAGGCGGGCTCTCCACCGGAAAGCTGTATCCGCTCCATGCCGGCCGAAAGCATGGGGCGACGAAAGCCTGAGCCAATGCGCATCGCAAATCGGTATTGGGTCGACGGGTCGGAGCGATCGGCGGATCGAGTGGCGCTTTGAATTTGCCTGAAGGTGGCCGATCCTGAGGCAAGGCCTTCTTCCAGAAAGTCGTAGAGATTGGCGTAGCCGAAGAGATGAGCGCCGGCGCCGTTCACCCAAAGCAAATCCGTCAGGTTCTGCGCGAGCAGCACTTGTGCGTCGCCACTGGCGAAGCCTTCCCGGATCCGGTCATGAACCGCTATGTCGATGAAGGGATATTGCCGTGAAGGCATTCTCTCACCTACGTTTCAACTCGTCTGCAGCCAATTCATGGATCTGCTGAGCGTATTCATATTAAAGGCTGCCACCGGCGCGCCGGTTCCGAAGCCTGCCTTATTATTAATAGTCTGTTAATAGTCCGCTTGAGGGTTCGGGTCCATATGATGGCGGCTTTCCGAGGCCTTTCAAGCCGGAATTAGTGCCAACAGGGTTAATGGATTTTTGTGCAGCGCAAAAAAATGTTGCAATGCACAAAAAGATGTCCTATATAGGATTCGAAGCAGATGAAACCGGGCGCCTCTAGAGAGGGCCCAAGGAAGGAGCGCCAAAATGGCTACCAAAAAAACCACCACTGAAGACGTATTTGCATTCACCGCTTTCGATCCCGCAAAGTTCGGCGTGTCCTATCGCGAATTCACCGAGAAGGGCATGAGCCAGTCGAAGGAAGCTTATGACAAGTTCAAGACTGCTGCCGAAGATGCTACAAAGACGGTTGAGCAGACTCTGGAATCCGCTCAGGCCGGAACCGTTGAGATGGGTCTCAAGGCCATCGACTCCGTTCGGTCAACCGCCGACAGCTCGCTGACGCACCTCGAGTCACTGATGGGCGTCAAGTCGGTCGCCGAGTTCATTGAACTCCAGTCTGCCTTTGTTCGCAGCCAGGCAGAGAGCGCCGTCAACCAGGTCAAGGGCTTCCAGGACACCGCGCGCAAGGTCGCCGAAGATGTCTCCAAGCCGGGCAAGACCGCCTATGAAAAGGCAGCCAAGAGCTTCAAGGCGTAACTTCAGTTCCTGACAGAGAATGAATTCCAGGCCGGCGGTTTACTCGCCGGCCTTTTGCTTTCTGGCGTCGGAGCCGTGGTTTCTCCAACCGCGCCTCCGGGCGAACAATGGCCTGATGAGACGAAGATCGATCAGCGTGGCGCCGGTTGCCGCGATCACGGCGAGGCAAAGCCCCCATTTCGAAAGGCTTTCCATTGCGCCCTCAATCTGCAGCGCATGGGTGACGGTCGCGGCAACGACGATCGCAGCCAGACCATTATGGACAAGACGCCACGTCGCATAGCGTAATCCCAGGCGGTGACGCAGAATGACGAGCGCCGCCGTCAGCACGATCCCCCACATGGCGATAACCCCGTAAACAGAAAAAGCGGTTGGCGAGACAAGCAGAAGCGCGTCCAGCGTATCGGGAGGACTCGTGATGTAAAGCCCTCCGATGTGGAGGCCTACGCAGGCGACAATCGCCGTCCCGACCCATCGGTGCCATTTACGCTCGGTGATCGCCCTTGCGCCCGGCAGGTATCCTGCGGCGAGCAATGGCTGGATCAACAGCAGCGACAAGCCGACGATTCCGGCAAAACCACCGATGATATAGGCTGTGTTGCGGTAGGACAGATACGGGCTGTTTGCGGCAATCAGGATGGGTCCGATCATCACGATCGCGAGTACGACCCACATCGCGATGGCGACCGCGCGTCTTGCGGATTTCGTCATGGGCGGACGTTCTGCGGCGTCAAACCGGCGCGAGCACAAACTCCGTACTGACTGACGTGTCGCTTGCGCTCGGCATAACGGGGCGCAGGAAGACAGTCTCGTACGCGCCGTCATCATAGGCGAGGTGCGCATGCGGCTGACCGAAATTGGGAACGATCTGCTCCATTTCAAGTCGGAAGCTGCCGTCGGCTGCGGTCAGCACGCTGCCGTGATTTCGCGGTTCCCGTTCTCCGCCGAGCGTTGTCGCGGCCCAGATCTGGATGCGCACGCCCTTCAGTGGCGCGCCGTCGCCTGCGCGGCGAACAGTGCCGGAAACCCAGAAACCCGATCCGAGACGATCGACCATGGGCGCATTCGGTCTGTAATTGTTGCTGCCGCCGCGCATCGACCGGGTCGGCGCAAGTCCGCTTGCTCTTGCTGGCGAGAGCAGCCCAACGGGTTCCAGCGCCGTGAAGGCGCTCGCCAGGCCGGCGGATAAAAGAAAGGAACGACGATTGTAGAAAGGAGATTTCATAGTGGTTTCGCTCTTTAATACTGAATTATCATCCTCCATGTCCCCTTACATACGATCCTACATGAGATGTCGGATCAGCGGAACATGATGGCGTCGCACAATTCTGTGAGGGTTCCACGTCGGCGCAACCACGAGCCGACGCGGATGCGGAGCTGCATTTTTGCAGTTCCGCTCCAAGTTGGTCTTGCCAAATTGATTCCGTCGCCGTATGTCACGCGTTCAGAACGGATGACCCCGCCATGCGGTTGTAGCTCAGTTGGTTAGAGCGCTGGATTGTGGATCCAGAGGTCGGTGGTTCGAGCCCACCCAACCGTACCACTTCCGAAATCCCTAAACCTCGCCCCAGATCGTCCTGGCCGTCTCCACGACAAGCTCAAGCTTGCGGCGCTGGTCGTCGAAGGTCACCGCGTTGCCTTCCTCGGTGGAGGCGAAACCGCATTGCGGCGCGATGCCCAGCTGGTCGAGATCGACGTATTGCGACGCCTCGTCGAACTTCCTCTTCAGATCGTCGATCGACTCGAGCTCACCGGTTTTCGTCGTGATGAAACCGGGCAAAACGCGCTGCTTGCCTTTGGACAGCAGGCGTAGCGGCTCCAGACCGCCGGCGCGGTCCGTGTCGTACTCCATGAAGAAGATGTCGACGCCCGTCTTGTTGAAGACGGCGTCGGCGGCGGGATCGTATGCGCCCTCGGCCGCGTAGGTCGATTTGAAATTGCCGCGACACATGTGCATGCCGATCACCATATCCGAAGGCCTGTCCTTGATCGCCTCATGCATCATCCAGGCGTAGCGGTCTATCAGCCAGTCGGGATCCTGACCTTGCGACTTCTTTTCTTCCCGGTGCTTCGGGTCGCACAGATAGGCGAAAAAGATATCGTCCATCTGCAGGTACCGGCAGCCGGCGTCGTAGAAGGTCTGGACCGCCTTCTTGTAGGTTGCCGCGATATCGCTGAACAGCACGTCGGCGTCCTTGTATTCGGCGGGTCTTATGTCCGCTGGCGCTGTCCGAAAATGGCAGCAGCTCGGTCCCGGGATAGAGATTTTCGGCACGACATTGGTGTTGGCCGCCACGAACCTGAAATGTTCGAGCATCGGATGATCATCGGGAAAATCGAGCTTTCCGGAAATCGTCGGAAAAATCGGTCGAAGCTTCACGCCGGCGAATTGGACGCCCTCGTCGCGTTCTTCCAGGTTGAATCCGGTCAGCATGCCCATGAAGTCGTAGTGCCAGAATGACCGGCGGAATTCACCGTCGGTCACGGCCTTGAGCCCCACGTCCTCCTGCATGCGGATAACGTCCTTGATAGCCTCGTCTTCGACTGATTTCAGTACGTCCGCGGTGATTGCGTTCTCCTGAAATTTCTTGCGCGCTTCGGCGACGCTCGCCGGGCGCAGCAGGCTGCCGACGTGATCGGCGCGAAACGGAGGGGTGAGATCGGACATTGATGTTTCCTTGCTAGTTCTAAACCGGTTCTGAAATAGGGCGCGTTGCTTTAGCCGGGAAGAGTGGCGACTTCCACCAGCGCCTGACGGCGTTCGTTTTCGACCACGGCGATCGCCTCTTCGAGAACGCCGGGAAGGTCCTCGGCCTTCGAGACTTTCTTCGCCCAGCCGCGGCTTGCCGCCGCCGTCAGTGTGAAGTCGGGAGAGGGTTTCAGCGCGGTCAGCGGCATCTTGTTGGCTTTCGCAGCGTAACCGTCCGGATAGAGGCCCGTAACGGATGCGCGCACTGCGCCCCACTCCTCGTTATTGAGGATGATGATGAGCACCGGCAGCTCAAGCGCCTCGGCGATCTGGTGGCAGACTGTGGGATTGGCGAACATGTACGAGCCGTCGCCCATGGTGGCGACGCAAAGCCGGTCCGGATCTGCGAGCTGCGCGCCCATCGCGCAGGGAAAGCTCCAGCCCAGACCGCCTGAATGCGGCTCCTGGAACCAGGAATTTCGCTCGATCCTCTCCAATACGCCCAGTATTGTGCCCAACTCCGAAAAGACGCTGGATTTTTTACCCTTCAGGGCTTCGCCCAGACATTTGCTCGCCCAGGCCTTGGTGATTCCCTGCGCGTTTCTTGCGGCGGCGTCTTCGCGTATCTTCTTGCGGAAGGCGGCTGAGGCTTCCGCCAGCGTGCTTCGTCTCTTTTGCAGCGCCTTCAGGTTTCGTTCGCGACGATTCATTGCCGCAATGAGCGCTGGCAACGTCTCGCTGCTTTCACCCGCGATCGAGAGATCCGACCGGAAGTTTCGAACCGGGAAGCGGCTGAAAACCGGGTCTGGGCCGATATTGATCACGCGAGCCGTCGGATGAAGCCTGTGCATGTCCGGCCACCAGGGCGCGATGCTGTCGAGGATGACGACGACGTCCGCCTTCTCCATCCATGAACCGGGATCGGCTCCCACATGACAGGGATGTTCCGTGGAAATGGCGAGATGCGTCGCCCACCAGGAACTGACGGCAATGCCCCATTCCTCCGCCCAATCGGCGAATGCCTGAAAACTCGCCTCGTCTCCAGCGCCCCGCTGCGCGATCACAAGCGGATTATCAGCCGTCGCCAGCCAGTCGGCCGCGGTTTCTATGTCGCTTGAATTGGGACCGCCGACCACCGGGGCGATCGTTGAAGGTTGTTCGAGATTGGCGGCGGGAATCTGTTCGCACAGAGTTTCGCGGGGCAGAGATAGATAGACAGGGCCTTTCGGGGTGGAATTGGAGATGGCGTGCGCCCTGTCCAGCAGGGAGGCGATCTGCTCCGGAAACTTCAGTTCGTATTCCCACTTGCAGGCCTCGCGCACCAGCGCGGCCTGGTCTCGCATTTCCTGTCCCCATCCGATAGGCACCGTCCGTGCGCCGAAGCGATCACCTTCCGTCACCGGCGTGCGTCCGGACATCATCAGCATGGGAATGTGTTCGCAGGCTGCATTGATGGCGCCGGTTGCGCCATTCGAAAGCCCGACATTGGTGTGCAGCATCACCGCCTGCGCCTGGCCGGAGATCAGGTAGTATCCATGCGCCATGCCAACTGCGGCGTGTTCGTGCGGAATGGTCACTGCCTGCGGGAGCTCGATCGACCGGGCGGCGGCTTCCGCCAACCCTTCGATGATCGGCGGAAAGTCCGTGCCGGAATTGGCGAAGACATAGTCGACGCCGAGCGCTTTCAGTCGGGTGAATATGGCGCCGCCGGCAGTGACGTCTTCTTGCGATTTCGCGTCCATTTTCAAATCCGTTTCGCAGTTCACCTGAGTAACTGGGGTAGCCACAGCGTCAGCGCCGGGAACAGCAGGATGATAACCACTCGAATAATCTCGGCGAAGAAGAAAGGCATGACGCCCTTGAAGGTCTCTATCATCGGAACATTCTTCGCCAACGCGGAAATGACGAACACATTCATCCCCACTGGCGGCGTAATCAGCCCCAGTTCGACCACTATGAGCGCGAGGATGCCGAACCAGATCTTCAGATCTTCCGTGCTCATGCCAAATCCGGCGCCGTCGGCGCCCTGATAGATGCCGCCGTTGATCTCCATCAGCACCGGCCAGAAAAACGGGATAACCAGCAGGATCATCGACAGGCTGTCCATCAGGCAACCGAGCAGGATCAACGCGATCAAGAGCAGCACCATCACCATCATCGGCGTCAGACCGGAGGTGGAAATCCATTCGGCCGTCGCCTGCGGCAGGTTGATCCGCGACATGAAGATCTTCAGGAGTTCCGCGCCGAGCAGGATCAGATAGATCATGCCGCTTGTGCCGGCGGTTTCCTTCAGGGCGTCCTTCATGTCGCCGAAGCTGATCTTGCGCTGCAATGCGCCATAAAGCCAGACAAGCGTCACTCCGACGGCCGCAGCCGGCGTCGGATTGAACAGGCCCGCGTAAATTCCGCCGATGACCAGTCCGAAGATAATCAGAACGGGAATGACGCCAACCGTCGCGCGTACGAATTCGCTTCTGTCGCTGGCGCCGCCGGCGGGGCCGGAATCAGGCACAACAGACACGTAGATCGCGATCGTTAAAAGGAAAAGGATCACCGCCAGAATGCCGGGAATGAAGGCGGCCATGAACATTGTGACGATATTGGCCTCGACGATGATCGCGTAGATGATCAGGACGACCGAGGGCGGAATGAGGATGCCGAGAACGCCTCCGGCTGCGAGCGTGCCGGTGGCCAGCGCGCCGGAATAATTGTAACGCTGCAGTTCCGGCAAGGCCACGCGGCCCATGGTGGAGGCCGTCGCGAGCGACGATCCGCAAACGGCGCCAAAGCCCGCGCAAGCCGCGATTGCGGCCATCGCCGTGCCGCCGCGCAAACGCCCGAGCCATGCGTTCGCCGCCCGGAACAGGGCCTGGCTCAACCCCGCCTTGGCGGCCAGGGCGCCCATGAGAACAAACATGGGCACCACCGAAAGATCGTAGATCGAGAATTGCCCATAGGCGAGCGTCTTGAGCTGGTTCATCAGCAGCGATGGCCCGTTGACGATGGCGATGCCGACGCCGCCCACGAGGATCATCGCATATGCGATCGGCATGCGGAGCGCAATCAGAGCGACAAGGACAACAAGGCTGCCGACGCCGAGAGAAATCGCCTCAGTCATCAAATGTCTTCCCTGCGAGCACCGCTGCGTTCTCGCCGAAAGTGATCAGGGCGGCGATGGCAAGCAGGGCCAGCGAGATCAGAAAGGGGATAAAGGCCATCCAGTGCTGGAACTGTAGAATGGCTGTCGTGTAGCCATATTCCTTCTGATCGAGCATGCCGTCGAACATCCTCCAGCATAGAAGCAGGCTGAATAGAAGCGCGACGATAGAGGCGATCATGGTCAGAAAAGCGATCGTGCGCGGCGAGGCGCGAGACGTGAAAATATCTGCGGTCACATTGCTGTAGGTGAGTTGGCAATAGGGCAGAAAGGAGAAAGCGGCTATCGCCACGCCCACCTCGGTCATCTCGAAATCGCCCGGAAACGGCTTCCAGACGACGCTGCCGATAACGGAAATCATGTTCATCGCGACGACGGCGAGAAGAACGCAGCCGCCCAGCAGAGCCCAACCATGAATGATTTTGCGAGCGGCGCCGATCGGGCCGGCGCCGCCTTTTTCGTCTGCCGTCACGCTAGTTCTGGCTGTGTTGGTCTATGAGTGTCCGGGCCTTCTCGACGAGGCCGGCGCCATCGATACCCTGCGCGCTCACTTCCTCGACCCAGCGGTCGACGACCGGCTCCAGCTTCTCGCGGAAAGCGTCGGTTTCCTCTTCTGTGAGCACGATATGCTCGTTGCCCGCATCGACGGCGATCTTGATGCCGAAGTCGTCGGAATTACGCCAGATTTCTCCGACTTCCGCCCACCATTCCGGTCCGGACGCATCCTTGAAGGCCTTCTTGATGTCGTCGGGAAGGCTGTCCCAGCGATCCTTGTTCATAGAGACCTGGAACGTCGTCGTTCCGAACCGGGCCATGTCCGCGCCTTCGATCTGATACTGGGTCTGGTCCTGGATCTTTAGCGGAGGAATGATTTCCCAGGGAATGAAGGCGCCGTCGACGACGCCCTTGGATAGCGCCTGCGGCAGTTCCGGCACCGGCATAGCCGCTGGTGCTGCGCCCAGCGCCTCAATGATCCATGCGCCTGTGCGGGTCGGGATGCGCATCTTCATGCCTTCCAGGTCCTCGGGCTTGCGCACTTCCTTGTCACGCATGTGGATCGCCTGACCGGCATGAACATGCAGGAACATGACCTCAAGGCCCTTGTACTCGTCCTTCAGGTCATCCTCGAACATGTCGTAGAGCGCCAGATTGGTGGCGACCGGGTCGTTCACGTAGACAAACGGCAGTTCCATCACTTCCGTGCGCGGAAACAGGCCTGGCGTGTATCCGTTGACCGTCCAGATCAGATCGACAACGCCGTCGCGGGCCTGGCCGACAAGCTCTGGAGGACGACCGCCGAGCGACATGGCGGGATAGATCTCGATCTTGACCTTGCCGCCGGAATTTTCCTCGACCTGCTTGGCCCAGGGCTCGAGCATTTGGGTTTGCGCGGGCGCCTTGGCGCCGAGAAGGTGGTGAAGTTTGAAGGTGTATTCCTGCGCCATGGCTCCCGGAACCGCCATGATGGCGACAACGGACGCAGCGGCGAGTGTCTTGATTGAATTGGTCAATCGCATTGGTTTCCTCCCATTTTGACACTTTGAGCTTACATTAGCAGAAGCGTATAAATCTTACATCCTGAAACAATCGTGTCATCTCCCACTGTTACACGTCGCCGAAATTAGCGAAATTGTACGAAAGTACAAATGGTTTTACACGTTGATCGAATTATGCCTCAGGACGATGGTTTGCGCTCAAGAATAGTGTGCGCAAGAAAACGGTAGTCATCGATTGGCATCGCGCTCGTGTCGAGCTCCAGATCGGCCGCGAACTGTTCCCAGAACACCGTGGCGTCCGCCATCCTTGGGGAAAAGCCGAGTTCCTCGACGGTTTTTGCGACCTCGCGCATTTCCGAGGCCCGGCGCTTTCCGTGGGTCAGCGCCCGCTCCATCATGTAAGCCGCCTTGCCCTTCCAGTCGAAGCCCGGATAGGTCACATCGAGCGAACTCAGCACCTCGTCGTCCACGCCCGCCTTGCAACCGGAAAGAACGCATTCGAGGACCAGCGCCTCCAGCCCCTTCATCATGATGCTGCGGATCATCTTGATTGACGATGCGCGACCGATGTCGCCCTCAACCAGCTTTGGCGACATGTTGAGTTGTTCGAGGATCGCAAGTCCTTCGATCGCGTGCGGGCCGCTTAAAAGCACCGGCGCCTTGTGAAGTTTCGGATGCACGGGCGACATCACCGCCGTGTCGACATAGCGGACGCCGCGCGCCTCCATGCGCGCCGCCGATTGCCGCTTGGCGCCGGGCGAACAGGAATTGCAATCGAAAAACACCGCGCCTTCATCAAGAAGAGGCGCGGCGTCCGCGGCGGCTGTTTCAGCCTGGTCGGCTGTGACAAGCGAAAAGATGACGGGCGCCTCGGCGAGCGCTGCGGGCAAATCGGCGAAGCCTGTTACCTGCCAGCGACCATAGGCTTGCCACTTGTCGCGAGCGATTTTGGCGTCGTTTGACTGAGTCTTGATGTCGAAGGCGCGGATCTCAGTGTCGACGCCGTCGCCGCGCCACCCTTCCGCAAAAGCCGCGCCCGCCTCTCCAAAGCCAATAAGCGCTATGGTCGGCCTCTTCTGTTCCTCGGTCATTGTGTCTGTCCGCCAATCGGAATTGTTCCGACCATGCCTATTCAATCATGACCCCGTCTTCAAGCGGTTGTCCGACAATCTGGATAGCCAGACAGAATTCATGGAAACTATGGAGTGTTTGAATTGATGTGAGACATTGATGGAATTTGAATGGGATGAAGACAAAAATCGCCGGAACATCGCAAAGCATGGCGTTAGCTTTGAGCAGGCGCAGAAGATCTTCGACGGATGGACGTCGGTTGGCTTGATGAGCGATTTGAGTATGGAGAAGTGCGTGAAATTAGCCTTGGAATGGTTGATGGAACGGCAATTCTCGTTGGGGCGCACACTGAGAGAGAAGGTGTTTGCCGGACTATTTCAGCAAGGCCAGCGCTTAGAAAGAAGATAAAAATATATGAAAAAGAAATACGAAAAACCTTTGACCACTGAGGAAATCGCAGCCTTGCCGGATAGTGAGATTGATACAAGTGATATACCGGAACTTGATGACAATTTCTGGAAAAATGCGAAAATATCACCGCCCAGAACCAAGCCCAACGTTTCACTGAGGTTGTCAGAAGATGTGGTCAATTTCTTCAACAGGGAAAATCCCAAGGGCTACACCTCTCGCATGGCTGCCGTTTTGAGCGCCTACGTTCAGACGCATCAGACGAAATCCTGATCGGTAATTGAGCAGTGCAGTTTTCGATAGGGATCAATCAACAGAGGCGATTGTGCTGTTCTTGACCAGACAGTGAGTCATTGATTGAACTGGCGAGATTGCGCTCTCTTAGTGAAACTGCGATAAAAATTTAAAATCAAGCGATTATCGGGGTGAGTGGTTTGTTATCGGGTATCCTGGGCGGCATGCAGGCAATCGCCAAAAGACGAAACCTTCTGCACGTCCTGACAGCCCTCGTCGCGATCTTTCTGATCGCATTCGCTTTCTATGTGCTGCACAGGTTTACAGAAAACGTCTCTCTGCAGCAGGTCATGGACGACATTCGTGAGACGCCGACGCGGTCGATCGTTCTTGCGTTCCTGACCATGATGACCAGCTTCACCGCCATTGCCTGCTATGAAATGATGGCCGTCAGGCTGGTTGCGCCTGGAAGAATTCGACTGCGCACGGCCGCCTGGGCGGGCGTCGCCGGTTTCGCGCTGTCGGACGCCATCGGTTTTCACGTCCTGACCGGCGGCGCCTTGCGCTACCGCATCTACAGTCGCGGCGGAATAGAGTTTTCCTCCATTGGCCAGATCATCTTTCTTTCATGGATGTGTCTCTGGCTGGGCGTTGGATCGCTGATCGGTTGCGCGCTGGCGTTTCAGCCGCAAGGCGTCCATCAACTCCTGCCCATCCCGGTTTTCGTGTTGCGCGCAATAGGCGTCTTCATTCTGATCGTGTTCCTGGCGTATTTTGTTTGGATTGCGACAGGCTCTCGCCGCATCGCGTTTCGCGGCATGCAAGTCACTTTGCCTGGATTGCGCGTCGGCCTGTTGCAGCTCTGCGCCGGTTTCGTCGATGTCGGCGCGTCGGCCGCAACGCTTTACGTGTTGCTGCCTGCCGATATCGCAGGATCTCCGGGAAGCTTCTTCATCGTTTACATATCGGCGGTCATTCTGGGCACCGCCAGCCATTCGCCGGGCGGCCTCGGCGTATTCGACGCGACGGTGATCGCCGGGCTGGGCGCAAGCGGAAGACCTGACGTGCTCGGCGCGCTCGTTCTCTACAGGGTGATCTACTATATCGTTCCGGTCGTTCCGGTCGTCTTCGTCATGCTGGCGACAGAGCTTTTCAATGGCGGACGCGCCATTAAGGGCGGCGTCGGCGAGATTGGCCGGGTGACGCAGCCGCTCCTGCCGCCGCTTGCCGCCGGACTGACCTTCGCCGCCGGCTTCGCGCTGATGCTGTCCGGGTCGATCCCGGTTGGCTCGTCCGGGCATGAATGGCTCAAGTCCAACCTGTCGCTGGCGGTTTTCGAATCGTCCCATATGCTGGCGAGCCTTGTCGGACTGGCTCTGATCATCATTGCTCATGCGTTGCTCAGACGCCGTCGCAGCGGATATTACGCTGTTCTCGGGCTTCTGCTTGCTGGCGCTCTTTTCGCGCTCGGCAAGGGGCTGAACCTCTATCTGGCGGCCGGCCTCGTCGTCGTCTTCCTGGTGCTTCTTCCGTTTCGAGAGGCGTTCCATCGCCGGTCAGGAGACTCTTTTCTCGCACTCACGCCGTTCTGGTTGATGCTGATGCTCGTCACGCTTGCGTCTGCTGTCTGGCTCGGTTTCTTCGCCTATCGCAACGCCGCGTTCGCCAGCGATGTCTGGTGGCGATTCGGCTGGGACAGCGACGCATCGCGTTTCCTGCGTTCGGCTTTTGTCATGGTTGTGGCGGTCTTTGCGATCGGTCTTTTCATGATGCTCAACAGGCGCGCCCTCACGATTGGCCCGGGTGAAGCGATTCCGGAAATCGTGCGCGAACTGGTGGCGCAGTCGCCCAAGTCCGAGACGACCATTGCGCTGCTCGGCGACAAGTCGTTTCTGATCTCTCCGCAGGAGAACGCCTTTCTCATGTACGGCGCGAGCGGCCGTACGCTGGTCGCCAAGGGAGATCCGGTGGGAGATCGCGGCGAGGGAGAAAATCTGGCCTGGCGGTTCAGGGAATTGGCCGATCGCGAAGGTTATCGCCCGGCCTTTTACGCCGTTGGAACCGATTATTTGCCTTTTTACGTCGATATGGGCTTGTCGGTTTTGAAGATCGGCGAGGTCGCCCGGGTCGATCTCGCAGGCTTTACGCTTCAAGGGCACGGCAAAAAAGATCTGCGGCATGCGCAGCGGCGCGCCAGGAAGGAGGGCCTGTCATTCGAAATCGTTCCGGCTTCCTGGGTCTCGCCCCACTTGCCGTCTCTGCGCCGGGTCTCGGACGCCTGGCTGGACGGTAAGTCGGGAAGCGAAAAACGCTTTGCGCTCGGAAGTTTCGATGAGGCCTATCTCTTGAATTTCGACATGGCCGTCATTTGGCGCGACGAGGAGATTATCGCGTTCGCCAACATCCTGCGTGGATCCGACCGCGAGGAAATGGCGATCGACCTGATGCGCTCCGTCCCCGGCGCCTCCAACGTGGTGATGGATTATCTCTTTGCCGAATTGCTGCTTTACGCGCAATCGGATCAATACCGCTGGTTCAATCTCGGCGCCGCGCCGCTTGCCGGCCTCGCGGATCACCCGCTCGCCACGACCTGGAACCGGATCGGAACGCAGATCTACAAACGCGGCGAAGATTTCTACCACTTCGAGGGATTACGGTCCTACAAGCAGAAATTCGATCCGGTCTGGACGCCGAACTATCTGGCTTGTCCCGGAGGCTTGGCCGCGCCGCAGGTTCTGCTCGACATCACAGCGCTGATTTCCGGCAGCCGGTTGGGCGTGCTCAAGAAGTGATCAGAACAGGCTGCCCTGTCCTGCCGGTTTCTTCCGGACGGCGGGTTTCGATTTCGCCTTTCCGGATGGTCCGCCGGCTGTGAAGGCGTCGACGCGACCGTCCTTGAACTCGATCGACACAGCGTCGCCGGAAGATAGCGCCGCCGCCTTGTCCACTACGTTCTCGCCGGCGTCGCGAATAACGGCGTAGCCGCGCTGCAGGACGTTCTTGTAGGACATGGAATCAAGCAATCGCCCCGCCTCGTTCAGACGGCGGCGTTGTCTTTCGGAAAGCAGCGAGATCGCCTTGTCGCCGCGTCCGGCAAGGCCCTGCAGGCCTGTGCGTCCGTGGTCAATGCGCGCGAGCGCTGGCCTTAGCGAAAGACGGCTTGCCGCGTTGGACAGCCTTCCTGCGAGCCGGTCCTGCATGCGCTCGACGCGCCGGTCATAGGCGTTCGCCAGTTCGCCGATGCGCTGACGCTTCTGCAGGAACCTCCGCAACAGGGATTCCGGCGTTATCCGCTGGGCGCGGCGTTCGAAGTCGCGTCTCTTGTTGGCCGTGTTCAGTTGCAGCGCCCGGCCGAGATTGCCGGCCGACTCGTCGAAGCGGCGGCGCGGAAGGGCAAGCAACATGTCGATGGAAGGCAGCGCGCGGGCCATCGCGCGCACGGCCTGGCGTCTGGCGTCGAGAAGCCGCGTCAGCCCTCCGGAGTGGCGCGCGGCCAGCGCCGCGAGATTGGCTTCCAGGTCCGCCTTGACCGGAACGGCCATTTCGGCCGCGCCCGTTGGCGTCGGAGCGCGGCGGTCCGCGACATGGTCGATCAGGGTCCAGTCGGTCTCGTGGCCGACGGCGGAAATCAGCGGAATGCTCGACGCCGCCGAGGCTCTCACGACCTCTTCGTCGTTGAAGCCCCAGAGATCCTCCAGACTTCCGCCCCCGCGTGCGACGATCAACAGGTCCGGCCGCGGAATGGCCCCGTCCTTGTCGAGAGCGTTGAAGCCGTTGATCGCGGCCGCAACTTCCGGTCCGCTGGTTTCGCCCTGGACGCGCACAGGCCAGACGACGACATGCACTGGAAAGCGGTCGCTGATCCGGTGAAGGATATCGCGGATCACCGCCCCGGTCGGCGAGGTGATGACGCCGATGACCCTGGGCATGTAGGGCAGGGGCAGCTTGCGATCGTCGTCGAACAGGCCCTCGGCGGCGAGTTTCTTTCGTCGCTCCTCCAGGAGCGCCATCAAGGCGCCGGCCCCGGCCGGTTCAAGCTGCTCGATGACGATCTGATATTTGGAGGAGCCCGGATAGGTTGTGACCTTTCCGGTCGCGATCATCTCCATGCCTTCTTCGGGCTTGAATTTCAGTCGGGAGAATACGCCGCGCCAGATCACCGCCTCGATGCGCGCCCGATCGTCCTTCAGGGAGAAATAGGCGTGTCCCGACGAATGCGGTCCGCGAAAGCCGGAAATTTCGCCGCGCAGGCGCACATGCCCGAAAGCGTCCTCGACGGTGCGCTTGATCGAACCGGAAATCTCGCTGACGGTGTATTCCGTCAGATTGCTGGGCGAATCGTTCGTCTGCTGTGTCGACATGGTCCCATAGCGCCTGTTTCGGGCGGCGAGGTCAAGATCGCCGGCGCCAGGAAACGCGCCAGCCTACCAGCTCGAAAACATCAACTCGTTTCGAATGCGATTGTTCTGCATGACGTTGGATGCTGTCGCCTCGCCGCCTTCGTCAACCGGTGTGTTCGAGATGTTGTCGAGGCTCGCCGCGACATGCTCGGTGATGGCGTCCATCAGCGCGGTCGGAACGCCGGCCCGCCGGATCATGCCGATTTCGGCTGACGGCAGCGAAGGAAATCCGTCTGCGGCTGTCAGAATGCGCATGCCGGGCCTCAGCGCGGATTCCGGCAGGATGGACACGGCCAGTCCCGCAAGCACCGCCGATGCGACGACTGTGGAGGAAAAGCTCGTGAAAAGGATCTGGTATTTGCGGCCCGTCGAATCGAGCGCTGCGCATCCCAGTTGCCGCCAGTCGCAGCTGAGCCTTCCGACGGCCAGCGGCACCGGATTGTTCTGGTGCACCGAATGCGCCATCGAGGTCACCCACAGGAGCGGCTCCGCTCTCAGCATGCGCGAGCGCCAGTTCCGCGGACTGTGCGTCACTAGCGCGATATCGAGCTCGTTGCGCTCCAGCCGGTCGATGAGATCGCGGGAAGGCTCGCACATGATCGACAGTTCGACATTTGGATTGGTCTTTGCGAACCGGGCGATAATGTCGGGCATGTAGCGGTCGGCGTAATCGTCCGGCGTTCCGAGCCTGATGCTGCCGGCCAGCGCATTGTCGTCGAACGCCGCAAGCGTTTCGTTGCTCAGCCTCACCATGCGGCGGGCGTAGGGCATCAGCCGCTCGCCTTCCGCCGTCAGTCGGTTCACGCGGCCGTCCTTTTCGAAAAGCGACTTGCCGATCCGCTCTTCCAGCCTACGCATCTGCATGGAGACGGCGGACTGGGTCTTGTTCACCTCCTCCGCCGCCCGCGTGAAGCTGCCAATGTCGACGATTGCGATGAATGTTCTCAATTGGTCGATGTCGAGGGGCGCAGCCATATCGGTCTCATATCAAAAAAGATGATCATAAACATTAGAAACATTCACTGGACTGATTAGTCAAGGTTTGAAATGTTTGCCCTGTCGACGACTCCCCGTTGTCGACAAGGCAGGTTCCCCAACAATCGGATTCAACTCACTGGGTGAAACCACCTGAAGCACAGCGTTTTCCTGCCTTCAGCATCTGACAGGCAGGCGCGGAAAGGAGACTGACATGACAGACAGACAGACACAATTGCTACTCGACGCGACATTCAAGCCGAAAGGTCGCTTCGCTGCCTACTGGAATACGGTCGGCTCCTTCGTGCGCCGCTATCGAAACCGGCGCGAAGTGTACCGGTTGCTCGAGTTTACGGACAACCAGCTGGCGGATATCGGATTGCAGCGTGATGACGTGCGCTACGCCGTTCGCGGCGGCGCATTCGATGATTACTCGAACGAACTGACGCGCGCCGCGCTGCGCCGGCGGTCTCGCAGGTCATTGCCTCTGTAAGATGAATGTCTGGCCGTTGACGCCGTTCGGCGCTAGCCCGCAAGGGCGATGAAACGGCAAAGCGGCCAGACGCCATGTTTTCCCCGCGGGTCACGTGCCCTGTGCCCGCTCCCTCCCGGCGGCTGGTGTGACAGTCGCCGGGTTTTTAACCGGCTATTGCTTCTTTGCGCCCGATACATAGGTGTCGAAAATCGACTCCATGTTTTTCTGGTAGTCTTTCTGAATTTCTATTCCCGCCTCGAACATATTCCCGAAAAGCTTGTCGTAAGGGTTGGCGGACTTCTCGGGTTCCGGTTCGGGTTTGGAGGAGGGCGTGCTGGCGGCCATCATGTCCTCGAACATCTTCATGAACGGATTGTCGGCGGCAGGATTTTTCTCCGGTTGCTTTTTTCCGCCCCCGAACATCTGCTCCATCATCGTCACGAAGGGATACTCGAATTCCTTCGGTTTCGGATTCTGCCGAACCCCGGTCATCTGTTGCATCATGTCGGTAAAGAAGTTTGCGCCCTGCGCGGTGTTTGCGCCGAATGCGTTCGACGCCTGTTTGTAGAGCCCGCCCATCATGGAGGCCGCGATAACCGGCATCATCTGCTTGAGAATTTCCTGGCTTAACCCCGAGAACTGCGCGGCCTGATAGGCGACCGCCCGGCTGATTTCTTTCGAGCCGAACAACTGGCCGAGTATGTGGTTGCCTTCGTCGATGCCCTTGGGCGTGAAAGCCTTCGTCATGTTCTCGAAATATTGCGTATGGCCCGGATCGGCGAAGGCCTGCCAGAAATCCATCATCGTGTACGGATTGGCCGCGTTACGCTTCAGGCCGGTCGAAAAGGCGGGGATCAGGGCTTCCATTGCACGCGCGGCCTGGTCATCGTCCAGACCGAATTGCCGCGCCATCACCCGCATCGCCTCGCCATTTTGCGCCTGCATCATCATGTCGTAGAGCGGTAGCATGGCTGGACACGTCCTTTCGCTGCCTGTTGCGTATGCATGCAGGCATTCTGCCGAGTATATGTTCAGAAAGGATGAAGCGAAAGGGCCGGAATATTCTCATTGGAGGCGGTCGGCATGCGCATTTGCCAAACACCGCTATTGTCAATTCTGGCCGAAGAAAATACTAAAAGTTGTAATTTTCCTGCGATGCATAAACTAAAAATGAGTTTGAACATGATGAGTAAGACCGTCTGGTCATGGGGTCTCGCAATTGTCGGGGTCGTGATTTTGCTCTTTTTCACCATTAATCTGTTCTCGCAGCCGTCGGTGAGAGTTTTTCAGAACGTCGCCTACTCGGAACTTGTGGATATGGTTCGCGGCGGAGAAATCTTGCGAGTCACGCTGCATGACCGGATTATTGAGGCGGAAGGCGCGCGCGGAGTGGCGGTCGTCACGCAGGTTCCGGGTTCTAATGTTCCTGGAAGCCTGCTATCCCAATTGCTCGACAAAGAGGTGATGATATCGGTCGCCAACGATGACCCAGGTCTCCTTTTACTGGTGCTTGCCTGGATGCCTGTGTTCATATTTTATGTCGGCCTCTGGTTACTGTTTACCAGACCGACCTTGCATCTGCTGCGGAAGGTAGACGCCAGAATAGACGCGCTCGAGGGCCGGATAGAGCCAAGCCGCCATTCGCGCGACTGACGACCGGGTTGCCGGATCATCGGGGTTTCGATATACAAAGGAAGTCAGTTGTCTGACTGAATTCCGTACAGGCGAAGCCGGAGGAGCTGGAGCGGGCCATAGGCGATGACGCACCGCACATGCGGGTCAATAGCGTTTGAGCAGGCGAGGACAAAGAAAAGACCGCTCGTTGGTGCGATCAGTACGAGAATTCCTCGAAAACCGGCTCCACCGATTCCTGCCACTTGCCGTGGTAGAGGTCGAGCAACAGGCCGGCGGCCGTCTTGCCGCGCGCCACAGTTTCCTCGAGCGGCGCGAGGAAGTGCGCCTCGTCGTTGCCGTCGTCGTTGAGGCGGGCTCTGCGTTGCAGGCCTTGCCGGGACAGGCCGAGAACCTCCCGTGAAATCGTATGCAGGCTGACGCCGCGGATTTCCGCGTCGAGCCCCTTGGCCGGAACGGTGTCGCGCAGCGCCTGCACCTGATCGACGGTCCAGTCCTTCGTGAGGTCTTCCACCGCGTCCAGTGACGTATCGTCATACAGAAGCCCGACCCAGAAGGCAGGCAGAGCGCAGATCTTGCGCCACGGACCGCCGTCGGCGCCGCGCATCTCGAGAAACTGCTTCAGCCGCACTTCGGGAAACAGCGTCGAAAGGTGGTTTGTCCAGTCGCCCATGTTGGGCATGCCGTCGGGCAGTTCATCCTTCAGCGCGCCATCCATGAATTGCCGGAAGGTGACGTGCGTGCAGTCCTGGTATTTGCCGTCGCGCAGAACGAAATACATCGGCGCGTCCAGCGCCCATTCCACATAGTCGGCGAAGCCGTAATCGGGCGCGAACGCGAAGGGCAGGATGCCGGTGCGGTCCTTGTCGGTGTCGCGCCAGATATTCGAACGCCATGAAAGCAGGCCGTTCGGCTTTCCTTCGGTGAAAGGCGAAAAGGCGAACAGCGCCGTCGCCAGCGGCTGGAGCTTGAGAGAGGCCTGCATCTTGCGGCGCATGTCCGTCTCGGACGAAAAGTCGAGATTCACCTGGATCGTGCAGGTTCGGTACATCATGTCGAGCCCCTGGCTGCCGACCTTTGGCATGTAGTTCGTCATGATGTCATAGCGCGATTTCGGCATGCGCGGCGTTTCCGCCCGCGTCCATTTCGGACTGCCGCCGAGACCCAGAAAGCCGATCCCCATCGGCTCTGCGACCTCGCGCAACTGCGCCAGGTGCGCATTCGATTCGCGGCAGGTCTGATGAATGTTTTCCAGAGGCGCGCCGGAGAGTTCGAACTGGCCGCCCGGCTCCAGTGAAATCGCGCCCATGCCGGTCGGCTCGACGAGACCGATGATCTTGCTGGCGTCCATGATCGGCTCCCAGCCGAGCAACGCGTGCATGCCGTTCAGAAGAGCAGAGATCGACCGCGGACCGTCATAGGGGACCGGAGAGTTGTCTTCGCGGAAGAAGGCGAATTTCTCGTGCTCTGTGCCGATCCGGAAATTCTCGGGCGGCTTGCATCCATCCGCCAGGTAGGAAACGAGGTCGTCGATGGACGATACAGGTGTCTGGTTGGTCGTATCTCGCGCCATGGGTCAGCTCTGGTACTCGGGCCACATGGCCGTGACAGTGTTGTGACGTTTGTTGCCGTGCTGCTTGGACCGTATTGGCGTTCGGCGCAAGTGAAAAGCGCTGACCGGGTCGTTCAGAAAATCTTGATAATCTTTCATGCTACCAGTCGCCGATGGTTGACTGTAAGACCGCCAGGGCGGCGACCGCAGCCGTATCGGCGCGCAGAATGCGCGGTCCGAGCGGTATCGCGGTCACGAAGTCGAGGGAATGCAGCAGATCGCGTTCGTCGTCGGAAAATCCGCCTTCAGGGCCGATCAGCAGCGCCAGCTTGTCCTCCGTCACCGCTTTCAGTATCTCGACCGGGTTGTGCGTCTGGGCGCCTTCGTCGCAGAAGATGATGCGGCGCGAATGATCCCAGCCGTTCAGCAGCTCTGCGAGCGGTCGCGGGTCACGCGCTTCCGGTATGGCGAGAACGCCGCATTGTTCCGCCGCCTCTATCGCGTAGCGCTCCACTTTCGCCATGTTGATCCTGTGGCTCTGCGTGTGATGGGTTAGCGCCGGCTGCAATACGCCGGCGCCCATTTCGACGGCCTTCTGGATCATGTAATCAAGCCGACCCTGCTTTAGGGGCGCGAAAAGGTAAACGAGATCGGGCGCGTCGGGCTGCGGGCGCGTTTGCTCGTCGATAACAAGGTCTATCCGCTTGCGGGCGGGGTAGGAAATGCGCGCCGACCATTCGCCGTCGCGGCCGTTGAAGACGAGAACCCCGTCGCCTTCGGCGTAGCGCAGCACATTGGCGAGGTAGTTGAACTGGTCCTGGTCCGTCGGCAGACGCGCGTCCAGCCCGATCGGCTGATCGACAAAAAGTCGCTGCATTCTGAATTTGGCGCGCATGAACCGGCTTTTGGCGTCGTTCAGTTTCGGCGGGCAAAGGCTGAAACAACCCCTGCGCCGATCAGCATCACTGCGCCGCTGCGCGAGGCGGCTCTCAACACCGCCGGGCGCCGGATAACCTGTCGCGCGCCGCTGGCGAGCAGCGCATAGGCCCAGGCGTTGGCGATGCCCAGAACCACGAAGACCGCCACGAAGATCGCCGCCTGAGGCGCGAACGGCGCCGACGGCGAAATGAACTGAGGCACAAAGGCCATGAAGAAGACGATGCCCTTCGGGTTGAACAGCGTCACCAGAAAGGAATCGCGAAACACCGGCCAGCGGGAACGGTGGGCGCAGTCGTCAATATCAAATTCCGGCAAGCTCACCGGGTCGCGCCACATCTTCACCCCGATGTAAATCAGATAGGCGGCGCCCAGCCATTTGACGATCATGAACACGGTCGCCGAAGTCGCCAGAATGGTCCCGACCCCTATAATCGACAGCGAGGCGGCCGCAAGATCGCCGAGCCCCACGCCTGCGACGCTCGCAAAGGCGACGCGCCGGCCATGCGCAAGCGCCTGGGAAATGACCATGATGATAGTCGGTCCCGGAATGACCAGCAGCACAAAGCTGGCGAGCATGAAGGTCAGTAGAATTTCAAAGGATATAGGCATGGGTCGACGATAGTTCCGTGGCTGGTGGCGCGCAATATTTTATTTTCCCCGTCTCGCGTCAGAAGAAACGGTCCAGAAAATCGAAATACCACGCGCCCAGCGTATCGTTGTGGAGGTCAAAGCCGCGATTCTGCTCTTCCACCGACTGGGTTCCGGGCTTGCCGAGATTGTGCGCCAGTTCTTGCTGCCAGCGATCGAGCATAGGACGCGTCACTTCCGGATGAAACTGGAAAGCGATGGTGCGGTCGCCGTAGATGAAGGCCTGATTGGGAAACACGTCGCCGGCGGCCAGCAATGTCGCTTCAGCCGGGCACTCGAAACCCTGCGCATTGGCGGAGAGAACAAGCAATTCCTCGGGAAACCAGTCGAGGCCTGCGCCGGTCGGGCGAAGCGGATAATAGCCGAGCGCCACGTTGTCTTCCGGGTGGTAGTCCACCGTCGCATCGAGCGCATGCGCGATCAATTGCCCCCCGAGACAGATGCCGAGCAGCGGGATGCCGCGCTCCATGACGGCGCGGACGAACTCCGCCTCGTCGCGCAGATAGGGAAACGCCTCGAGATCGGAAACGAATTGCGCGCCGCCCTGGATCTTTACGCCGGCGATATCGTCGGTGAGATCCGGCAGTCCATCGCCGCGGTAGGGCCGTATCTCCTCGAGCTCGAATCCTCTCGATATCAAGTGCAGCGTGCCGCGATCCGTCTCGGCCGGTGTTTCGTGCATGATCGAGAGAATGCGTGTCATGGCTTGCGCGCCTTGAAAGGAGTGTCGGAGGCGGATGCTTCCAACGCATCGCGCGAAGCTATCAAGCAGAGCCGAGCGTGGTCAATCATCCGTGATGCCGCACCAGATAATCAGCTAATTCTCCCAATAGGGTCTCGGCCCGAACAGCTCCGCCCAGTAATCCACGAAAACACGGATCTTTGCCGGCAGGAACTGGCGGCTGGCGTAGACCGCGTAGACGGCGAGATTGCGCGAGCCCTCATAGGCCGGCAGCACTTGCGTCAGCCTCCCTGTTTTCAGTTCCGCCGAAATATCCCAGGTCGAGCGCAGCGCAATTCCGAGACCGGAGATAACGCATTCGCGGATCACCTCGCTGGAATTCGTCATCAGCGGTCCGTCGGGCCGGTAGACCAGCGGCCCACGCGGCCCTTCCAGCCGCCACGGGTCATTATTGTGCGGCGGAAGCAGGACATGGTTCGCGAGGTCTTCGATGGACTGTGGGCTGCCGCGCCGGGCGAGATAATCCGGCGTTGCGCACAGAATACGCCTCACGGGGGCCAGCCTGCGGGCGACAAGGCTGGAATCGGCGAGTTCGCCGATGCGGATCGCGATGTCAAACCCGTCGGCGACGATGTCGACGAAGCGGTCGCTCAGAGAAAGGTCGATCGAAAGGTCCGGATTGGCGCCCATGAAGGCCTTGAGGTTGGGCGCGATATGCATGCGGCCGAAGGAGGTCGGCGCGGACACCTTAAGCACGCCGCGCGCCTGCTGCGACCGCCTTGCGGCGAAGGCTTTCGCCTCCTCGATGCCGGCCAGGATGGCGGTGACGCGCTCGTAGAAACCCTTGCCGGTCTCCGTCAGGGAGACCTGGCGCGTCGTACGCTGCACGAGGCGCGTGCCGAGACTGTCCTCCAGTCGTTTCAGCCGCTTGGAGACCATCGCGGGCGAAAGTCCCAGTTCGCGGCCCGCCGCCGACAGGCTGCCGGTTGCGACAACCTGTGCGAATATTTCCAGATCGCCGAGATTCTGCATAATGGTTTTGCTTCCGTTCGTTTCTGTGTTCTAGAACCAGACAGCAATGAATTGAAGCCGTGAATTCGACAGGAGGAGCCCGCCATGACAGGACCGCGAATGCCGGACCCGGACGTCAAGACGCTCGCCGAGCGCGCGCGCATCGTCGATGATCTGCGCGATATCGTGCCGGGCGAGGGGGTCGTCGATACGACCAACGAGATGCGCGCCTTCGAGACGGACGGTCTCACCGCCTATCGGCAATTGCCGCTCGTTGTCGTGCTGCCGGAAACCGTCGAACAGGTTTCGCGCGTGCTGAAATACTGCCACCGCTACGGCGTCCGGGTTGTGCCACGCGGCTCCGGCACGTCCCTTTCCGGTGGCGCGCTGCCGTTGCAGGACGCCGTGCTTCTGGTCATGTCGCGCTTCAACCGCATCCTCGAGGTCGATTATGACAACCGCGCCGCCGTCGTACAGCCGGGCGTCACCAATCTCGGCATAACCAACGCAGTCGCCGCAGACGGATTCTATTATGCGCCGGACCCCTCGTCGCAGATCGCCTGTTCGATCGGCGGCAATGTCGCGGAGAACGCCGGCGGCGTCCATTGCCTGAAATACGGTCTGACGACCAACAATGTTCTGGGCATCGAGATGGTGCTGATCAATGGTGACGTGATCCGCGTCGGCGGCAGGCATCTCGACAGTCCGGGCTACGACATTCTGGGTCTCATGACCGGATCGGAAGGCTTGCTCGGCGTTATCACGGAAGTCACGGTGCGAATCCTGCGCAAGCCGGAAACCGCGCGCGCCTTGCTGATCGGTTTTCCGACCAGTGAGCAGGCCGGACAGTGTGTCGCCGACATCATCGGCGCCGGCATCATTCCGGGCGGCATGGAGATGATGGACAGGCTGGCGATCAAGGCGGCTGAAGATTTCGTCCACGCCGGCTATCCGCTCGATGTCGAGGCGCTGCTGATCGTCGAACTTGACGGTCCGGCCGCGGAGGTCGAGGCGCTGATCGGCGAAGTCGAGCGCATCGCCGGATCGAATGGCTGCGTGACCTCGCGCGTGTCCAAAAGCGAAGAGGAGAGGCAGCGCTTCTGGGCCGGCCGCAAGGCGGCGTTTCCGGCCGTCGGGCGTATCTCGCCGGACTATTACTGTATGGACGGAACCATTCCGCGCAAGGCGTTGCCGCAGGTGCTCGCCGGCATGCGAAGCCTCTCCGAAATATACGGCCTTGCTGTCGCCAATGTCTTCCATGCCGGCGATGGCAATCTGCATCCGTTGATCCTCTATGACGCCAACAAGCCGGGCGAACTGCAGAGCGCCGAGGATTTCGGCAACGACATCCTGCGGCTCTGCGTCGAGGTGGGCGGCGTGCTGACGGGAGAACACGGCGTTGGCGTGGAGAAGCGGGATCTTATGCCGGAAATGTTCAACGAGGAGGATCTGAACCAGCAGATCCGCGTCAAATGCGCCTTCGACGAAAAGCATTTGCTCAATCCGGGCAAGGTGTTTCCGGAACTGCATCGTTGCGCGGAAATGGGCCGCATGCACATTTCCCGCGGCCAGTTGCCGTTTCCGGACATTCCGAGGTTCTGACAGACATGTCCGCGCAACCGACCGAAGAAGTCCTGCGGCCGCAGGACGAGAAGCAGGTTCTCGACACGGTGTCCTGGGCGGTTTCCGAAAGCAAGCCGCTCGAAATCCTTGGCCATGGCTCGAAGCGCGGCATCGGCGCGCCCATGCAGGTCGCTCACACGCTCGATCTCTCGGCATTGTCCGGCGTCACCCTCTACGAACCGGAGGAACTGGTGTTGACGGCGCGCGCCGGCACGTCCGTCGCCGACATCGAGGCGCTGCTTTGCGAGAACAACCAGGAGCTCCAGTTCGAGCCGATGGATTATCGCGGGCTTTTGGGAAACGAAGCCGAACGCGGCACGTTTGGCGGCCTTCTCGCCTGCAACCTGTCCGGACCGCGCCGCATAAAGGCGGGGGCGGCCCGCGACCATGTTCTCGGCATTCGCGCGGTGACCGGACGCGGCGACATCATCAAATCCGGCGGTCGAGTTGTGAAGAACGTCACAGGTTACGATTTATCGCGCGGTCTCTCCGGTTCCTGGGGCACGCTGGGCGTCTTCACGGAACTTACCTTCAAGGTGCTGCCGAAATCGGAAACCTGTTCGACGCTCGTCCTGAGCGGCCTTGCCGACGGCGACGCAGCCGATGTGATGGCGCACGCCATGGGGTCCGACACGGAGGCATCGGCGGCGGCCCACCTTCCCGAAAGCGTTCGATTTTGCTTTATCGACGGCGGGTTGCCGGACGGAGCGGCGACAGTTTTCCGTCTCGAGGGCTTCGAACCGTCCGTGCGTTATCGCGAAAAACGGCTGCGCGACATCCTGGGAAAGGTTGGCCCCTGCGAGAGCCTCGATGCTGAAACGTCAGCTGTGCTTTGGCGCGAGATCCGCGATGTAAAGCCTTTCTGTGACGGCACGCAGCGCGCTGTCTGGCGCATTTCCATTGCGCCGTCGCAGGGCCACGTGCTTGTCGGCAGTCTTCGCCTGCAAACCGGCGTCGACGCCTACTACGACTGGCAGGGCGGCCTCGTCTGGCTGCGCATGGAAGCCGACGCAGAGGCCGACATCGTGCGACGGACCATCGCTAAACTCGGCGGCGGCCACGCGACGCTCGTGCGCGCCCCTGCGGCCTTGCGCAGCGCTTTTGCGGTTTTCGAACCGCAACCGATAGCGCTCGCAGCCCTTTCGCAGCGGCTGAAGGAGCAGTTCGATCCGGCGGGGGTCCTCAATCCGGGCCGCATGTCCGGCTTCATGTGAACGCGGTAGCCACGATCAGCGACTGTGATAAAGTGTCGCTTGCTGGTTCGAAAACAGAGAGGACGTCATGTCGGATATGCAGAACAATCAGGGTGAAAACGCGGCCGGCTGGTTCGACCCGGGCAAGCAGAACGCGCAGCTCGTCTACATTCTGTATCTCGTTGGTCTGGCGATCGGGATTTCCGTCATTGTCGGGGTGGTGTTCGCCTATATCAACCGGGGTAAATCGGCAAACTGGATTGATTCGCATTACACCTATGCCATCCGGACGTTCTGGATTGGTCTGCTCTACTCAGTTATCTGCATGGTGCTGGCTATTGTGGGGATCGGATTCCTTCTGATGATTGCTGTTCTGGTCTGGTATGTCATCCGCTGTATCAAAGGAATCCAGGTGCTGACGCGCAACGAGCCCGTCGCGAATGTCGACACCTGGCTGGTCTGAGGCGGCGAAACAGGTATGCAGACGCATTTTTCGGCTGAGCAGCTCAGAGACAGCGCCGTCGCCGAATCCGAAAAGATCCTCAGAAGCTGTGTCCATTGCGGCTTCTGCACGGCCACCTGTCCGACCTATGTGACGCTCGGCAACGAACTCGACAGCCCGCGCGGCCGCATCTATCTCATCAAGGACATGCTGGAAAACGACCGGCCGGCGGACGAAACCGTGGTGCGTCACATCGACCGTTGCCTGTCGTGCCTGTCCTGCATGACGACCTGCCCCTCCGGCGTGCACTACATGCATCTGGTCGACCACGCCCGGGCGCATATCGAGAAGACCTACAAAAGGCCCGTAATGGACCGGTTCACCCGGCAAGTGCTGGCAATGGTGCTGCCCTATCCGGACCGGTTTCGCGCGGCGCTTCGTCTCGCGCGACTGGGGCGGCCCTTCCGTCCGCTGCTGAAGCGCATTCCGGGACTCGGACCGTTCGCCGCGATGCTGGAACTGGCGCCTCGGCGCAATGCGCCGCCATCGCCATTCGCAAAACCCGGCGTCCACAGTCCGTCCGCAAAACGCAGGCAGCGTGTCGCGCTCCTCACCGGATGCGCCCAGCAGGTTCTCGAGCCCGAAACCAACGCCGCCGCGATACGGCTTCTGACCCGTCTCGGCGTCGAGGTCGTGGTGCCTGACGGCGAGGCCTGCTGCGGCTCGCTGGTCCATCATATGGGCCGCGAGGAACAGGCGCTCGCCGCCGCGCGCATCAATGTCGACGCCTGGACGCGCGAGATCGACGGCGAGGGTCTCGACGCGATCATCATCACGGCGTCGGGGTGCGGCACGACGATCAAGGATTACGGTTTCATGCTGCGCGAGGATCCGGCCTACAGCGAAAAGGCGACCCGGGTTTCCGGCCTTGCCTGCGACATTACCGAATATCTGGCGACGCTCGACCTGCCGGAGCCGGCGATCGTCGTCGACTGCACGGTCGCCTATCACTCGGCCTGTTCCATGCAGCATGGTCAAAAGATCAAACTCGAACCGCGCTTGCTTCTGGAAAAAGCGGGCTTCCGAGTCAAGGAGCCGGCGGAGGGGCATCTGTGCTGCGGGTCGGCCGGCACCTACAACATCATGCAACCGGAAATCGCTACGCGGTTGCGCGACCGGAAAGTAAAGAACATCGAGGCGACCGAGGCGGACATCGTCGCCGCCGGCAATGTCGGATGCATCACCCAGATCGGCATGGCGACCGGCATTCCTGTGGTCCATACGGCGAAACTGCTGGACTGGGCCTGGGGCGGGCCGCGCCCCGTCGAACTGACCGATTGATCAGGCGGGCCGCAGCGCCGCTTCGATCCGGCTCACAAGGCTTTCAATCGTATCCCTGTCTTCCTCGGTCCGGTCCTTCAGCGCCTCGACCAGACAGACCTCCGACCGCAGAATGACGCCATCGGTCAGGATCTTCAGGTGATTGGCCTTCAGCGTCGAGCCCGTCGAGGTGATGTCGACGATGATATCGGCGTGGCCGGAAGCCGGCGCGCCCTCGGTCGCGCCGAGGCTCTCGACGATTCGGTAGACCTGGATGCCGTGCTTGGCCGAGAAGAATTGCTGCGTCAGGCTCCAGTATTTCGTCGCGATCCGCAGTCGCCGGCCATGCCGCAGGCGAAAATCGGCCGCGACATCGCCGAGATCGGCCATGGTCTCGACGTCGAACCAGACTTCCGGAACCGCCACGACAACATCCGCCTTGCCGAATCCGAGGCGCGAGCGAAACGCCACTCTCGAATGCAGCGCGGCGATGTCCTCACGGACCAGGTCTTCGCCGGTGAGGCCAATGTCGATACTGCCTCGCCCGAGTTCACGCGCGATCTCCGAGGCTGAGAGATAGGCGACCTCGACATTCTCGATCCCGTCGATACGGCCGCGATAGGACCGTTCGTTGCCGACGGCGGAGATCTGCATGCCGGCGGCCTCGAAGGCTTCGATCGAACCGTCGCGGATGCGACCCTTGGAGGGAAGGGCGATGGTTACGGTCATTGCCCGCCTCCTTCCAGCGCCGTCTCGATCCGGTCGAGCCACAGCGAAAAGCCGACGGCCGGAATCGGTTTCGGCGCGCCAAGCAACGTCAGAAGCCGGTCGAAACGGCCGCCGCCGGCGAGCACCGAACCCTTCACCGAGATTTCGAAGACGAGACCGGTATAGTAGTCGAGCGGCCGGCCAAAAGCGGCGCGGTAACGGATCGCGTCTGTCCGGGCGCCTTTAACTTTCAATGCGGCGACCCTGCTTTCGAAAAGCGCAAGCGCCTCGCTCAGATCGATCCCGGCGATGCGCGAAAAGGCGGCGAGCGATCCGCCGGCTTCGTCGAGCGAGGCGTTGAGCGCCAGGAAGGTCTTCAGGATGTCCAGCGCCTTGGGATCAAGATACGTGGCGGAGAGCCGGGCTTTTTCCACCAGCCTTTCGGCGATTTCCGCCGGGCCGCGGCTGGTGTTGGAGAGAAAACCGGTTTCATGCATGCGCCGGTCGATGAGGTCGGTCAGCCCGGCCATATCGCCCGATCCGACAAACGCCGCCAGATCGTCGTCGAGGCCTTCGGCCGCGCGCCGCTCTCCGGCTAGGTTCTGCAAGAGCAGATCGATCTGCGCCGCGTCGCCGAAGGCCCTGATCAGGCGGGTCTGCCATCCTTCGGGAAGCCCGAGCGCCTCGACCACGGCCTCGAACACCGTCTGGTCGCCAAGCGTGACCTGCAAGTCGTCGGCCGGAAGCAGGCGGGCGAGCGTCTCGATCGCTTCGCTGACAGCGCGGGCGTCGGCCTCGGCGAACGCCTCGTTGCCGAGATCCTCGATGCCGGCCTGGAAGAATTCGGTCTCGCCGTCGCGCCGTTGCCGGAACACCTCGCCGAGGTAGGAATAGCGTTGCGGCGTGCCGGCCGCCGTCTCGATATGGCTGAGGCACACCGGGATCGTGAACTCAGGCCGCAGGCACAACATGTCGCCCAACTCGTTCTGGGTGAGAAAGATGCGCCGTCTGAGATCTTCGCCGGCCGTATCGAGAAACGGATCGGCCGGCTGCAGCACCGGAATCTCCACGGCGCTCGTGTCGCGGTCCGCAAAGAACTCCAGAATGCCGTCTGAAAAAGCGGGTCGGTGCGCCATGGTTAAGCCGTCTTGCGGTCTTCGGCCTGGGCGGCGAGGATCTTTTGCACTTCGGCGACGAGGTTGCTTTCCGGCACGGAAATTTGCGCCGGGCGGCTTTCGCGCCAGGCGGCGTTGTCCTCGATTTCGCCGGACAGCCGCTTGCCCTCGATCAGATCCTTGATCTGGACCACGCCTTCCTCGCGCTCCTGCGAGCCCTGGATGATCGCGATCGGACAGCCGCGCCGGTCGGCGTATTGCAATTGCTTGCCGAAATTCTTCGGATTGCCCTGGAACATCTCGGCGCGAACGCCGGCGGAACGCAGATTGCTGACAAAACGCTGATAGCGTCCCATGCTTTCGATATCGCGGTCCATCACGCAGACGATCACCGGTTCGGCGACATCGATCGCATCCAGCTTGCCAAGGTTCTTCAGCGCCGTCATCAGGCGCGACACACCGATCGAAAACCCTGTCGCCGGAACAGGCTGTCCCATGAAGCGCGACACCAGCCCGTCATAGCGCCCGCCGCCGCCGACCGATCCGAATTGCACGGTCTGGCCTTTCTCGTTGGTGACGTCGAAGAGCAATTCGGCCTCGTAAACCGGTCCGGTATAGTATTCGAGGCCGCGCACGACAGAAGGGTCAATGCGGACGCGGCCTTCTTCATAACCTGCGGCGTCGAAGAGCTGCGCCATCAGCTTCAGTTCCGCAACGCCGTCCTGACCGGCGTCGCCGCCGGCGATCACCTGTTCGAGATTGGCGATGGTCAAGGCGTTGCTTTCGCCCCCGGCGTCGACAAAGGCGAGAACTGTGTCGATCGCCGGCGCGTCAAGGCCGGCGCCCTTTGTGAAATCGCCGCTCTCGTCCTTGCGTCCGGCGCCAAGCAACAGCCGAACGCCCTCGGTTCCGAACTTGTCGAGCTTGTCGATCGCGCGCAGCACGGTCAGCCGGGTGTCGGCGTGTTCGTCTCCGCCGATGCCGATTGCGGTCATTACACCATCGAGAACCTTGCGGTTATTGACGCGGATCACATAGTCGCCCCGGCGGATTCCGAGCTTCTCCATCGTGTCGGCCATCATCATGCACATTTCGGCGTCCGCCTGTACGCCGGGCGCGCCCACCGTATCGGCGTCGAACTGCATGAACTGGCGGAACCGTCCCGGGCCCGGCTTTTCGTTGCGAAACACCCAGCCGTTGCGATAGGTGCGATAGGGCAGTTGGATGTCGTTGAAGTTTTCCGCGACATGGCGCGCCAGCGGCGCGGTCAGGTCATAGCGAAGGCTCATCCACTGCTCGTCGTCATCGGTCAGCGAGAAGACGCCCTCGTTCGGGCGGTCGCTGTCCGGCAGGAACTTGCCCAGCGCGTCGGTGTATTCGAACATCGGCGTTTCCACCGGATCGAACCCGTAAAGTTCGAAAACCTCGCGGATTCCGGACACCATCTTCTCCGTCGCACGGATGTCCTGCGGCGATCGGTCGACGAAACCGCGCGGCAGCCGCGCTTTCAGTCTCTGCTGCTTTTTGTCTTTCTTGCCCATGGGGCGCGTGTGTCCGGGTGAAGCTGAAGTTGAAATCGCGGCCTTCCTAACCCATTGGCCGGAAAGCGGCAAGGCGCATGTTTGCGGGCGCCGGCCGGGTGGATTTCAGACAGGTCTGACGAAGTTGCAGCGTTCGTCTTCGACAATTTCGCGGACGAAGCAGCCTTCGATATGATCGTTGACGAGACCCATGGCCTGCATGAAGGCGTAGACCGTGGTCGGACCGACGAAACTCCAGCCGCGTTTCTTCAGATCCTTGGAAATCGCCGTCGATTCCTCGGTCTTGCCGAGCGTTCGCAGCGTTTTGTAGTCGAGTTTCGCCGGTCGTGCGTGTGCGCCCGGCTCCTGCGACCAGAAATACGTCGCAAGAGAACCGAATTCCTTTCGCAGTTCGATGGCGCGCCGCGCATTGTTGATCGTCGAGTTGATCTTGCCGCGATGGCGGATAATGCCTGCGTCCTGGACCAGCCTCTCCACGTCGGCCTCGTCGAATTCGGCGACGCGCTCGAAGTCGAAACCGGCGAATGCGGCGCGGAATTTTTCCCGCTTGCGCAGGATCGTCAGCCACGAGAGTCCGGACTGGAAGCCTTCAAGGCAGATTTTCTCGAACAGCCTTTTGTCGTCAACAACAGGACGGCCCCATTCATTGTCGTGATAGGCGAGGTAGTCGTCCTTGTTGCCGTGCCAGAAGCAGCGCAGTTTGCCGTCCGGTCCTTCGATCAGTCCATTGTGCGACACGTCAGCCCCTCCGTTGCAACGACTCGCGCATTCTAGCTGAAGCGCCGGGGAAACGAAGCGTTAACGCCGCAGCCGCGTGTTTAAACTGACATTAACTGCAATTTTCAACGGCTCGATAACCCTGCCGAAAGCTTTCTGCCTTTGCGCGCCTTTTAACGACGTCGATTCACCATTCGGAGTCCAATGGCGATGCAGACTTGGGACGAAGGCCTGCATCCTTGCCACCCCGCAATGTTGTCAGGCGCCCAGTCAGACGCAGTGTTGAGAGTACGTCCGATGCATATGAAATTCCTTCTCGTTGTCCTTGGGGCGACAGTCATGGCCAGTGCGGCCGAGGCCGGCGAACGCTATGGCCAGCGCCCTCCGGTGGTGCTCAGTCCGGATCTGACGGCCCCCTGGGTCGTGCAGCTTCGCCAGCCCGGCACGCCGCACGGCGCCGGCAGGGTCGTACAGCCGGGCCGTCCGAAGCAGCAGCGATCGACGGGCTCTGTGCGGCGCAAGCCGGTGCAAACCGCATCCGCGGCCCAGGCCGCGAAACCGGCGCTCGATCCTGTGTTCCTGCCGCAGACAGTCGCCTACGACACCGCCCAGGCGCCCGGGACCATCATCATCGACACGCCAAGCCGGCATCTCTACCTGGTGCTCGGAAACGGCCAGGCGCGGCGCTACGGCGTCGGCGTCGGCAAGCCCGGCTTTGAATGGGCCGGCACCCACAAAGTTTCGCGCAAGGCGGAATGGCCCTCCTGGCGCCCACCGGCCGAAATGATCAGCCGCGAGGCGAAGAAGGGGCATTACCTGCCGAACTACATGCCGGGTGGTCCGGCCAATCCGCTCGGCGCGCGCGCTCTGTATCTCGGTTCGACGCTCTACCGGATCCACGGCACGAATCAGCCCTGGACGATCGGTCGGGCGGTTTCTTCCGGCTGCATCCGGATGCGGAACGAAGATGTGATCGATCTGTACGAGCGGGTGCCAACAGGCGCAAAAGTCGTTGTGATCTAACTATCTAGCGGATCGTCAACTTCTTTGGCATAAAGATTTAATAGTTCCCGCAGGTAGAAATCGTGCAAGTTTAGTTGCATGTTTTTCAACGAATGCTAGGTTCTGGTAGGGGATAGCAACAGGAGTTCAGCCGTGAGAAAATTCATTTCGTCATTGCTGGCGGTCGCTTTTATTGCCACATCGGCAACTGTCGTAACGGGGACCGGGGCGTTCAGCCGTGACCGGCAGGAACCGGTATACAGTTCGAGTTCAAAGCGCCCGCAGGCGAAATATCAGCGCAAAAAGGTGCGTATCGACACCAGTGAGAGGCCGGGGACGATCATCATCGACACCAACCGGAAGTACCTCTACTACTATGAGGGCAACGGCAAGGCCACGCGCTACGGCGTCGGCGTCGGACGCGACGGCTTCGGCTGGTCGGGCACCGTCAAGGTCGGGCGCAAGGCCGAGTGGCCGGACTGGCGTCCGCCTGCGACCATGATTCGGCGTGAACGCGCCAAGGGTCACAATCTTCCGGCTTTCGTCCCGGGAGGCATAAACAACCCGCTTGGCGCGCGCGCAATGTATCTGCACAAGGGCGGTCGCGACACGATCTACCGTATCCATGGCACCAACCAGCCCTGGACCATCGGGCAGAACATGTCGTCCGGCTGCATCCGCATGATGAACAAGGATGTAGAACATCTCTACAGCCGGGCTCCGGTCGGAACCAAGGTGATTGTCATCGGACCGGGCTCGCGCAACGCCTCCAACGTCTACAGCGAGCGCGGCGTGGATGTTTTCGGAAGCATCTTCAGCTTCGGCGGCTGACGTCGCACATATCTGCATCAAATGAAAAACCGCAGGGACATGCGCAATGTCCCTGCGGTTTTTCGTTGTTATCCGGGTTGTCAGCCCGCGCGGCGGGCGTCAACGGAAATGCTGCCGGGGCCATGGGCCGCGAGCGCCATGAAGCCGCCTGCGATGGCGAGGTTCTTGAAGAAGGCGATGAACTGGGCCTGATCACCGATGTTCGAATGCGCAAGCAGAGCGGAGGCGATGCAGAACAGCGCCAGGGCCCATGCGGCCGGCTTGGTCATGAAGCCGACAAGAACCGCGATCCCGCCGAGGACCTCGACCAGAATGACGATCCAGACGCCGATGCTGGCAAGCGGAAGCCCCAGGCTGGTCATGTATCCGGCAGTGCCAGCGGGGTCGCCGAGCTTGCTGAGTCCGGACAGGATAAAGATTGCTGACAGGAGAATGCGTCCTATCAATAAGGTTGCGGCGTTTGACATTGATCCCTCCAAAGTGTGTCGATGGCCGCATTATAGAAATTCAATCATGTCGGGACAGACGGGAAATATTCTACAGATTGTTCACTAAACAGAGCCAATTATCGAAGATTGTTTTCTTGATGGTGGACGGCGTCGAACGATATTGAAGGCAATCGCCTTCCTCAATCAGAATTACCGAAGACAGGATCCATAAATGACTGCTTTGAACGACTTCCCAATCACGAAGCTCTTTCCACCATCAAAGCCTGACGCCATCCAGCTTTACTCCTTCGCCACCCCGAACGGGATCAAGGTGTCGGCGGCGCTTGAGGAAACGGGACTGCCCTACGAGGCGCATTTGATCAATATCCTCAAGGACGACCAGAAGACGCCGGAATTCCTGGCCCTCAATCCGAATGGCAAGATCCCGGCGATGATAGATCCGGCGGGGCCGGGCGGCGACGCGATCGGGCTGTTCGAATCAGGCGCCATACTCGTCTATCTGGCCGAAAAATCCGGAAAGCTCATGCCCGCCGATCCGCAAGGCCGCTACGAATGTCTGCAATGGGTGTTCTTCCAGATGGCTGGCGTTGGACCGATGTTCGGTCAGTACGGACACTTTTTCAAATTCATGGCCGGCAAGCTGAAGGACGATTATCCCACGGAACGCTACGGCAAGGAATCGCGCCGTCTTCTGGAGGTTCTGGAAGGGCGGCTCGAAGGCCGCGAATGGCTTGTCGGAGACGACTATTCGATCGCCGACATCGCCTCTTTCCCCTGGGTCAGGACGCTGGGCGGTTTCTACGAAGCCGGCGAGGCGCTCAAGCTCGACGAACTCGTCAATGTCGGCGCCTGGCTCGATCGCTGTCTTGCGCGGCCGGCCAGCGAAAAGGCCCTGAATATTCCGCCGCGTTCATGAGGCGCTAGGCATGAAAATCCTCCTGTCCGCGCGATTGCGCGGGCGGGAGTTGTGACGCCCTTTCGCAAGAGCGGCGAAAGTGTCACTATGGTCGGGACGCAGACGAAGCTCAATCCAAGGAGATCCCGATGAGAATCCTGCGCCTGCTGATAATCGCGCCGCTCATATTCACAATGGGATTCTGGGCCAGCGTCATGCCGGTTGGCGTCAAGCGCTGGGGAACGGACGCCCGCATCACCTGCACGCAGTCGTCCTGGGGTCGCACGGAGCAGGCATGCCGCTACGAGGTGATCAAGATCTGCGGACCGGATGTGAGGATACTCGACATCACGACAACCCACCGGCCGCCGAAATGGGACGAGTGGTACTACGCCACGAACCAGCGCATATACACCTGGACCTACGAACTGAAGAACTGTCCGCGCAACTGGTGATGTAAAACCTAAAAAAGAAAAGGCGGCCCGAAAGCCGCCTTTCCGATAGTCTGTGCGAAGAGCGCTGGCTTAGAAGCCCATGCCGCCCATGCCGCCCATGTCGCCGCCGGGCATTGCCGGAGCCGCCGATTCCTTCTTCGGAATCTCAGCGACCATGGCTTCGGTGGTGACGAGGAGACCGGCGACCGATGCTGCATCCTGCAGAGCGGTGCGAACGACCTTGACCGGATCGACGATGCCCATCTGGATCATGTCGCCATACTCGCCCGTCTGGGCGTTGTAGCCGAAATTGTCGTCGTTCTTTTCCAGGATCTTGCCTGCAACAACCGATGCTTCGTCACCTGCATTGGCGACGATCTGACGGGCCGGTGTCTGCAGGGCGCGGCGTACGATATTGATGCCGGCGTCCTGATCGTCGTTTGCGCCCTTGGTCTTGAGGTTCGCGGAAGCGCGAAGGAGCGCAACGCCGCCACCCGGCACGATGCCTTCCTGAACGGCCGCGCGGGTTGCGTTCAGTGCGTCGTCGACGCGGTCCTTCTTTTCCTTTACTTCGATTTCGGTTGCGCCGCCAACGCGGATCACAGCAACGCCGCCGGCGAGCTTCGCTAGACGTTCCTGCAGCTTTTCGCGATCGTAGTCAGAAGTGGTTTCTTCGATCTGCGCCTTGATCTGGGCGACACGGCCTTCGATTTCGGCCTTCTTGCCTGCGCCGTCGACGATCGTCGTGTTTTCCTTGGTGATCGAGATGCGCTTGGCAGTGCCGAGCATGTCGAGCGTGACGTTTTCGAGCTTGATGCCGACATCTTCGGAGATGACCTGACCGCCGGTCAGGATAGCGATGTCTTCAAGCATGGCCTTGCGGCGGTCGCCGAAGCCCGGAGCCTTGACAGCAGCGATCTTGAGGCCGCCGCGCAGCTTGTTGACGACGAGGGTGGCGAGGGCTTCACCTTCGACATCTTCAGCAATGATAAGGAGCGGCTTTGAGGACTGGACGACCGATTCGAGGATCGGAAGCATGGCCTGCAGGTTCGAGAGCTTCTTTTCGTGAAGCAGGATGTAGCAGTCTTCCAGCTCGGCGACCATCTTTTCGGCATTGGTGACGAAATAGGGAGAAAGGTAGCCGCGGTCGAACTGCATGCCTTCGACGACTTCAAGTTCGGTTTCGGCGGTCTTGGCTTCCTCGACAGTGATGACGCCTTCATTGCCGACCTTCTGCATAGCGGCTGCAATGTCATCGCCAATCTGCTTTTCGCCATTGGCCGAGATCGTGCCGACCTGTGCGACTTCTTCCGACGTGTTGATTGGCTTTGCCCTTCTGAGAAGGTCTGCAACGACGTCGGTGACTGCGAGGTCGATACCGCGCTTCAGGTCCATCGGGTTCATGCCGGCGGCGACGGCCTTTGCGCCTTCGCGGACAATCGCCTGGGCCAGTACGGTCGCCGTGGTGGTTCCGTCACCGGCTTCGTCATTGGTCTTGGAGGCGACTTCGCGCACCATCTGTGCGCCCATGTTTTCGAACTTGTCTTCCAGTTCGATTTCCTTGGCGACGGTCACGCCGTCCTTGGTGATCCGCGGAGCGCCGAACGACTTGTCGATGACCACGTTGCGGCCTTTCGGGCCGAGCGTCACCTTCACAGCGTCTGCGAGAATGTCGACGCCACGCAGCATCTTCTCGCGTGCGTCGCGGCTGAATTTGACTTCTTTAGCTGACATGTTTCCTCATTTCCGGGCCTCGTGGCCCTCGTTCAGAAGTGGATTTGTTGACTTGTGTGCGGGGTTAGCCGACTACGCCCATGATGTCGCTTTCCTTCATGATCAGAAGGTCTTCGCCATTGAGCTTGATTTCGGTGCCCGACCATTTGCCGAACAGGATGCGGTCGCCGACCTTGACGTCCATCTGGATGATGGCGCCAGCGTCGTCGCGCGCGCCGGAGCCGACTGCGACGATTTCGCCTTCGGACGGCTTTTCTTTGGCTGTGTCGGGAATAATGATGCCGCCAGCAGTCTTTTCTTCAGACTCTACGCGACGCACGACCACACGGTCATGCAGTGGACGGAAATTGACGTCTGTCATCGTCTTTGCCCTCAATAGGTTACAGATGCGGACTTGGGTGTCCGGCTCTTTAAAATTAGCACTCACCGGAAGCGAGTGCTAATTTGCAGGGGACATAAGATCGATATCGCCGGGTGTCAAGGATTTTGGCGCCGCTTTTTCAGATCGCGGTTGCGAGTCTTTGTACCGGCGTCGCCTGGGCCGCCGGATAGCGCGGTGCTCCGGTCGGGGTCAACAGCAAATCCCCGATCGCGGTTAATTAATTTGTCGGCGGGGACTTGTATTCTCGCCGCTGCTGGTCAATGTCTGCCTTGCCCGCGCCGTGCGCAAGGTCGAGGCGCGAAAAAGAGTTCCGGACGTCCTGAAGGCAATAGTATTCATGGTGGCAAAAATCGATCGCCTGGCTGACATCAAAGGCCAATATGATGTGGTTTTGTGCGACGTCTGGGGAGTCCTGCACAATGGCGTCGAGGCGTTCCAGCCCGCCGCCGAGGCGCTTCGCAACTTCCGGATCGAGGGCGGATCCGTCATCCTCATTACGAATTCGCCGCGGCTCAGCGCGGATGTCAGCCTGCAGATCGCCGGGCTCGGCGTTGGCGCGGACAGCTACGATGCAATCGTCACGTCGGGCGACGTGACGCGGGCGCTGATCGAGGACGGTCCGAAGAACATTCATTTCGTCGGCGCTGACTGGAACCAGAGCCTGCTCGACGGTCTTGATGTCTCCTGCGTCGAGATTGAAGAGGCGGACGCCGTCGTCTGCGCAGGCTTGCGGGACGATGAGAACGAACGGGCGGAAGATTACCTCCCGATGCTCGAACAGGCTAAAGCCAGGGATCTGCCGTTCGTGTGCGCCAACCCGGATATTGTGGTCGAGCGCGGTCACAAGCTGGTGCCCTGCGCCGGAGCGATCGCGGCGCTCTATGAGAAAATGGGCGGCGCCACGAGAATTTCCGGAAAGCCGCACAGGCCGATTTACGAGGCGGCGCTGGAAACGGCGACAACCGTCAAGGGTGTTGTCGATCCCAGGCGCGTGGTCGCCATTGGCGACGGCATGCCGACTGATATCAAGGGGGCGCATGATTACGGGCTCGACGTCATATACATTGCGCTTGGAATACACGCGGCGATCTACTCCCGGACAGGCGTGATTGACGAAACCGCGCTCGATACGTTTCTCGCCGAACATCGCATGACGCCGGTGGGCTGGATGCCGCGCTTGAGGTAAGCATGACAGCGTTCGTTCGAACCCAATCGACGACCGACCTGCCGCCTTCCCTGAAAGGCGGCGTCGTCGCCATAGGAAATTTCGACGGACTCCATCGCGGCCACCAGGCGGTTCTCGGGGAAACGCTCGAGATCGCGTCCAGAAAAAATGCGCCGGCTATCGTTCTGACCTTCGAACCGCATCCAAAAACCGTCTTCAAGCCGGACAATCCGGTCTTCCGGTTGACGCCCGCGCCGCTCAAGGCGCATCTGATAGAAAGGCTGGGTTTCGCCGCCGTCGTCGAGATGCCTTTCGACCGCGCGTTCGCCGCCCTGGAAGCCGCCGATTTCATCAAGGACATCCTGGTGGGCGGTTTCAGCCTCACCCATGCGGTCACCGGCTTCAATTTTCACTTCGGCAAGGCGCGGGCGGGAACGCCGGACTATTTGCGCGAAGCGGGGAAGCGTTTCGGCTTTGGCGTCACAGAGGTGGAATCGTTCAGGGACGAGAACGGCGAAGTCGTCTCCTCAAGCCGGATCCGCCAGCTTCTCTCCGAAGGCCGGGTCGCCGAGGCGTCGGGACTTCTCGGCTACCACTACACGGTGGAAGAGGAAATCGTGGACGGTAGGAAACTTGGCCGGACGCTCGGATTTCCGACGGCCAACATGCGCATGCCGGATCACGCGATGCTGAAGCCGGGCGTCTATGCGGTTCGGTTCCGTCGTTCCGGAGGCGAATTGTTCGACGGGGTCGCGAGTTTCGGACGCAGGCCCACCGTTGATGAAGACGGCGCGCTTCTGCTCGAAACATATCTGTTCGATTTCGAGGGCGACCTTTACGGCGAGACCTGCAGCGTCTCCTTCGTCTCCTGGCTGCGCGGGGAAGAAAAGTTCGACAGTCTGGAGGCCTTGACCAACCAGATGCACCTGGACGCCGAGGAGGCTCGCGCGGCGCTGTCCGGCGCGCGCCACCTGGCGCCCCGAATCTGAGGTTCGTTACATCCTGCAGTAGGCTTTGTTTGAACTTCAGATTCGATAAGGGCACTAGCAAGATAATGATTCTAGTGTTGTGTACGGATTTGAAGTTCCTGCAAGTGACAGCTGCCACAATGTAAGGAACTTCAATTCCACCACACCAGGACCGCTCGACATAACCGTCCCGCTTTCAGGATAATCTGAAGCTAAAAGTCGCTGTCTGCCGAGAAAAGCCTTTATTCCTGCAAAGAGCGTTGATAGAAGGCCTCTCGTTATGAAGGCCGCTTTCGGATTGAACAGCACGATACGAATTATCGGCCCGGCTTCCTGACTGGGGAAGTCCGGGAACCCTGAGCTGCGTCCAGAGGGCGCGATCAATCCAGACAATGCATTTCGACGCTGCGCGTCAGAACCGCAACGGCGATAGCCGGGCGGACCAGATCAGAACCGAAAAGCCGATGACCGACACCAAAGAACAACTGGACTATTCACGCACGCTCTTCCTCCCGAAGACCGACTTTCCGATGCGCGCCGGCTTGCCGAAGATGGAGCCCGACCTCGTGAAACGCTGGGAGGACATGAACCTCTATCGCAAACTGCGCGAGGACGCCGCCGGCCGGCCGAAATTCGTGCTACACGACGGTCCGCCCTACGCCAACGGCAACATCCACATCGGCCATTCGCTCAACAAGGTTCTCAAAGACGTCATCACCCGCTCATTCCAGATGCGCGGATATGACAGCAACTATGTGCCGGGCTGGGACTGCCACGGCCTGCCGATCGAATGGAAGATCGAAGAGCAGTATCGCGCCAAGGGCAAGAACAAGGACGAGGTGCCGATCAACGAGTTTCGGCGCGAATGTCGTGAGTTCGCCAGCCACTGGATCGAGGTCCAGACCGAAGAGTTCCACAGGCTCGGCATCGAAGGCGATTTCGAGCAGCCCTACACGACCATGAATTTCCACGCCGAGGCGCGGATCGCCGGCGAACTGATGAAGATCGCCGCACTCGGCCAGCTCTATCGGGGGTCTAAGCCCGTCATGTGGTCGGTTGTCGAGCGCACGGCGCTCGCCGAGGCCGAAGTCGAGTATCAGGACTACGAAAGCGACACGGTCTGGGTGAAGTTTCCCGTCATCGACTGGGGCGCGAAGCCGGATTCGGCGGATATCGCCGTAAAGGTCGCGGAGTTGCAGGGCGCGTTCGTGGTCATCTGGACAACCACGCCGTGGACGATCCCGGGCAACCGCGCAATCTGTTTTTCACCGCGCATCAGCTATGGCCTCTACGAAGTCACGGCGGCCGAAAACGATTTCGGACCGCAGCCGGGCGAGAAACTGGTGTTCGCCGACGCGCTCGCAGAGGAAAGCTTCGCCAAGGCGAAACTGGAATACAGCCGCCTGCGCGATGTGTCCGGCGACGAGTTGCTGCACCTGACATGCGCGCATCCGCTCAGCGATCTCGGCTATGATTTCCCCGTGCCGCTGCTTGAAGGCGATCATGTCACCGACGACGCCGGAACCGGTTTCGTGCACACGGCGCCGAGCCACGGCCGCGAGGACTTCGAGGCGTGGATGGATCATGCGCGCGAACTCGCCGCGCGCGGCCTCGAGGTGGCGATACCGTTTCCGGTCGCTGACGACGGCTATTACACAAAGGACGCGCCGGGCTTTGGTCCGGATTCACCGGACGGCGCCGCCCGCGTCATCGACGACAAGGGCAAGAAGGGCGACGCCAACACGCGCGTGATCGCCGCTCTGATCGCGGCCGAAATGCTGTTCGCCCGGGGCCGGCTGAAACACACCTATCCGCATTCCTGGCGCTCCAAGAAACCGGTGATCTTCCGCAACACGCCGCAATGGTTCGTCCATATGGACAAGGAGTTCGAAGATGGAACGACGCTGCGTCAGCGATCGCTGAAGGCGATCGACGATACGCGTTTCGTTCCCGCTGGCGGCCAGAGGCGGCTGCGCGGCATGATCGAAACGCGGCCGGACTGGGTGCTGTCGCGACAGCGCGCCTGGGGCGTGCCGATCACCGTATTCGTGGATGAAGACGGCGACATTCTCATCGACGAAACGGTCAACCGGCGCATCTTCGAGGCATTCGAAGCAGAGGGCGCGGACGCCTGGTTCGAGGACGGGGCGAAGGATCGGTTCCTGGCTGGCCGCGACGACAAGGATCGCTGGACGAAGGTCACCGACATTCTGGACGTCTGGTTCGATTCCGGAAGCACGCACACGTTTACTCTGGAAGACCGGCCTGACCTGAAATGGCCCGCCGATGTCTATCTCGAGGGCTCGGACCAGCATCGCGGCTGGTTCCATTCCTCGCTGCTTGAAAGCTGCGCGACGCGTGGCCGCGCGCCCTACAACGCCGTCGTCACCCATGGCTTCACCATGGATGAGAACGGTGAAAAGATGTCCAAATCAAAGGGCAACACGGTCACGCCGCAGGACATCATGAACCAGTCCGGCGCCGATATCCTGCGTCTCTGGGTGATGACGACGGACTATTGGGAGGACCAGCGTCTCGGCAAGGCGACGATCCAGACCAATATCGACGCCTACCGCAAGCTGCGCAACACCATCCGCTGGATGCTCGGAACCCTCTCGCATGACCAGGGCGATGAAGTCGCCTACGCCGATTTGCCGCAGCTCGAACGATACATGCTGCACCGGCTGGTCGAACTCGAGGCGCTGGTCAATCGCGGCTATGACGATTTCGACTTCAAGACGATCGCCCGCGCGTTGATCGATTTCGCGAGCGTGGATCTGTCGGCCTTCTACTTCGATATACGCAAGGACGCGCTCTACTGCGATGCTCCATCGAGTGTCCGCAGGAAAGCCGCCTTGCAGACGGTGAGAAAGATCTTCGACTGCCTGACATGCTGGCTTGCGCCAATGCTGCCCTTCACCATGGATGAAGCCTGGCTGATGCGGTATCCGGACGCCGAATCCGTTCATCTGGCGCAGTTCCCGACTGTCGAGGCCGAATGGCTGGACGAAGCGCTCGCGGCCACTTGGCGCCGGATTCGCACGGTGCGCCGGGTCGTGACCGGCGCCCTCGAAATCGAGCGTCGCGAAAAGCGCATCGGTTCGTCGCTGGAGGCGGCGCCTGTCGTGCACATCGCCGACGCAGAATTGCGAAAAGCGCTCGAAGGGCGCGATTTCGAGGAGATTTGCATCACCTCCGGCGTCGTGGTGAAGGACGGCGAAGGTCCGTCCGCCGCCTTCCGGATGCCGGAAATCGCAGGCGTGAGCGTCGAGCCGGTGCTTGCAAACGGCCGCAAATGCGCCCGTTCATGGCGTTTGACCGACGATGTGGGCTCGGACCCGGAGTTTCCGGAGGTTTCGGCGCGCGACGCGGCGGCGCTGCAAGAATTGAAGGCGCTCGGCAGGCTGGACTAGTCAGACGACCGAGTCCTGGGAGAGTTGGAACCGGATTTGACGCTTCAAATTTGCGGCGGAAGCCAAAATCGGTTACAACTCTCCCCAATATTGCCGGATTCGACAGTCAAACCGGACACAAGTTGGACGGTGGGACTATTGGCATGCGTCCTGAGGGGCGTCAGGTGGGAAACGGGATAACCAGTTAGATGAAGCGAAGTACTTTCCGGTCGGGTTGCGTCATTGCCGGTGCGACAGCGGTTTCAGCCGTCCTTTCGGGCTGCCTCGGCGGTCCGACCTACGGCACGGGCACGTCGCAGAATGTGCAGTTGCTGCAAGACATCACCAGCATTGCCTCGATAGGCACTCCGGGCAAGAATCAGAAGACCGAATACAATCCGCGGCCGGATATTGTCGAGCCTCCGGAAGGCGCCACGCTGCCGCAACCGCAGCAGAGCCTGGCCTCGAAAGATAATCCCGCCTGGCTTGAATCTCCGGAAGAAACCAGGGCGCGTTTACGCGAGACGGCTTCCGTCAATCGCGACAAGAAACCGTACACGTCGCCGCTGGCCAGCCCTGACGACAACGTCAGCAGTGAACAGTGGCAGCAATTCCGTGCAGCCAAGGCCAACGCCAGGGGCGCCTATTCGGACCGCCGCACCTTGAGCGATCCGCCCATGGCCTATCGCGAACCGGCCGATACGGCGCCTGTCGGCGAGCTGGGCGAATCCGAATACGACAAGGAAAAGCGTCGCGAAGCTGAAGCCAAGGAGAAAAAGGGCTTCAAGCTCTGGCCCTTCTGATCAGCGCTGCCTGCGTTCGGCGAAGAACGACTTGAGCATGGTTTCAGCCGCTTTTTCGGAGAAGCCGGAATAGACCTCCGGACGGTGGTGACAGGTCGCGGAAGCGAAGAACCTTACACCATTCACAACGCCGCCGCCCTTGGCGTCCTCTGCGCCGAAATACAGCCGCCGGATGCGGGCGAAGGAAATCGCCGCGGCGCACATGGCGCAAGGCTCCAGCGTGACGTAGAGGTCGCATTCGCAAAGCCGCTCGCTCCCGAGTTTCTCCCCGGCGCTTCGGATGGCCACAATCTCCGCATGGGCCGTCACGTCGCTTGTGGCGCGTGTGAGATTTCCGCAACGCGTCACGATCTCGCCCTTGTGGACGATGACAGCGCCCACCGGCACTTCGCCGCGTTCGGCGGCGAGCCTGGCTTCTTCGAGCGCCACATCCATAAAACGCATTGTCGTCGACATATTCCGGTGTAATAGAGCAACTCGCTCCTGATAGGAATCAATAGATGATGGAAAATCGGTCCCCGAAAGCCAAATCACCGAAATTTGGCAAAAGGCCGGGCGGCGCGAAAGGCGGCGCCGGTCGCGGCGGCAAAAAGCCGACCGGAAAGCCGGCCCCGAAGCCGGATCGCGCGCCGGTGGTCAGTGTCGATGAAAACAGCGAGGAACGTATTGCAAAGCGTCTCGCGCGCGCGGGCGTCGGGTCGCGTCGCGACGCCGAACGTATGATCGCCGAGGGCCGCGTCAGCCTGAATGGCGCGGTGCTGCAGTCGCCAGCCGTCAACGTCACGCTGAAGGACCGGATCGAGGTCGATGGCTCGCCGATCCGCACGATCGAACGGACCAGGCTCTGGCTCTACCACAAGCCGATCGGTCTCGTGACCACGCACAAAGATCCCGAAGGCCGTTCTACAGTCTTTGAAAAACTGCCCAAAACAATGCCGCGCGTCATGTCCATCGGTCGTCTCGACATCAACACCGAGGGTTTGCTGCTCCTGACCAATGACGGGGGCCTCGCCCGGACGCTTGAGCTGCCCTCGACCGGATGGCTGCGCCGCTACCGTGTGCGCGCCCATGGCAAGATCGAGCAGGCGGCGCTTGACAAGCTGCAAGAGGGCATCGCAGTCGACGGCGTGCTCTATGGCGGTATTGAAGCGACGCTCGACCGCGTTCAAGGGTCCAATGTCTGGATCACGATGGGTCTGCGCGAAGGCAAGAACCGCGAGATCAAAAACGTGCTGGGCGCTCTGGGGCTGGAGGTCAACCGTCTCATTCGCACCTCCTACGGCCCGTTCCAGCTCGGCGACATGCCGGAAGGCGGCGTATCGGAAGTGCGCAGCCGTCTGCTGCGCGAGCAATTGGGCGAACGTCTCGCGCTGGCGGCCGGCGCCAATTTCGACGCGCCGCTACTCAAGCATGGTCCGGACGCCGAAAAACCGGAACGACCGCGCAAGGAATTCAGGAAACCCGACGGCCGCACCGAGCGGGCCGGAGACGTAAAACGCCGCAAACCTGACGGCGGCGACGCCAGAGGCGGCAAGTCGTCCTTCGGCGAGGACGACAAGCCGCAGCGCAAACCCGCGCCGCAACGCAATCGCGGCTCCAACGTCTGGATGGCGCCTGGCGCGCGTCCCGTCGGCCCTGCGAAGGCCGCCAAAAAACCTTCCGGCAAGCCGGGCGCGAAAATGGGCGCAGGCAAGTCGAAACCCCGTCCGGCCGGACGCAAGCCGCGCGGAAGCGATGCGGATCGTCGGCGGTAGTCATCGCGGTCATCGGCTCGCCGCGCCCAAAAGCGCGTCGATCCGGCCCACAACAGACCGCGCGCGGGAATCGCTGTTCAACATTCTTGCCCACGGGCTTGCAATAGACGTGGAAGGCAGCCGGATCCTCGACCTGTTCGCCGGAACTGGCGCGGTGGGCCTTGAAGCCTTGTCGCGCGGCGCGTCCTTCGTCCTGTTCGTGGAACAATCCGCAGAAGGGCGCGCGCTCATCCGCTCCAATGTCGACGCCTTGCAGGCGCAAGGCAGATCAAAAATCTACCGGCGCGACGCCACGGCCCTCGACGATATACAGGCGATAGAGCCGTTCGATATCCTGTTCGCGGATCCACCTTACGGAAAAGGTCTCGGCGAGCGCGCGCTCGATGCGGCGGCGCGAGGAAACTGGCTCAAGGCCGGGGCTCTTGCGGTGCTGGAAGAGCGCGCAAGCGTCACGCCGGAGGTAGACAGCTCCTACCGTCTGCTGGAGAGACGCGCATTCGGCGACACTGCGATGCATTTCTTTGTCCATGAACCGGAGTGAGCGTCCTTCGCGTTAGTTGAAGCCGTGCCTGTTTGTCGCACTGCTCTTGAACTCCCGCCGTGAACGGCGCACATTCGATCTATGCCGGCCGGATGGATTGTCCGTCCGTCGCCGCGCGATCCGGGAAAGCCGATTATGCAGAGCCAGCCAGCGCTTTCGGAAGATCTGTCGTCCGTCCACCGCATCTCCGGTGAGCCTACAGTCGCCGTCGCATTCGGCGCTGGCGGCGCGCGTGGCGTCGCCCATATTCACGTCATCGAAGTGCTCGACGAACTGGGTATTAAACCGGTGGCGATTTCCGGCGCTTCGATAGGGTCGATCCTGGGATCGGGCATGGCCGCGGGCATGACGGGCCGAGAGGTTCGCGAAAGCATGTTGGCCGTCTTTTCGAAGCGCAGTGAAGTTATCAGCCGCATCTGGAAATCGCGGCCCTACAGCATGGGCGACATGTTATCCGGCGGATTTCGTCTCGGCCAGTTCAATATCGAGCGAACCCTGCCGGCCTTCCTGCCCGAAAGCGTGCCTAAACGCTTCGAGGATCTCAAGATCCCCATGAAGATCATCGTCACGGATTTCTATGCGCAGGAAGAGGCCGTTTGCACAAGCGGGGACCTCTACAATGCGATTGCCGCCTCATCGGCGATACCGGCCCTGTTCCGGCCTGTACTTTGCAACAACCGCTACATGATCGATGGCGGCATCTTCAATCCTGTTCCCTACGACCATCTGGCCGGTCTTGCCGACATCATCATCGGCATCGATGTCGTGGGTAGGCCGAGCGGCACGAGCGAGGACTGTCCGACAACGGTCGATCTCATATACGGTTCGAGCCAGATCATGATGCAGTCGATCATATCGATGAAGCTCAAGGCCGCGAGCCCGCACATTTTCCTGCGGCCGGACGTCAGCGCCTTCCGGGTGCTCGATTTCTTCAAGGCGGATGAAATTCTCGACGCCACGACCCCGATACGCGACGAGCTGAAGTATTCGCTCGATGCGATCATGGCCTTTGCAGGCAAGGCCAATCCATAATTTCAGGTCGCCGCCTTGCCGCTGGTGAACGGAGAATTGGCGGCCGGCGGGAACCGGATGTCCGGCTCGTGAGGCGGTTTGGGTGGCCCGGTCTTTGCGATCTGGTCGATTACCTTCAGGCAGGTGAAGGCGGCGCCAAGACCGAAAATAACGCCGCTCAGGCCAAATCCCGCAAGCGCCCCTTCGGCGCCGTAGAGCCGGGATCCCAGCCACACCAGCGGTATCACGCCCGCCGACCGTCCCCAGTTGAAGAGCGTCGAATAGAACGCGTAGCCCAGATTGTTGAAGGCGGCGTTGGAGACGAACAACAAGCCGTTGAACAGGAACGAAAAGCTGACGAAAAGGCAGAAAAAACGGACGAGATCGCCGGCTTCGCCGGTCGCGTCGAAGAGCGCTGCGATCTGGTCGCGGCCAAGCGCGAGAATGACGCACATCACGGCGACATAAACAGTCATCAGAAAATAGGAATTGCGCATTGTGCTGCGTAGCCGGTCATATCGCTGTGCGCCGTAGTTCTGCCCGAGGATCGGGCCGACCGCGCCGGACATTGCGAACAGCGCGCCGAACGCCACGGGAATAATTCGCCCCACCACCGCCCAGCCGGCGACAGCGGAATCTCCGTAGGACGCAATTTCGAAGGTGACGAAGGCGTTGCCGACCGGCGTTGCAAGCTGCGTCATGATCGCAGGCCCGGCGACCGACAAATAGGGCCGCAGAGCATGAGAGAGCACGGAAAGCGACGGCAAGGCGAGAAGGTCGTGCGTCCGGCGCAGAAAATAGTAACCGGCGACGACGATTGTGAACCGGGAAATCACGGTCGATATGGCGGCGCCATGAATGCCGAGATCAAGGGCGAAGATGAAAAGCGGATCGAGCACGGCCGTTGCTGCGCCGCCGATCAGGGTAATGAACATCGCTCGCTTGGCGTCCCCGGTCGATCGCAACAGGCCGGCCATGCTCATGCCGACGGCGATTACCGGAAGAGAAGGCAGCACTATGCGCATATACTCGACGGTCAGCTCCGCGGTTCTGCCTGTTGCGCCCAGCATTCCCACCAGAACATCCAGAAAGGGGAAGGCGATGGAGACGAACAGCGTTGTCGTGAGACCGGTGAAAAACAGACTCGCCCCGGCCAGTCTTCTCGCCCGCTCCCGATCCTCCGCGCCCAGCGCCCGCGACGTGATCGCTGTGCCGGCGATCGACATGCCGATGGAAATCGACACGGTGAAGAAAATCAGCGTTCCCGCATAGCCGATCACGGCGGCGAGCTCCGACTGGCCGAGCAGGGAAATGTAGAACAGGTTCAGAGCGTCGACGATGAAGATCGACACCAGGCCGACCGAGCCGGTCGCCGCCATCACGATGACATGGCGCATCGTTGAGCCGGTGACGAACTTCGCAGGCGCGCTCATTGGGCTCCAGTCGCGAAGGAAGCACGGTTCTTGCAGGATAAGACAAGGGCGGCCGCGAACGGCCCGGAGACAAGCATGAGAGACTCGCTTTGAAGCAATCCAGCCAGCTATAGACCGGTGCGGTCGCCAGTCAAAGCCCGGAAGACAAACCGGATTGGCGGCGCGCCGCTAACCCGTAAGTCGCCTGAATAATCCCAATATGCCTTCGGGCGCAAGCCGAAGCACCAATATCATGGCGACGGCGATAACGATGTATCGCGCTTCTTCGAAGCCGCGTATTCCGGCCAGCGATTCCGTTGCGAAGGTTATGGCGAGCGCGGCGACAATCGGTCCATAGGTGGTTCCAACGCCTCCGATCAGCAGCATGGACAGCGCAAGCGTCAAGGTGCCGAAACCGAACACCTCCGGAGAGGCGACTCGCAGATAGATCGCGTAGAAACCACCGGCAACGCCGGTAAATATGGCGCTGAGCGCCAGCGCCAGCACGCGCTGCCGCGACACCGATATTCCGCGCGACACGGCGTAGTCTTCCGCGTCGCGCACCGCCTTCAGGGATTTGCCGAAGGGCGAGCGGGCAATCAGAATGAGGAATATGGTGGAGACGACGAGCAGGCAGAGACACAGATAGTAGTATCCGAGCTTGTAGTCGCGGATGAAGGAGTAGTCTCCGATCTTCAGATAGGGAATGCGCACCATACCCTCGGCGCCGCCCGTGATCTGCGACTGGCTCAGCACAAGCTGCATGACGAGCTGGCTGAAGGCGAAGGTCACCAGCACCACATAGATGCCCTTGAGACGGGCGACCGGCGCCGCCATCAGAAATGCGACGATCGGCGCTGTGACGCCGGCAGCGGCGATCGCAAGAAGTGGATTGAGCCCGACCGTCTTGGCGAGGATCGCCGCCGTGTAGACGCCCACGCCGAAGAATGTCAGATGGCCAAAATTGAAGACCCCGCACTGGCCGAGACTCAAGTTCCAGTTCGAGGCGATAATCGCGTAAATGAAGGCGATGATGAACAGGTGGCGCGTGTAGCTGTCGATCACGAAGATCGGCGTGAGCGCCAGCGCAATCAGCGCCGCAAGCGGCAGAACGACGTTTCTGATCATCGGGGTCATTGGTTGCCTCCGAATATTCCGTTCGGCCTGAATACGAGGACGACGATCATGATCAGGAACAGCACGAAAGGCGTCCAGTAGAGCCCGAGCCAAAGGACGAGGATGGCTTCGATGAGGCCGATCAGATAGGCGGCTCCGGCGGTCGCGCCCAGGCTGCCAAGCCCGCCGAAGATCACCACGATCATCGCTTTGGTCAGCGGATCGGCGCCCATGGCGGGCGTAATGAAGCGAATGGAGCCGAGCAGCGCGCCCGTCAGACCCGCCAGCGCCGCCGCAAGTCCGAAGGCCAGCGCAAAGGCGAAAGGCACGTTGATGCCGATCAACGCCGCCGTGTCCTGGTTCTGTCCGACCGCCCGCAGCGACCGGCCGATATTGGTTCTGACGGTGAAGGCCCAGATGGCGGCGAGCACGAGAGGCGCAAGCACGATCATCACGGCTTCATGGGCGGAGATGGTGGCGCTTGCGATCGAAATCTCGCCGTCGATCAGTCGCGGCAGTTGTTTCAGCCGCGCTCCCCAGATCATCTGGGCGCCCTTTTCCAGGATGATCATCGCCGCGAGCGTCGTCATCACAGTGATCAGCAGCATGTTGCGGTTGCCGTAATAGGGTCGCACGAGCAGGCGTTCGATCACGATGCCGATTGCGGCGGCGCCGAGCGCGCCGCACAGTATGCCCACCGGCAGGGGCAGGCCCACTGGTTCGACCAGCGTCCATGCGAAAAATGCCCCGATCATCATCAAGGCGCCATGCGCAAAATTGAAGACGCCGAGCGTTGTCCACACAACGCTGAGGCCGCTCGCCATCAGGGCGTAGAGCGAGCCGAGAACAAGGCCCGAAACAAGGGTCGCAAAAAGCGTGTCGATCAATGGGAGACCTCGCCGAAATAGAGTTTCATGACCTCCTCGTGGTCAGGTGCATTGGCCTTGTCGATCTCCCGTACGACCTCGCCATGCTCGATCATGTAGAGCCGGTCCGTCAACGCCATCAGGAATTCGACGTCCTGCTCCACGACCACCAGCGGCACGCCGCTTTTGGCGATGTCTCCGACAGCGGCGGCCAGTTCCTTCTTGAGTCGCGGCGAAAGGCCTAGCGTCGGTTCGTCCAGCATCAGCAGTTTGGGAACGCACATCAGCGCGCAGCCGATGGATAGCATCTGCCGTTCGCCGCCCGACAAGGTCTTCGCCTTCTGAGTCCGGCGCTCTTCGAGCCTCGGAAACAGTTCGAGGACGGATTTCAGGTTTTTGCGACTTTCGCCTTTCGCCCGCTTAGCAATCGACGCCAGCTCGAGCGTCTCGTAAACCTGCATGTCGCCGAACAGCGTATTGCCTTGTGGCGAGTGGATCAGTCCGGCATTGACGATGTCGGGCGGTCTCGCCGCCGTAATGTCATTTCCTGAAAACCGGATAGCGCCGGCGGTCGGCCGGATCAGGCCTGAAATAGTCTTGAGCAGCGTGGTCTTGCCATGTCCGTTTGGGCCGAACAGACCGATGCTCTCGCCTGAGTCCAGATGGATATCGACGCCGCGAAGCACGGTGACGGCGCCATAGCCTGCGGAAAGGTCAGTCACCTCGAGAAGCCGTTCCATCAGATCCCGCCTCCGAGATAGGCTTCTGCGACGGCCGGGTCCCTGACCACATCCGCCGGCAGGCCCTCGGCCAGAATGGCGCCCTGGTTGAGTACGATCAGCCGCTGCGATACGGAGAGCAGCAGGCTCAGCACATGTTCGATCAGCAAAATGGTGACGCCGGCACGATTCACGCCAAGCAGCAAAGCGTCGAGCTTGGCTATCTCCGGTTTCGTCAAACCCGAGGCGGGCTCGTCCAGCATCAGAACCTTCGGCTTCGAGATCAACGCCGAGGCGATCATGAGCTGCTTCTTTTCATAAACGGAGAGCTCGCTTGAGAGCATGTCCACGCGGTTTGGGTCGAACTGCGCGAGTTCGAGAACGCTCTGCGCTTCGTTCGCGGCCTCCGAGGCCGACAGGTCGCCGTTGTAAACGGCGCTGACCAGCAGCGTTTCCAGAACGGTCAAATCGGGAAACTCCGCATCCTTCTGGAATGTCCGGCAGAGCCCGGACCGGGCGATTGCGTGGGCGGGCCAGCGGTCGATGCGGGTTCCGTCGAAACGTATTTCGCCGCTCGTCGGTCCGTAGGGGATGCCGGTCATGAGATTGAACAGCGTGCTCTTGCCCGAACCGTTCGGGCCGGCAATGCCAAATATTTCTCCGGTCTCTACGGAGAAAGACACGTCCTTGACGGCTTTCAGCCCCCCGAACGATTTGCAGGCGTCCACAACCTCGATTATCGCATTGGTCATAGAAAATACCGGTCGAGGGCCGGGTCGAATTGCTCCGACCCGGCTTTTCGGTTGCTATTTCATCCAGGATGGCTGTTCGAACTCACCCGTTGCGTATTTGTCCGGGTAGAACAGGATGCGTTTCCCATCGCGGATCTGGTAGAACTGGATCGGCACGCCGTCATTGCTCTGGACCGACAGGTGCGTCGCGGGGTCGAATTGTATGTTGCCGCTGACGGTCTGCTTGTTCGTCTTGCCGATCGTTTCGCCGATTTCGAGCTTCTTTGAAGGATCGCCGACCTGGTCGAGCGCGTCTGCGTAGATCATCACCTGCTCGTAGAGGCCAGGCCCGTAGGTGCCTGGCTCAGTTCCAAAGGCCGTCTTGTATTTCTCGATGATTTCGGCGGCGCGCGGATTGGTCGGCGTGTTCAGCACCCCGCCCAGCAGATTGTAGACAACACCGGAGGATTTCTCCTTCGTCAGTTCCAGAAACTCCGGAACCGACGGCGCGTACTGGATGAAGACAAGACTGTTTGTCGGATCTTCCATGAACTGCGTCATGAAGGTCGCCGCGTTGGCTGAAACATAGTCGGTGTTGATGAGAACGGCCGGGGGATCCTGACGGATCTTCGCAAGAAACGCGCGCCAGTCATTGATCTCGCCAAAGGGGACGAGGTCGTTTTCCGTGACATCCCATCCGGCCTTGGTGAACGATTCAACCATGCCTTCGGCTATCGTCTTGGAATAGGGATTGTCGGATGAGATGATCGCGACCTTCTTGTTTGGAAGACTGAGCTTGCCGCTTTCGGAGAGCCCGTCGATCACGGGCACGATCTCGGTGTTGTATCCATCATAGGAGGGAGTGGTTGACCAGACCGTCATGAAATCGTCCGGGCTGGGCGCAATGATTCCTTCCGTCTGGGCCGAGTTCGCCGAAATCAGATAGATCATGTCCTGCTCGGCCATCATCTCGATCTCGAAGTTCGACCCTGAGGCGTAACCCGTCATGATCGCGCCCATGTCGCGATCGCCGAGCAAGCGTTCTGCGGCGGTAGCGACCGCGTCCGCGCTCGCATCGCCGACATCGCCGACAACGACTTCGAACGTGTTGCCGTCGATCCCGCCATTGGCGTTTAGTTCGTCGACGGCGAGCTGGACGCCGTTGACCATCTCCTGTCCATCGGCCGCAGCTTTTCCGGTGACCGGCGCCAGGACGCCGATTTTCACGACATCGGCTTGCGCCATGCCTGCCGAGCAGGCCAGAACCAGCGCGGAAGCAGCGCCAAGCAGCATTCGTCTGTTCAACATAGCTTTCTCCTTGTTGATCGGGTTTTGCATTATTTGGTGCCGCAATTGTCGATCACCGCCGCGGCGATGACCTTGGTCGCATCGATGAGGCTTTCGATATCGACGCATTCGTCATAGGCGTGGAAGCCCTCTCCGGTGGCGCCATAGATCACTGCGTCCACTCCGGCGCCCGCATAGTGGGCGGCGTCGGTCACGGCCTCGAATCCCTTGACGACCGGCGCTGTCTTCTGGACCTGACCGGCCCTCTCGTAAATGGATGTGACGAGCGGGTGGTCGACCGGCGTGTTCATGGGCGGGAAATTGAGGTCAAACAGGTCCCAGAGAACTTTCGGCGGGTGCTCGCGCATCCACGGGTCCATGGCCGCGAAATTCAGCAGAAACGCCTCGAACTCGGCTTTCACGTCCTCGAAATTCTCGTCGGGCATGAACTTGTAGTCGAGATCGATCGTCACGACGTCGGAGATGATAGCCGCGTTGGACATGATGACGGGATTGCCGTCTTCGCCCATCCCCGCGCCGCCACGGATAACACCGGGATTGATCGTCGCAAGACCTGCAGGAACCAGTGGATGCCAGTGGTCACGGCACCGGCTTGCCTCAAAATCGCGCAGGGCGTTGAGGAACCGGTTCGCCAGCTCGATGGCGTTGACGCCAGGCTCGACCCGATCCGCGGTATGAGCCTGCGGCCAGATCGAGTTGAAACGCCATCCGGCATGCGCCTGCTTTCCGAAAATGGTGACGCGCGCCCAGGTAAGACCGCCCTCGGCCGGCACCACATTGCCCCAGGTGGGCTCTGCGATGATCGCCCGTTTGGCAAGTCTCTTGTTGCGGACGATATCAATGGCGCCGAAACCGCCGGCCTCCTCGTCCACAACGCTGTGGATGGCCAGCCGGCCATCCAGCTCGACGCCGGTTTTCCGGATCGCGTGAGCCGCCGCCATGCAGGCGGCGACGCCGCTCTTCATGTCGATGGCGCCGCGCCCCCAGATCCGGCCGTCGGTGATCTCGCCGCCGAACGGTTCCTTGGTCCAGTGGGAATCGTCTCCGACCGGCACCACGTCAATGTGACCGCACAGGATCAGGCTGTTTTCATCGGAGCCTTCCCATTCGCCAATGACGTTGGGCCGATCTGGGAACACGTCCCAGCGCTCCGTCGTAAAACCATCGGTTTCGAGTTGCTTCTGGATGATGTCCTGCACTTCCGGTTCGCGATTGAGCTCCGGATCGACCTGAAATTTCGGATTGACCGAGGGAACGCGCACCAGTTCCTGTGTCAGTTCGATAACGAAATCCGGATCGTCGTCGATTGCTTTCCAGACGGCTTCTATAGCGTTGCTCATGCTGCCTCCTGTCCAAGTTCTTTGAGAAGTTGATCGGTAGTCACCTGCCTGCAGTAGCCTCTGATCGCCGAAAGCGAATGGTCGTGGCGAAACTGCGAATAGGTGGCGCAGGCGTCGGTGACGAGGGTGACCAGATAGCCGATGTCGCATGCGTCCCTGACGGCGCTCTCCACGCACTGGTCCGTCACAAGCCCGCTGATCACGAGTTGCCGAACGCCGAGATTGCGCAGCAGATAGTCGATATGCGTCGAGACGAAGACGGAGGACGACGATTTCGGGAGCACGATTTCATCGTCGGCCGGCGCCAGTTCGTCGATGACCTTGCCGTCCCATGATCCTTTGGGAACGTGAAAACCGGTGATCTTGTAATCGAGACTGCGATCGCGCCCGTCTTTCGTCAGGCTCTCTATCGTTGTGTAGAGCACTTCGATCCCGGCGTCGCGGCATCCCTTCTGAAGGCGTTGCATGTTGGGCAACACGCGTGTCCTGAACTGATCGTAGAACCAGCCGTATTTCGCGTCGAACTCGGCGTCCTCGATATGCTTGAACTCTCCGCCGTCGCGCCGCGCGCAGAAATTCTGGACGTCGATGAACAGCAGCGCGGATTGCTCGGGCGTGAGAGGCAGGTCGCGGGACAACGTCATGACGGCGCCCTTCTTGAAGCCAGTTCCTCGATGGCGCCACTGAGCAAGTCCGCCCATCGGCGATGGCCGGCGTCGTCGCGCAAGTGATCATTGCGAATTTCAATCAGGCTGTGCGCGAGCTGACGCCCCTCTGCGTGCGCCGGGATCGACCAGTCGGAGGCGTCGATCGCATAGGGCTCGTTCATGCCAATCAGGAGCGACAGGTCTCGCCGGCGCAACTGTTCGGCGAGAAACTCTGCAGTCTGTCGATCGGCGCGAAAGGCGAAGCCGACGTCCCACAGGCGCTGCAGTCCGCTGAAGTGCCTGGTGAAACTGTGAATGGCGACAAGAGTCGTGCGGTGCGATTTCTCGATCAGATCGGAAATCGTCCGGTGAAAGGGTTCGAAAATCGCCTCGATGCGGCGCTTGCGGCTGTCTTGCGTGAGGTTCCGATTACCCGGCACAACCACGCCGTCGCTGGTTTGCGGTATCGCATCGGCCGCTTCGACCGGGCGATTGCAGTCGATCACCAGCCGGCTGTAGGGCTGAAGCACCAGCGGCGCATCGAGGGCGTCGGCGACGAGCCTGGCAACGGCGCCTGCACCAATGTCGTAGGCGATATGCATGTCCATGATCTGCGGCGCCAGTCCAAGATTCTTGAGGTCGGAGGGAATGGCGCGCCCCGCGTGCTCGCACACCAGCACGACGGGGGAAGGGCTGTCGCCGTTCACAACCTCGAAAGGTTGTGGATCGTCATTCCGCAACAGGGATGAATCATGCCTCATGGCATAGGACGTCATATGTTCAGGGCCCTCTGATTAAGGGGTAGTAGATGAAAACATTCAATCAATGTCAACGAAATATTCGATATTGACGAAATATTTTCAAAGTGAGAGTTTGGCGCTCTGCAAGGGAATACAGCGCAATGGACCTGCGACAGCAAATCGGTGAGATGTCCGACAACCTGACGGCGACGGAGCGCAAATTGGCGTCCGCGCTGCTTGCGGACTATCCGTTCGCCGGGCTTGAGCCAATACAGACGCTCGCGGAAAAAACCCACATATCGGCGCCGACCATCACCCGTTTCATTCAAAAGCTCGGTTGCAACGGTTACCAGGATTTTCAACGCCGTCTGATAAGCGAACTGAAGGAGGGGCAGCAGTCGCCGGTCGAGTTGCGCCGACGCACCAAGCCAATCGGAAGTGGTTTTCTGGAAGGTTATCTGAACAACACCTCAGTTCTGCTGCAGCAAGTGTCCAAGGCGGTCACGGAAGCGCAGTTCAACCGCGTATGCGCGCTGACGGCAGACAAGAAGCGGGCCGTCTATCTGATCGGCGGACGCATCAGCGACACCGTCATGGAATATCTCGGACGGCATCTGCGCCAGATACGCCGTGACGTCTATCACCTGCCGCCCGACCCGGAAGTCTGGCCGGAATATCTGCTGCGCATGCGTTCGCAGGACATCCTCATCATGATGGATTTCCGGCGTTACGATCCGCGACTTGAAAAGTTGGCGGGCATGGCCGCCCGCGAACGCGGTTCTCAGGTGATCGTGATTACCGACAAGTGGCTCTCGCCGATCGCTCGCCATGCAACGGAAGTGCTTGCATTGCCGATTGAGAGCGGAACAGCCTGGGATTCCAGTTGCGGGGCTGTCGCGCTTGTCGAGGCGATAATCTCCAATGTATCCGAGCAGGACTGGGAGGCGACCAGAAATAGAATTGGCCAGTGGGATGGCTTCAGACTTGATCAGGAAATGGACGAGTAATGAGACATGAACCGATGATCATCGCCGCGACGAGCGACCTCGCGGGCAAGATGCGTGGAAAGGCCTTCGCCGCGCATGAATTCGAAAAGCGATTGAAGCGGGGGGTCGGATGGACGCCGACCAATGTTCAGATCACCTGTTTCGACGTCATTGCCGAAAGCCCCTACGGCGCGTTGGGCGATCTCGTTCTCATTCCCGATCCGTCGGCGCTCGTCAGGGCGGATTTCGGCGACGACGGTCCAGCGGAGCAATTCGTTATCGGCGATATCCTGACGACGTCGGGAAAGCCCTGGGAATGCTGCACGCGGTCGATCCTGAAACAGGCGCTCGCGCGTCTCGAAAATGCGACGGGATTGCATCTCAAAGGCGCCTTCGAGCATGAATTCCAGTTCGTCGATGGCGGCTGTCCGCCCGGCAGAGCCTATACGACCGCCGGTTTTCGCGCAGAAAGGGTCTTCGCCGAAACCCTGTTCTCGATCTTTGGGGAGGCCGGTCTGAAGGCGGACACCTTCATGAAGGAATTCGGCGCCGACCAGTACGAGGTGACCATCGGACCGTCGATGCAGACGCGGATCGCGGACCAGGCCGCAATCGTCCGCGAACTGGTCCAGGAAACGGCGGCGCGCCTCGGCCGCCGCGCCAGTTTTACGCCGCTTCGCGATCCCGCAGGAGTCGGCAACGGCGTTCACATCCATCTCAGCCTGCAGGATTCCTCCGGCGCCGGACAGACCTGGGACGCTAGCGGCCCTTACGGCCTCAGCGCCATCGCAAGACAATTCATCGCCGGCGTTCTCAAATATCTCGACCGGATCGTCGCCCTGACGGCTCCAAGCGTCGTCTCCTACACCCGGCTGACGCCACACCGATGGAGCGCCGCCTTCAACAATCTGGGCTTTCGCGATCGCGAGGCGTCGGTGCGGATCTGTCCGACAAGCGACCTCAGCGATGTCGATCCTGCGGAGCAATTCAATTTCGAATTTCGGGCGGCGGACGCCGCGGCTAGTCCCTATCTGGCGCTGGCCGCGATCATCCATGCGGGCGTGCAGGGCGTCGAGGAAGGTCTGGAATGCCCCAAGGCGACGGAAGAAGACCTGTCGCTTCTCTCGGCCGGTGACCTCGCCTCGCGCGGTTTCGTCAGGCTGCCGCAATCGCTTGAGGAGGCGCTCGATCGGTTTTCGTCCGACGAGACCGTCACCGGCTGGTTTCCGGGCGCGTTCGCGGATGTCTATCGTCAGCACAAGCTTGGCGAGATGAAGGTGCTGGAAGGCAAGACGGAAGCCGAAATCTGCAAAGCCTACGAAGAGGTCTACTGAGTCTCGGCTTCGGCCGTTTCGTCTTCGGACTCCTTCAGGTCGATGCGTTCGGCGGCCCGCTTCGGCTTGATCAGCGGTTCCGGCGCAACCGGGCGGGTGTGCAACATGTCGTTGCCGGCGTAGAAGCCTTCGATCGCCTGCACCTTCAGCCTGTCCTCGTCCCTGCGGCGCGTGTCGCTGACGATTTCGTCAGCGATCTCTTCGTCCATGCCGAGCATCTCCAGGGTCTTGCGGCTGAAGACAAGGCTCGATTCCAGGGTTTCGCGGATCTCGTAGTCTACGCCGCGGTCCCGCAGCGACAGCGTGTGGGCGCGGTCATAGGCCCGCACCAGCAATCGCGTCTCGGGAAATTCCGCCTGGATCAGGTTGACGATCCGGTCTGTCGTCGCCCGTCCGTAGGTGCACACGGCCACCACTTTCGCCCGTTTGATGCCGGCCGCCAGAAGCACATCCTTGCGTGCGCCGTCGCCGAAATAGATATTGAAGCCGAATTTGGAGGCGTTGCGGATCTGGTCGGCTGAATGATCGATGATCGTCACGTCCGTTCCCCCGGCAAGCAGCGTCTGCGACACGATCTGACCGAAACGCGAAAAGCCGATCATCAGCACATCTGATCCGGCGTTTTCGAAATTCTCCTCCAGTTCCTCGTGCTCGCTCGTCGTTTGCAGCCGTTCGGCCAGCATGGTGGCGAAGGGCGTCAGCGCCATGGTGACGGTAACGATGGCGATCAGCAGCGAAGCCGTGTCCGAGGAGAAGATGCCGGCGGCGGCGGCGGCCGTGAAGATGACGAACCCGAACTCGCCGCTTTGCGGCAGCAGGCCGGCGATCCGGATTGCGGCGTTGTGGCTCGATCCGAACAGCCGGCACAATACGTAGATCAGCAGGCTCTTGAGGATCATGATGACAGGCACGGCGATGACGATCATCAGCCAGTTCTTGACCACGACGTCCAGATTGAGCGACAGGCCGACGGCCATGAAGAACAGCGCTAGCAGAATGCCGCGAAATGGTTCGATGTCGGCTTCCAACTCGTGCCGATAGGACGATTCGGCGAGCAAAACCCCGGCAAGGAACGCGCCCATGGCCATCGAGAGGCCGGCGAACTGCATGAGGTTCGCCGATCCGAGCACAACGAGGAGCGCCGCCGCGATCATCGCCTCGCGGGCGCCCGATGTGGCGATCAATTGAAAAATCGGGTTGAGGATGTAGCGGCCTGCGATAAAGAGCGCGACGATGGCGGCGATCGCGATGCCGAAATCCAGCAGGGGGTTGGTGTTCCCCCCGGCGCTGAAGGGCGTCAGCAAGGGAATGATCGCGAGGAGTGGAACGATGGCGAGATCCTGGAAAAGCAGGATGGAGAACGCCCGCTGTCCCGCGGCCGTGTTGCGTTCGCCGCGTTCCTCGAGAATTTGCAGCGCGAATGCGGTGGAGGACAGCGCCAGTCCGAAGGCGATGATGATCGCCGCGTTGAACGACGTCAGTTTCAAAACCAGGATCGGTCCTATCAGCACAAGTCCGGTGACGACCACCTGCGCAAGTCCCAGTCCAAAGATCTCGCGGCTCATGGACAGAAGCCGGGAAGGCTTGAGTTCAAGCCCGATGATGAACAGCAGAAGCACGACGCCGAGTTCCGCGAAATTCAGGATTTCGCCGCCGCCGAGAACGATCCGCAATACGGGGCCAAACAGAATACCGACGAACAGATAGCCAAGCACGGTTCCAAGGCCGAGGCGTTTGGCCAGCGGCGCTGCGATCACGGCGCCGGCGAGGAGTATCAGCGCCTCGCGGAAATAATGCATGTCGTGTTCCGGCATGAATGTCAGTCCCTCGCTTTGGATGCGTCCGGTTTACCACAGCTTTGGAAAAGCTCCTGTCAAAGGCAATATAGTAATATTGATGAATTTTTTCCCCTGGCTGCCGAATATTGCTGGCGCGTCGGGCAGTCCTGCTGCGATCACGGGCGGTTTAAGCTTGATGCCGAACCGCCTTGACCATAAATGATGCCCAACGGAAAGGCTTGATTGATGTTGCAGCAGGACAAGACCAGTGAATTGTTGGGCAAGGCGGAATTGCTCGTGGAGCAGGCAAAGCGCGCCGGCGCCGATCGGGCCGACGCCGTCGTCGCCAGCGGACAATCGGTCTCCGTGAACGTGCGCATGGGCAAGGTGGAAAGCACCGACGCCTCGGAAGCCGACAGCTTTTCGCTGCGCGTCTTCGTTGGAAACCGGTTGGCGAGCGTCTCGGCGAACGCCAGGGCGGACATGACGACGCTCGCCGAGCGGGCCGTCGCCATGGCGAAGGTTTCGCCGGAAGATCCGTATGCGACGCTCGCCGATCCGGAAAATCTGGCGCGGGATATCATCGATCTGGATCTGTTCGACGCGACCGAGGTCACCGCCGATGAACTGACCGATGCGGCGCTCGCCATGGAAAATGCGGCGCTGGAGGTGCCCGGCGTAAGCAACTCTTCCGGCGCCGGAGCATCCACGGGGATGGTCGGCGTGGTGCTGGTGACGTCGCACGGCTTTTCCGGTGCTTACCGGCGAAGCAGCTTCGGACGATCGGTCAGCGTGATCGCCGGGGAGGGCACCGGCATGGAGCGCGACTACGACTTCGACAGCGGCGTCTATTACGACGCCCTGGAAAGTCCGGAAAAGATCGGTCATTCTGCCGGCGAGCGGACAGTGCGTCGTCTCAATCCGCGCAAGGCGGCGACCGGAACCGGAATTCCGATCGTCTGTGATCCGCGCGTCGCGCGCGGCATTGCAAGCCATATCGGCGGCGCCATCAATGGCGCGGCCGTCGCCAGAAAAACCAGCTTCTTTCGCGACAGCATGGGCCAGCAGGTGCTCGCGCCATCGATCACCATCACCGACGATCCGCAGATCGTTCGCGGTTCGGCGTCCCGCCCCTTCGACGGCGAGGGCGTTCGGGGCGAACGGTTGGAAATGATCAGGGACGGCGTTCTGCAACACTGGTTCCTGTCCACCGGAACCGCGCGGGAGCTCGGCCTGAAGACGAACGGACGCGGCGCGCGCAACGGCGTCAATGTCAATCCTTCCTCGACCAATCTCGCCCTGGAGCCGGGCAGCCGTTCGCCGGAGGAACTCATCGGCGAGATCGACAACGGCTTCTACGTCACCGAAGTGATTGGACAGGGCGTGAACATGATTACCGGTGAATACAGCCGGGGCGCGTCCGGATTCTGGATCGAGAACGGGCAGTTGACCCACCCGGTTTCCGAGGTCACTGTGGCCTCGAATCTCAAGGACATGTTCAAGCGCATGACGGCCGCCAACGACATCGACAGAAGCTTCCCGACGGCTTCGCCGACCCTTGTTATAGAGGGAATGACGCTGGCGGGAACCTGAACATGACGACAAGCGATCTGGCGCTCATTCGGGACGCCGCCCGTGAAGCGGCGTCGATCGCCATGGGGTATTTCCGCCGCGATCCCGATGTCTGGTACAAGGACGGAACGTCGCCTGTTTCCGAGGCCGACATCGCCGTCAACGACTATCTGCAGGAGACGCTCGGCCGCAGCCGGCCGGATTATGGCTGGCTGTCGGAAGAAAGCGCCGACGACATGTCGCGGCTTGGCGGCGCGCCCGTCTTTGTGGTCGATCCGCTTGACGGAACCCGCGGTTTCGTCGGCGGGCAGGACCAATGGTGCGTCAGTATCGGCGTCGTCTGCGACGGCGTTCCGCAGGCTGGCGTGCTTGCCTGTCCCGCGCGCGACGAATACTTCGAAGCCGCGCTCGGCGGCCCGGCCATGAAGAACGGCCAGCCGATAACGGTGTCGTCAAAGGGTTTCGACGGGCGCGTCGCCGCGCCCAAATCGATCATGAAGAAGCTGTCCGGCGGTCCTCTCGCCACGATGGTGCATGAGGTTTACATCCCGTCGCTCGCCTACAGGATCGCGATGGTCGCCGACGGCAGGCTTTCGGCCACGCTGGTCAAGGCGAACGCCAGTGACTGGGATATCGCAGCCGCAGACATCATCCTCAGACAGGCCGGCGGAAGCCTCGTTGACATCAAAGGCAATACGCTGGGCTACGCGCGTGCTACGACGAAGCATGACGCGCTGATCGCTGCCGCCAACGGCATGATGTCCACGCTCAGGAAAGAACTGGACGGTGTCGAGTTGTAGACGGTGTCTCTTGCATTGCACAAACCCGGCGTCATACTGCTGTGGCAAGACAGTGTTGATTTTTACCGGTTGAACAATGGAGTTGGCCATGGCGCAGGAAAGCAAGCAATTGCTTCATCTGGTATTCGGAGGCGAACTTGAGGATCTGAAGCAAGTCCGGTTCCGTGATCTGGACGATCTGGACATCGTTGGAATCTACCCCGATTACGGGTCGGCGCTCGTGGCCTGGAAGGCGAAGGCCCAGCAGACGGTCGACAACGCGCATATGCGATATTTCATCGTTCACATGCATAAGCTCTTGAATCCGGAAGATGATGATTCTACCAGCCTCTAGGGCATTTGCGGCCGCATGAGCGGGCCAGCATGATTGTGCCCCTGTCCGGTCATGGCGCCGGGCGTCGTGGTTTTTGCTGGCGGATGAACGATCACTGATGAGTTCCGAAACAAGGCCCCCTGACGGTGATGTCGCGCACAAGCGCAGGAAACGGCGTCCGCTGCGCGGGCTGCTGCATTCGAATGTCTTTCTCACGATCGTCTCCTATTTCATCCACGGGCTGCTGACATTCATCCACTGGTCCAACCGGTTCGTGCCGGCGTCCGATGACTTCGTGCAGAAATCGGAAGGCATGCGGCCCGGCATCTTCGCGATGTGGCACGGGCAGCAATATCTGATCCCCTATCATCGCCCGAAGAGCGAGCCGGTCGCAGCCCTCGTTTCGAGAAGCCAGGACGCAGAGATCAATGCGCGCATCCTGGATCTCAACGGCGTCAAGACCGTGCGCGGGTCTGGCGGTCGGCCCAGCTATTTCCAGAACCAGAAGGGCGGCGCTCAGGCCCTGCGCGGACTGATCCGCGCCATTCGCGACGGCTACAACATTACGATCATCGCCGATATCTCGAAAAGCACGCCGCGCCAGGCGAGCGAGGGCATCGTGATGCTGGCGAAACTTTCGGGCCGACCGATATTTCCGATCGCCCTTGCAACCAGCAATCACTATGTTTTCAAGAAAACATGGGATAAGACCACCATAAATCTGCCATTCGGCCGGGGTTGCCTTAAGATCGGAGACCCTGTTTACGTTCCGCGCAATTCGTCGGAGGAGGAGTTGCAGGAATTCCGGAAGATATTGACTGAAGAGATGAATCGGGTGACGAGCCAAGCATACGAGGCCGTTGGAGTGCGTGAATGAGCCATACCTGGGCGCGCGTTGCTCTGACAGCCTATCGCTGGACCGGAGCTGGCATCTATCCCTTTATCGGCAGCTACCTTGCGGTGCGCGCGACCAAGGGCAAGGAAGAGCGGGCGCGCCGGCTCGAACGCTACGGCTATGCGAGCGTGGAGCGGCCCAACGGACCGATCGTCTGGTTCCATGCCGCAAGCGTCGGCGAAACCAACGCCGTCGTGCCGCTGATCCGCGAGGTGCGCAGCCGCGGCATCCACGTCATCCTGACGACAGGCACCGTCACCTCCGCATCCGTCGCCCGCGAACGTCTGGGCAATCTCGTCATCCACCAATATGTGCCGCTCGATCTCAAACCGGCCATTTCCCGCTTCCTCGACTACTGGAAGCCCGATCTCGCGGTGATCGCCGAATCCGAGATCTGGCCCGTGACGATCCTTGAACTCGGCGCGCGCAAGATGCCCCAGGTTCTCGTCAACGGCCGGCTTTCGGACCGGTCCTTCTCGAGCTGGAGCAAGCGGCCGAGCCTGGCGGAGGCGCTTTTCGAAAATCTCTCCCTGGTCGTCGCTCAATCGGATCTCGACGCGGAGCGTTTTCATGCGCTTGGCGCCCGTCCGATCACCATATCCGGCAATCTCAAGGCGGACGTGGCGCCGCTGCCTTTCGACGCCGAAGCGCTGCGCAAGATGCAGCTGCGCATCGGCGACCGTCCGGTCTGGGCCGCCGTCTCCACCCACGCCGGCGAGGAGGAGATCGCCGTCGACGTGCATGAAGCCCTCATGCAGAAATACGACCTCGTCACGGTCATCGTGCCGCGTCATCCCGAAAGGTCGGATGATATCGAGAACCTCATCAAGTCGCGCGGCCTGATCGTCGCCCGCCGTTCGCGCGGGGAAGTCATTACCCAGAACACCGATGTCTATCTCGGCGATACGATTGGCGAGATGGGATACTATCTCAGCCTTGCAAGCATCGCTTTCGTCGGCCGCTCGCTCACCGGCGAAGGCGGCCAGAACCCGATGGAGCCCGCGGCTCTTGGATGTGCGATCCTGTCGGGCCGCAACGTTCAAAACTTCCGCGAAAGCTACCGGAGCCTGTTGAAGCGCGGCGGCGCCCGGCTGGTGCGGGATCGCGACATGCTGATCCAGTCCGTCGACTATCTCATCAGCAACGAGAATGTGCGCCGCGACATGTGCGCCGCCGCCGCCAAGACGATCGAGGAAATGAGCGGCGCGCTGCCCAAGACAATCCGCGCGCTGGAGCCCTATATCAAACCGCTGATGGTCCAGGCGCAGCTTCAAAGAAGCAACGGACAGCGCCGCCCATGGTGAGTGAAGCCCCGCCATTCTGGTGGGCGCGATCGGACTGGCGCGCCTGGTGCCTTTCGCCGCTGGCGTTCGCCTATGGTCGCGGCGCGGCGATCCGCATGCGCCATGCGCCGCGCGCGCCGGTCGATTGTCCGGTGATCTGCATCGGCAACCTGACAGTCGGCGGAGCCGGCAAAACGCCGACGGCGCTCGCGCTCGCCGACACCGCCCGCAGAATGCGGCTGAAGCCGGGTTTTCTTACGCGCGGCTATGGCGGCTCGCTGCGCAAGACGGCGCTCGTCGATCCGTCGCACCACTACGCAACGGAAGTCGGCGACGAGCCGCTGCTTCTGGCCGACAAGGCCCCGACGGCCATTGCCCCGAAGCGCGTCGACGGCGCAGAGCTCCTGATAGAAAACGGCGTCGACCTGATCATCATGGATGATGGCTTTCAAAGCGCGAAGATCGCTTTCGACTACGCGCTTCTCGTCATCGACGCCCGCCGCGGCGTTGGAAACGGGCATATTCTGCCAGCTGGTCCGGTGCGAGCGCCGCTTCTCGATCAGATCCGCGGCGCGGACGGCCTCCTTGTGATCGGCGACGGAGACGCGGCCGACCGCGTCGTGCGCATGGCCGGGCGGGCGGCGAAGCCTGTCTACGAGGCGCGCCTCAATCCGCTCAAGGCGAAGTCCTTTCGCGGCAAGCGGGTTCTGGCCTGGGCCGGCATCGGCGATCCGGGAAAGTTTTTTCGCAGCCTCGAAACGATCGGCGCCAAGGTGGAGCTGACGCGGAGTTTCGGTGACCACCATAGCCTCAACGAGGACGAGATGGCGGACCTCCTCGATCTCGCCCGCCGAAACGACCTGCAGCTTGTCACCACGTCAAAGGATATGGCTCGCCTGAGGCACGCGAGCGGAGAGACGCGAGAGCTTGCCGCTCAGTCCGAGGTGCTTGACGTTCGTTTGGAATTCGATCTGCCCGATCTCGGGCAACGCATCATCGAGGAAGCGCGGGAAAACTTCAGGAAGCGAAGAACGTCGGAAAATCAGCCGCCGGTCTGATTGGGCAATACGCCGGCGATCCGGTCCGCCTCGACCGAGGCCTGGATATTCGCATAAGGCTCCTGTCGCGCCACGCTCCAGTATTTCAGCTCCTCCAGTGGAATGGATTCGCCGGTAATCGCGCAGCGGACAAAGGAACCGGGCGTGATGACCTGGAAATCGGAGTCGAGATAGCGGATCTTGGCTTCGCCAGACCCATGGCCTTCAAACTTGTTCATCCCTTTCCCTCGTCGTATCTTCTTGGCTTGGCCGGATCTCCTATCGCCGACCGAACAACTTCTCAATATCAGATAGTTTAAGTTCAATATAGGTCGGGCGGCCGTGATTGCATTGGCCGGAGCCCGGCGTCGCTTCCATTTGGCGCAACAGCGTATTCATTTCCTCGATCGTGAGGCGTCTGCCCGAGCGCACCGAACCATGGCACGCCATCGTTGCCGCGACATGGTCGATGCGCGATTTCAGGCCGCTCGCATCTTCCCATTCGGCGATGTCGTCGGCAAGCTGGCGCACGAGACCGGCGGCGTCGATCTCGCCAAGGATCGCCGGCGTCTCGCGCACGGCCAGCGCACCGGGGCCGAAACGCTCGACCGCAAGTCCAAGCTCCGCAAAGGCGTCGGCATGGGCCATGAAACGGTCGCAGTCCTCCTCGGCAAGGTCGACAATCTCCGGAATGAGCAAGACCTGCGACGGCGTCCGGTTCGCGTGGAGCGATTGCTTCAGCGCCTCGTAAACGAGGCGTTCATGCGCCGCGTGCTGGTCGATCACGGCGAGGCCGTTGCGGGTCTGGGCGACGATGTAGTTTTCATGCAGCTGCGCCCGCGCCGCGCCCAGAGGATGGTGCGTCGCATCGTCCGCGGGCGTCGCATGGTCGTAAACCGGCGGCCTCTCGCCACGCGCGCTTGGGCTATCGATGGCGCCGAAGACGGCCTGTCGCTCCTCGGCAAAACCTGTAACCGCCGCCGTCTCAAGGGGACGAAAGGGCGATTGATCCATGGTGTAATTCTGCGGGCGTTGCCCGCCACCGAAGGCTGCCGGATTGCCAAAGCCCGCAGGACGGCCCTGCGGCGCAGCGGATTGCCGTCCGAAACCCGGTCGAAAGGCCTGCATCATCCCCTCGGCGCCGAGCGTCGAGGCGCGGCCGCCTTCGCGCGTCAGGGCCTCCCGAATCGCGCCGACGATGAGACCGCGCACCAGCCCCGGATCGCGGAACCGGACATCGGCCTTCGCCGGATGGACATTGACGTCCACCAGCGCCGGATCGAGCTCGATGAAGAGGGTCGCCACCGGATAGCGCCCGCGCGGGACCGTGTCGGCATAGGCTCCGCGGATCGCCGAAATCAGCAACTTGTCCTGCACCGGCCGCCCGTTCACGAACATATACTGATGCAGCGAATTGCCCCGATTGAATGTCGGCACGCAGGCAAAGCCCGTAAGCCGGACGTCTTCCCGCACGGCGTCGAGCGCGATGGCGTTGTCTTTGAAGTCCCGGCCGAGAATCTGGGCGATGCGCGCGAGGCGGTCAGCCTCGGTCGCCGGGAATTCGAGGCTGGTCCGGTCGGGTCCTGAAAGCGCGAAGCGCACTTGCGGAAAGGCGATCGCCATGCGGCGCACGACCTCGGTGATCGCGCCTGTCTCGGCGCGCTCGCTCTTCATGAATTTCAGACGCGCGGGCGTCGCGAAAAACAGGTCCCGAACCTCGACGATCGTGCCCTTGTTGCCGGGCGAGGGCCTGGGTTCGGTCATCCGGCCGCCTTCAACCCGGACTTCGAAACCGGTGTCGGCGTCGTCGGGCCGGCTCTGGATACGCAGCTTGGCGACCGAGCCAATCGACGGCAGCGCCTCGCCGCGAAAGCCGAGCGTCGAGATATGGTCCAGGTCTCCGTCGATCTTCGACGTGCAGTGGCGCTGCACGGCAAGCCCCAGATCGTCCGGCCCCATGCCGCAGCCATTGTCCGTCACCCGGATCAGCGACTTGCCGCCTGCGGCCGTTGCGACCTCGATGCGCCGCGCCCCGGCGTCGATCGCGTTCTCGACCAGTTCCTTGACGACGCTCGCCGGCCGCTCGATCACTTCACCGGCGGCGATCTGGTTTATCAGCGTCTCTGAAAGAAGTTTGACGGCCATGGCGCATCATCGGAGATTCGCGGGCGCAAGGAAAGCCGGAGCGTGATGTTGTTAAGGGGTAAACGCGTCACGCAGAGGCGGACGAGCGCTCTCCCAACACCGTGTCGAGAACATACCGCGTCGTGCTGTCGTCCGCTCCCCGCCAGGCCACGATCTGATCGGGCCGTACAAGAACAAGCGGCGCCTCATAAAGGGCGGCGACCTCGGGATCGTCTATGTCCAGAACCTTGAGCGGCATGCCGCGACGCTCCGCCTCGGCGATCATGCTCGCCGCTTCCGGCGAGGTCCCGCCGAGGCGCAGCAACGTCCACTCAAAGCCGAACAGATCATAAAGCGACGTGGTTTCGTCGAACCAGAAATGCGGCGCCCGCCCGCCCGGTGATGCGGTCGGCGCATAGTGGTCCGGCCTGTCCTCGACCGGTTCGCGGTCTTCACCGAGAATGATCGACGAGCCGTCATAGCGCGCGCCAAAGGTGACGCCCGGGATGTTGAATTCCGCCCGGCCATGCGCCTCGAGATAGGCGCCCGCGGCTTCGCGCAGCCGGGCGCCCTCGTCGGTGTCGTCCTCCAGCCCCGGTTGCGGCGTGTAGTTGCCCAGCGATTCGGCAAAGCGGCGGGCGAAGCCGGTGTTGCGGATCGCGACCGGTCGCCGCTCGATTTCGTAGCTGTCGAGCATCGCAGGCGGCGAAATTTCTTTCACCACGGCGGCGAGTTTCCAGCCGAGATTGACCGCATCGTCGATCGCCGTGTTGTAGCCAAGCCCGCCGGCCGGCGTGAACAGATGCACGGCGTCGCCGCCGAGAAAGACCCGGCCTGCGGCGAACCGCTCTGCAACCAGCGCGTGGCCGGCCGTCCAGGTTCCGCGCGACAGGATTTCCGCATTGACCGCACGACCGACCGCCGAGCGGAACACGTCAAGCGCCTCGTCGTCGCTCATCCTGTCCGCGTCCTCGCCATCGCGAAGCTGCGTATGGAAGGCGAATTCGCCGCGCCCGTCGACCGCCGCCATAAAGGCGCGCCTTTGCGCGTTGAACGTCACATTCATCCAGGCAGGCGCAAACGGCGAGGCTTCGTAGAATTCCGGGCAGCGCAGATAAAGCGCGAACATTCGTCCGCCAAAGAAATCGCGCACGACGCCGGTTTCGCCCCCCATGCGATATCCCAACTGGCGGCGAACGAAGCTGCGGGCGCCGTCGCCGGCCGCCATATACCGGCACCGTATCGTGCGGCGCGATCCCGTCTCTACTTCCTCGGCCTCGACGGCGACGCCGTGTGCGCTGTCTTTAAAACCGACGACCTTCCAGCCGTAATGGACTGAGACGCCGTCGAGCTTTTCCGCGTGGTCTCGAAGCACCTGTTCGACGAACTTCTGCGAGACGCGGTGCGGCATCTCCGCCGCGCTCCATGACCCGCCAAGCGAGGCGATGCGGCTCTTTGCCTCGCGCGCCGAGGGCAGCCTGAAACGGGCCAGTTCATGGGTCGCATAGCGGATGAAATAGGCGATGTCAGTCGGAAAATCCTCCGGCATGCCGAGCGCTCTTATCTCGTCCGCGAATCCCAGCCGCCGATAGTGCTCCATTGTCCGCGCCTGGGTCGCGTTGGCCTGCGGATTGAACGCCGTCGAGGGTTTCTCGTCGAACAGTATCGCAGAGACGCCGCGCCGCCCAAGCTCGTTGGCGAGCATCAGGCCAAACGGCCCGCCGCCGACAATTCCCACATCACAATCCATGCGCACCCTCCGCTACAGGGTCTTGGAGAATACCGGGCCGCTTGGCAACTGTGAAAAACGTGTTGGCCCCTTGCATCCTGCAAGCAGCCAAACTGCAAGACCTCCGACGTTTTGAAAGCGGCGTCGTTCTTCCGGTTCAAAAAAATTTCCGTAAAGACTTTCGAAACATGCACACCCGTCGTTAAACTCTTCGCCGTTATTGTCGGCGTCGGCTTTTACGCGGGGGATCAATCGTCATGAAACGCATTTTATCGCCGTTCTCGTCTTTCGGCGTCCTGCTCGGGCTCCTGTTTCTCGCCGCCTCCCTGACGCCGTCGCTGATTCCGCGTGATCCGGTTCTGCAAGGCGCTCTCGGCGGCATCGTCATGGCGCTCGGATACCTCGCCTGGCGGATTGTCGAACTGCTCTGGACGGCGGCGGACATGCCGGTGTTGCGCGGTCGTCTCCTGTATATCGTGAAGGCGGTCGCCGCTGTCGGCGTTCTTGTCATCCTGGCGCTGTCGCTGCGCTACGCGCTTTTGTGGCAGAACGATATACGCGCCCGCATGGGAATGGAGCCTGTGGACGACGCGCACCTGATCCAGATGCTGCTGATCGCCCTGGTCGTGTTCCTTGTTCTGTTCGGCGTCGGCGCGCTGATTGCATTTTTCTCCCGTTTCGTCCGCACGCGCCTTCACCGCGTCATGCCGCCGCGAAGAGCCAATGTGCTGGGTCTGGTCATCGTGTTTCTGGTGCTGTTCGTCGTCACGCGCGACGGGCTGCTCGACACCGCCATTTCGGCCATGGACGAGGCCTATGAGGCCGGTCAGAACCTGTTCGAAAGGGCGCCGCCCGCGCCCACGCTCGCCCGCATTCCCGGCAGCGCCGAATCCCTGGTCGGGTGGGAGGAAATGGGTCAGCCCGGACGCGATTTCGTAACCGGCGGCCCGGACGCCGCGGCGATCTCTGCGTTTACCGGAAAGCCGGCGCTCGATCCCGTGCGCGTCTATGTCGGCCGCGCCAACGCTGATACGCCGCAGGAGCGCGCTGACCTTGCGCTCGCCGAGCTGATCCGGCTCGGCGCTTTCGACCGCAAGGTTCTGGTGCTGGTCAGCCCGACCGGAACCGGCTGGATGGATCCGGGATCGCACGATCCACTGGAATATATGCACAACGGCGACATCGCGACGGTCGCGGTGCAATATTCCTATCTGCAGTCGCCTTTCGCGCTGTTGTTCGAAACCAGAACCGGCCTTGATCAGGCCTCGGCGACGATTTCAACCATATATGATTACTGGACCACGCTGCCGGCCGATCGGCGGCCGCGGCTTTACATCCACGGCTTGAGTCTGGGCGCATGGTCGTCAATGTACGCGACGACGCTTTTCCAGTTGGTCAATGATCCGATTGACGGCGCGTTCTGGGCCGGTCCGCCATTCCCGTCGGAATTCTGGAACAAGGTGCAGCACGCGCGCAATGAAGGCACGCCGTGGGTCCTGCCGAAAATCGGCGACGGATCGCTGATCCGCTACAGTGCGCCGGGAGAGGACGACGCCGCTTACGCCGACTGGGGCGACATGCGCATGGTTTTCCTGCAATATCCGAGCGACCCGATCGTGTTCTTCGATTCTTTGTCCGCCTTTCGGCCGCCGGTCTGGATGCGCGAGCCGCCGGGCAGGGGCGTTTCGCCTTATCTGCGTTTCATGCCTGTCGTCACGCAGTTTCAACTGGCCCTCGACATGGCGCTGTCCACCGCCGCCCCCGCGGGCTACGGTCACGCCTACTATGCGCATGACTATATCGATCCCTGGGTCGAGGTGACTGCGCCGGAAGACTGGACGGCGGCCGATACCGAGCGACTGAAAGCGCATTGCAACAATGGTTTCCAGAACGGCTGCTCCAACGGGGAGGCTATGGCCGAATGACCTTTTCTTTCGGGCGTCGCGATATTCTGAAAGCAGCTTCGCTGTCGCTTGTCGCGGGCGCGTCCGGCGCTGCGCGCGCATCTGCGGGCTCGGGATGCGCCATCGCTCTCGGCGGCGGCGCAGCGCGCGGACTTGCCCATATTCCGGTTCTGGAAGCGCTGGATGATCTTGGCGTCCAACCTTCAATGATCGCCGGCACGTCAATGGGCGCGATCATTGGAGCCATGTATGCCAGCGGCATGTCCGGGCTGGAGATCAGGGCCTTTGCTATCGATCTTCTCTCAAGCCGGCTGAACACGTTGCGCCGTCTGTTTCCCGGTAATCCCGGCAGCTGGGCATCGGTTTTCGCCATGGGGAACTCGGCCGCGCTTGATCCGGAAGTGCTGATGTCCGCCATACTGCCTGACGCCGTTCCTGACGAATTCACGGGCCTGCGCACGCCGATGCGAATCGTGACAGCAGACTTCTATCGCGAGGAGGAGTTCGTGATCGAGGACGGGCCGTTGAAAAAGGCGATCGGCGCGTCCGCAGCGCTTCCGGTGCTTCTTTCGCCTGTTCGGTGGCGGGATCGCGTGCTTATAGACGGGGGGTTCGTCAATCCCACCCCGTTTGACATCCTTGCCGACCAGCCGGGACTTGTCATCGCCGTCGACGTGACCGGAAACGGCTTCCGAGCCACCGGTCCCACCCCCGGCGCAATGGACACCTGGATCGGTTCCTCACAGATCGCCTTGCATTCGCTGGTCAACGAGCGCCTGAAGCGGATCCAGCCCGACCTGCTTGTTCGCCCCGATGTCGGCGGCTTCGCCAGCATGGACTTTCATCGTATCGATGAAATCCTGCTTGCCGCGAAGATTGCAAAGGAAGATGCAAAACAAAGGCTGGGCGATCTTCTGGATGGGGCTGCGCAAGGCGCTAACTAAGCCGCGTCTCATCGGGCTTCGCTCGTTGCGCGTTTCCTTTCGTGTATGCGCGACAAATGTCGCAACGCGAACGCCCTTCGCAATGGCGTCAAACTATTGGTGGTTTTGTTTCACCCCGCCGGACGTTTTTGATGGAATGCGCAAGGCGTTTGCGCAATACACGGTTTCAATGGAGAGGAGACAAACGCACGGATGCAGGATTTCGCGGCGTCATTTTTGGAGGCGTTCAGGCTGGTCATTTCGCTCGACCCCGATCTTCTCGAGGTCGTGTGGCTGTCGATGCGGGTCAGCCTCAGCGCCGTCGCGATGGCTGCACTCGTCGGCTTTCCGGTCGGCGCCTTCCTCGCCGTCGCGCGCTTCCCGGGCAGGGGACTGCTTGTCATCACGATTTCCGCGCTGATGGGTCTGCCGCCGGTCGTCGTCGGTCTCGTCGTCTACATGCTGCTGTCGAGCGCAGGCGTCCTTGGCCCGCTGCAATTGCTTTATACGCCGACCGCGATGATCATCGCCCAAACCATTCTCGTCACGCCCATCGTCGCCGCGCTCGCCCGTCAGACACTCGAAGATCTGCACGATGAATATCGCGACCAACTCGTCCTTTACGGCCTGGGCAATCTGGCGCAATTGAAAACGCTTCTGTGGGAGGGGCGCTACAGCCTTTTGACGACGCTGCTCGCGGGTTTTGGCCGGGCGGTGGCGGAAGTCGGCGCCGTGATCATCGTTGGCGGAAACATCAACCATGTCACGCGGGTCATGACGACAACGATCGCGCTTGAAACCTCCAAGGGAAACCTCGCTTTGGCGCTCGGCCTGGGCTTCATCCTGGTCACCATCGCCTTCGCCGTGAACGCGCTCGTGTTCATGTCCCGCGCCGCAGCCGTCAGGCGCGCCTATGCGTGAAGATTTGCTGTCGGCCGTGCAGCGCCAGGCGATGCCGGTTCTTCCCGTCACCGGAACGGAACTCAAGGTAAGCCGCAAGGGCAGGGTGCTGCTCGATGTTGAAAGCTTCGAGATCGCAGGTCATGGAACCACCGTCATTGTGGGGCCCAATGGCGCAGGCAAGTCGCTGCTTCTCAATCTGCTCGCCGGATTGCGTCAGCCCGACCGCGGCAAGGTGCGATGGAATGGCACGCCGCCCTCCCGGTCGCGCTACTGCCGTTTCGGCATGGTGCTGCAGCATGCGGTTCTGCTGCGTCGCTCCGTCAGGGCGAATGTCGAATACGCCCTGCGCGCTGTCGGTCACAGTCGCAACGAGGCGCGCCGGCGCGCCGAAACCTCGCTTGGCGAGGCAGGCATGGAGCGCTTCGCCCATGCGTCGGCCCGTGTGCTCTCAGGCGGCGAAAGGCAACGTCTTGCTCTGGTTCGGGCCTTGGCCACGCATCCGGATCTGCTGTTCCTCGACGAACCCACATCGAGCCTCGATCCGGCTTCTGTCCTGGCGATCGAAACGATGGTGCGGGACGCCAGCGTCAAGGGCATGCGCGCCGTCATGGTCGCCCACGATCTCGCCCAGGCGAAAAGGGTCGCGGACGAGATCATTCTTATGCATCATGGGCGAATCGTCGAACGCGCTGCAACCGACGATTTTTTTCAGCGTCCGCAATCCGAAACAGCCGAGGCGTTCATATCAGGACGCTTGCTGATTTGAACTTTATTTTGAAAAGGGGAGTTTCAATGAACAGACATCTTGCACGCTTCATGGCCGTTTCCACTGTGGTCGCCATGACGGCAGGGGGCGCGATGGCTGACGATTTCGTCGTTGTCCAGTCAACGACCTCGACACAGAATTCCGGCCTCTACGATTACATCCTGCCGATCTACGAGGACAAATCCGGCGTCCAGATCCGGGTTGTCGCGGTTGGAACAGGGCAGGCCATCAAGAATGCGCGCAATTGCGACGGCGATGTTCTTCTGGTGCACGCAAAGCCGGCGGAAGAAAAATTCGTCGCGGAAGGCTACGGGGTTGAACGCACGGACGTGATGTACAACGATTTCATCATCGTCGGTCCGCCGGCTGATCCGGCTGACGTCAAGGGTATGAAGGACGCGTCGGCTGCGTTGAACAAGATCGCTGACAGCGAAAATATATTCGTGTCTCGCGGCGATGATTCAGGCACCAACAAGAAGGAAGTCGCGCTCTGGAAGGCTGCGGGTGTCGACCCGTCGCAAAGCAGCGGACAATGGTATCGCGAAACCGGCTCTGGAATGGGCGCCACGCTCAACGCGACCATTGGCATGGACGGCTACACCATGACCGACCGGGCGACCTGGATCGCATTTGGCAATAGGGCCGATCACGAAATTCTGGTGGAGGGCGACAAGGCGCTGTTCAACCAGTACGGCGTGATCCTCGTCAATGCAGAGAAATGTCCGCGCGCCAAATCCGACCTTGGCCAGGCCTTCGTCGACTGGATGTTGTCGGACGAGGGCCAGAAGGCGATTGCCTCCTACCGGCTCGACGGCAAGCAACTGTTCTTCCCGAACGCGCCCAACGTGACGAACTGATCTAAGCGCGACGCGACGCAGTATCGTGTCGCGTCGGATTATTGGCTGAACAAAACATGAACAATTTTGCTGCGTTTGTCGGTGTTCCGTGATATAAGATGAGATCAACAAAGGGCAGGGGCGACTGGTCGAATGGCGGCGGAAGGGCGAAAAACCAGAATTCCCGAAACAAAGCCAAAGGATTGATTTGGAGCACTGCAGAAGCCCGAAACTCTATGAATCGCAATTTCCCGAAACAAAGCCAGATGCGATCGGATTAGCGGGAGAAAGATGAAAAAGCCAAATTCCCGAAACAAACCCAGTGGACCGCCTTGGAGCTCTGCAGATCACAGAAGGCTTGAAATTCGCGGATTCCCGAAACAAAGCCAGAATTAAATTTTATAGTTTTATTTCAAAGACTTAAATGATAATGGCGTCATGCAAACAGCGGCTCCGATATCGAGAGCCGCCGTTATTTTCAGGTGTGAGCGGCAATCAGGTCGTCTGGATCAGCTTGGTGATTTCGTTGACCTTGGCGGCCACGAGATCTGCGTCGCCGCGCGCTTCAACGTTCAGTCTCAGCAGCGGTTCGGTGTTCGACGCGCGCACATTGAAGCGCCAGTCATCGAAGGCCATGCCGAGACCGTCGACGCCCTCGATTTCGGGATTGAGTGGAGCGAAGTGATCCGAAATACGGCTCTGGACCGCCTTCGCGTCGTCCACGGTGAAATTAATCTCGCCGGAACACGGGAAGGCTGCGATCCGGTGGTCGACCAACTCGCTCAGCGTTGCGCCGGTGGAGGACAGTTCGGCGACGATGGCGAGCCAGGGCAGCATTCCTGTGTCGCAGAAGCTGAAATCGTTGAAATAGTGATGCGCGCTCATTTCGCCGCCGTAGAGCGCATTGTCGTCGCGAAGCATCTGCTTGAAGAAGGCGTGTCCTGTACGGCAGACGCGAGGATCGCCGCCCGCCGCCTTGACGACGTCGATGGTGTTCCACGTCAGGCGCGGATCGTAAAGAATGATGCCGCCCGGATGGCTGCGGAGAAGCGTCTGGGCGATCAGGCCGACGAGATAGTAGCCTTCGACGAAGCGCCCTTTCTCGTCATAGAAGAAGCAGCGGTCGAAATCGCCGTCCCAGGCAAGGCCGAGATCCGCGCCGTTTTCGATAACCGCCTTGCTCGCCCGTTCCCGCTTGTCGGGAAGCAGCGGATTGGGGATGCCGTTGGGCAGGGTCGGGTCCGGCTCGTGATCCACCCTGATGAAGGTGAAGGGCAGATGGTCTTCCAGAAGATCGATGATCGGTCCGGCGCATCCATTGCCGGCGTGGCAGACGATCTTCAACGGCTTGAGGTCGACGCCGGAGACCTGGGTCAGCAGGCGCTCGACATAGGCTTTCTTGTCGAGATGCATGGCGAGCCGGCCGCGATCCGCATAGTCGGAAACAGTCTTGAACTGCTGGTCCGAGTAGACAAGCTTTTCGAGAGGTCCGAGAGCGTTGTCCTGTGTCGCCGCGCGCGCGCCTTTCAGCACCATCTTGATGCCGTTGTAGTTCATCGGGTTGTGGCTGGCGGTGATCATCAGCCCGGCGTCGGCATTGTGGAAATCGGTGTTGAAATAGACCTCCTCGGTGCCGCACTGGCCAAGCGGAAGCACATCGACGCCGCTGTCGAGCAAACCCTGGATCAGCGCCTGGGCGAGCGCCGGGCTGTCCATCCGCATGTCGTGTCCGACGACAACGCTCTGGGGCGAAAACTGGGCGGCGACGGCCTGGCCCAGACGATAGGTGAAGGGCACGTTGACCTGTGCGGGAATTTCACCGCGAATGTCGTAGGCTTTGAAGGCGGAAGTCATGGCGGGGGTCCGGTTTGATTAGGCGAAACAGCTGTTGGTTGGATAGCATCGGGCTCGGGGTGAAACAACCGTGCCCGCGCATCGGTTCCCTCAGATCAGCACGCGAGGGTCGGCCTTTCCGCGAAACCGCGCCTCAAGCAGGAAGGTTTCGCCTGCGTCCGGCTGCGCGCGCATCTGATCGTCGTCGAGGCCGATATAGGCGGACGTCACGATCATCCTGGAATGATCGCGGCCTGTGAAGGCGGGACAGGTGACACGATCCGTCGGCAGTTCGATCGTCTCGAAGCAGACGCCGCTCGGGTCGAACCCTTGCACGCAGGCTCCGTCCCAGCGCGCGCACCAGAAATTGCCGTCTGTGTCGACCACCGCGCCGTCGGCAAAACCGCGATCGCTCGCGGTCTCGTCCAGGAAAACGGTCGGGGCGGCGACCGGCAATCCTGTTGCCGGGTCGAGGGCGACGCGCATGACTTTTTTGGTTGGCGTGTCGGTAAAATATCCGGACGCGCCGTCCGGCGTGAAGCAGATCGCGTTCGGCACGGTGATCCCGCCAAAGAGTGTTTTGAGTTCACCCTTGCAGTAGTGATAGATCGCCCCGGCGTTATCGGCGCTTTGCCAGCCCATCGTGCCGATCCACAAGGCGCCGGAAGGATGAACCCGGCCGTCGTTGGAACGGTTCTCCGGCTTGTCGGGCTCGAGTTCCTTGATCAGGTTCAGCGAGCCGTCTGCGACGACGCGCCGGAACAGGCCGTTCTCCGTCGCGATCAGCTGGCTTTCGTCGTCGATCACCGCAAGCACGCTCGCTGCGAAAGGCAGGGTGTGGATCGTCTCCACGCCCTTCTCGGACATCTCCAGCAGTGTCTTGCCGGGAATGTCGAACCAGTAGGTAGTCCCGGTCGCTGTGTCATAGGTCGGCCCCTCGCCGACCTCGCACGCTGTCTCGCTGAAATCCTTGTAGGTCGCCACAGTCTGGTTCAATTCTGTCTCCCGAAAACTGTATCGTAGGCCTTAATGGCTTCCACGGCGCGCGTTTCGACCTCGGCGGCGGTCAGGCCGGGTTTGTAAAGACTGGTCCCAAGACCGAAGGTCCGAACGCCGGCCTGGGCGTAGGATGCGAAATCATTATGCGAAACGCCGCCTACTGCGGCTGTTTCTGTTCCAGGCGGCAGCACGGCACTGATCGCTGCGACGCCGGCCGCGCCGAGCACGCTGGCGGGAAAGAATTTCAGGCCGGAGGCGCCGGCGCGAAGCGCTGAAAAAGCCTCGGTCGCCGTAAAGACTCCTGGCATCGATACGAGACCGAGGTCTGACGTCCGTTTGATGACGGCGGGGTCGGCGTTCGGGCTGACCACCAGCCTGCCGCCGATCTCCGACAGACGGTCGACCTCTTCGGGGACAAGCACGGTGCCGGCGCCAATGAGGGCGCCGTCCGGCGCGGTGTTCACGGCGATTTCGATGGAGGCGAAAGGGTCAGGCGAGTTCAGGGGGATCTCGATGGCTTCGAAACCGGCTTCGACGAGTGCGCCCACGATATCGGCGGCTTCGTGCGGGCGTATCCCGCGCAGAATGGCGACAAGAGATCGCTGCAGCGGTGGCCAGCCGGACGCGGCGCTCATGCTACAGGCCTCCGCCGCTGCCTGCACGGGACCGGAAGAGGCGTCTGGCGGCAATGTCGAGACCGTCACGAACCGCTTTATGGGCGTCCACCGTCGTCACCGGCATATCCAGCAATTCGAAAGCCGTGTCATAGATGGACGCCAGATGTCCCGACGCGATAAGGCGGAGATTTTCCGTCTGGCCGAAACGCACGCGGGCGCCTCCGATTTCGCATCCGACCAGAAGACCGGACAGGCGATCATAACCATCCTGACCGGTCCGGCCCTGAAGCAATTGCCCCGCCCGGATCGAAAACAGGTGGCTGGTGATTTCCTCCGGGTTCGAGTACCCGGCCTTTACGCCTTTGGCGAAGTGGCGGCTTTCCCTGTGTATCTGTGAATGACCGTCCACGGCGTGTTTCAGGATAGAGTGTTTTGCGAGCAGTCCGAACAATTCGCCCGTCATGAAAGTGGAGAAACCGACAATCGCGCCCTCGTCGATCTGGACCCATTTGGAGTGGGTTCCGGGCAGGCAGGCAAGGTAAATCGTGTCGGAATCGGCGTGATTGCCGAGGAGCGATGTTTCCTCGCCGCGCATGACATCGGGCGTCACCGGATCATGCGAGGCGACGCCTGGCAGGATGCAGATCCGGCGCGTCGAACCATCGATTTCGACGGCGTTGTCGCAGATATCCGACAGCGCGGATGGAACGGAAAGATAAGGCGCTTCGCGCCATCCCTGTCGCGCGCCGGCCATGCCGCAAATGACAACAGGAAGATCTATCGGCGCAGAAAGAGCGTCGAGATGGTCTTCAAGAATCTGCGCGAAACCGGATGTCGCAGCGACGGCCAATCCCTGGTTGCTGCTTCTTTCTGCAATAATCTGCCCCTCGGTTGAGATCAGCCAGAGCCTGAATGACGACGTTCCCCAGTCTGCGGCCGCGTAGAATGGAGTCATGTCTTTACCCTGTCACGACAACGCCGGCGTCGACGACGAGCGCCTGTCCGGTCATCATGCGCGAGGCGGACGACGCCAGAAAAAGCGTCGGCTCAACCATGTCCTCGGGCATGATTTCCTGCTTCAGGCACTGCCGGTCGATATGCGCCTGAAGTCCCTCTTCGGTAACCCACAGGCGCTGCTGGCGTTCCGTCAGAACCCAGCCGGGCATGAGCGCGTTCACGCGGATATTGTCGGGTCCAAGTTCGCGGGCCAGGCCCCTCGTTAATCCCGTGATTGCCGACTTCGCTGCGACATAGGCGGGGTAGTCGCCATTGCCCATCATGTAGGAAATCGACGAGAAGTTTATAATCGAGCCGCCGCCCGCCGCCCGCATGTCAGGCGCTGCTTTCTGACATGTGAAAAAATGAGGCCGCAGATTGATGTTCAGCGAGGCGTTCCAGTCTTCGACGGAATAATCCGCCAGGCCGTGGCGGTTGTCGGACGCCGCATTGTTGATGAGGATGGTGATCGCGCCATGGCGGCTTTTCGTCTCCTCCATGGCCGCGCTCAACGCTTCCACGTCGGTTACGTCGCAGGGGAGGAAAAACGGCCGGTTTCCGTAGGTTGCTTCCAGACGGTCGCAGAGATCCGTTGCATCTGAACGCTGCACGAAAGCGACCTTCGCGCCCTCGGCTGCAAATCCCTCCGTAAGGGCCGCGCCAATGCCAGAACCGCCGCCCGTAATAAAAACAGATTGTCCCTGAATGTCCGTAAAATGAGCCGTCAGTTTCATGATGGTTCCCTCCCTCTGGCAATGAGCCACATAAGCCTTGGAATTGCAAACCGGACCAGATTTGAATCGCTGATTTCGGCGCGACGGAGACCCTGTCTATAATTTTTTCCGAAATTGTGATCTGATTGTAATTTCGCCACGTAATCGGTTCCGACAGTAAACAGGTCGGGACCATGTTGAGTGTCTTGAGAACGGATATGCCGATCGAGAATCCGGACCCCACAGCGGATCAGGACTATCTGAAGGCTCTTATGATGGAGGTCGCTGCCTCCAGGGACAAGGCGTCGTTCGAAATTCTGTTCGACAGGTTCGGCCCCAGAGTTAAGGGTATGATGGAGAAATCCGGTGCGTCCTCCGATCTAGCGGAGGATCTGGTGCAGGACGTGATGCTGACCGTTTGGCGCAAGGCTGCGCTGTATCGGCCAGACAAAGGCGCGGTCAGCACCTGGATCTATACGGTCGCCCGCAACGCCCGCATCGACCGTCTACGCCGCCTGCCGGCGCAGCCCTACATCGATGTAGAGACGGTGATGGTCGCTAGCGAGGACGACAGTCCCGAGGCGGAAGCGATCGGCAGCCAGCAGGGCGACTTGGTTCGTAACGCACTGGATAAACTACCCTCGGAACAAAGACAGGTCGTTAAAATGGCGTTTGCCGAATACAAGCCGCACAGCGAGATCGCCCGCGATCTCGATCTGCCTATAGGCACAGTAAAGTCGCGACTGCGTCTAGCCTATCGCAAACTAAGGGAAGAACTGGAAGATCTGGCATGACCGTTCATCACCATCTCGATGACGCCTCGATCATGCGTTACGCCAGCGGCGATTTCGACGAGGCTTTCGCCATTATCGTGGCGTCTCATATTGCAATGTGTGACGAATGTCGCGCAGCCGTGCGGGCCGCCGAAGCCATGGGCGGCGCTGTCATGGAGGCGGCGGATTCGTCGCCGCTCGCAGCCGACGCTTTTGACAGACTGTCGCGGATGCTCGATATGGAGCCGGAAAAACCGCTTCTGACGCCCGAGCCAACCGCCGGTAACGTGCCTTTGCCGCTGTCGCGTCTGATTGGCCGCGATCTGGATCAGGTGCCATGGCGCACGATTGTTCCGGGCATGCAGCGCCATCGGATAGACATCGCCTCGTCGACATCTTCGCTTTATATGCTGAAGATTGCGCCTGGCAGAAAGATGCCTGAACATGGCCACGGCGGAACCGAAATGACCCTTATCCTCGAGGGCTCCTACAGCGATGTTTTCGGTCAGTTTGCGGCCGGCGACATCGCCGATCTTGACGAACATGTCGAACATCAGCCTGTTGTCGATTCCGATATCGATTGCATCTGTCTGGTAGCGACAGAACGCCCGACGCGATTCAAAGGCATGGTGAGTCGCATCCTGCAGCCGTTGATCGGTATTTGATCCATGGCGAGTCGGCAGATTGACCCGGGCAATGTCTGGGTAATTGGCGCAAGTTCCGGTATCGGCAGGGCCTTTGCGGAGAAGGTCGCCGGCGTGGCGCAGAATATCGCCGTGTCCGCCCGTTCGTCGGATGCATTGATCGAGATGGAAAAGCAGTGGCGGGGGATAGCCGCATTCCCACTCGATGTGACGGATGCAGAGGCAGTCGAAAATACTGCGGAAGAAATCGCGAGCAGGTTCGGAGCGATAGATACTGTGGTTCTTTCGGCTGGAGCCTGGAAGCCGCTCGAACCCGGAGAGATCGACATCACGTCCATTAGAAGGGGCGTCGAGGTAAACTATATGGGCGCAATTCATGCGATCGCCGCCCTTGTTCCTATCATGAAACGACAAGGCAAGGGACATATCGTTATCGTGGGGTCGTTGTCGGGCTACCGCGGTTTGCCCAGGACAGTGAACTACGGACCGACAAAGGCCGCGCTGATCAATCTGGCCGAAACTCTCAAGCTCGACCTCAAACGCTTCAATATCCGCATCACTTTGGTCAACCCGGGATTTGTCGATACGAAGCTCACTCAAAAGAATGACTTCAATATGCCGCAGCTGATAAGCGCGGAGCAGGCGGCCGACTACATCATAAGCGGTATTCAGAAAGAGCGTTTCGAAATCCGCTTTCCGCGTCCCTTCGCAACAGTTTTTGGACTGTTGCGCTGTCTGCCGAACGCCCTTTACTTCCGGGCAGTCGGCCGCATGATCAAGGACCGGGCGTAGTCCTCACCTTTTCCGGGACTTGGATAGATTTTCAAGCCTTTGATCCAAAGGCGCAGGGCTTGGTAATGGATGCCTCCCCACACCTTGAACGTCATGAACCAGTGGCGCAGAAGCAAGGCTGAAAGAACCTGGTCCGTCAGCGGCTGTCGTTTTCCGGAAAAAGCCGCAGCGAACATCGGGCCGGTCTCATCCTCCAGCAGGATTGTCATCTGCGCCGTTTCTACCGGCGCACGGGTGCGGAAGCGGTAGCGTCCGGCGACCGGGTTGAACGGCGACACGTAGAACGCCTTGTCCGCCGTCTGACGTATGGCGGCTCCGTCCGCTCCAACCGGAAGCGCGTAGCTGTGACGTTCGCCAAAAGTGTTGCTGACTTCGTAGATCACGCCTCTGACGCGCCCATCCCCGTCCAGTCCATAGTAGACAGTCAAGGGATTGAATACATATCCCAGAATCCGCGGATAGGTCAGCATCAGCCATCGTTGCATGCGTTCCGGCCCGATCATCCGCGTCGCCAAGCCGTCGAGATGCTGTCGCAATCGCCCGTCGCCGGCGCCGTGATCGCGACGAAAGACCGAAAACAGATTCCCGCGATCAACGGAAAGCAACCGAAGACCTTTTGCAATCTCATCCATCCGGTCGATATCGATCAGAAGGGAGAATACCGAATAGCGGAATTCGTGCCGCACGGGACGCATCCGCTTGTGCATCACCGTGCCCACGAAAATTCCCTCGCTCAGGGTCATTCTGCGACCTGCAATTCAAGCTGTTCGGACGGGGCGTTGCGGATGTAGTCCTGATCCCTGCGCCAGGGCCGGGCGACGCCACCGAGTTGTTCCGCTACGTTCAGTCCGCTTGCGATGCCGTCTTCGTGGAAACCGTAGCCGAGCCAGCTCCCGCAGAACCATGTCCGTCGTTGTCCCTGGATCGAAGCCATTTTTGTCTGTGCGCGCAGGGCTTCCGTGTCGAAGACCGGATGTTCGTAGTTGAACCTGCGAAGGACCAGATCGGGATCGATTTGTTCAGTCGGGTTGAGAGTAACGAACAGATTTTCGCGCGTTGGCAGGCGCTGTAACTGGTTCATCCAGTAGGTCACGCACAAATCTCCGCTGCCGCCTGATTTCAGATAGTTCCAGCTAGTCCAGAGCCGGCGTCGCCGAGGCAACCATGAGGGATCGCGATGAAGAACCGCGATGTTCTCCTGATATGTGAACTGCGACAGAAGAGCCTGTTCCGCGGCGTCTGCGTCGCCGAGTAGCCCAAGCGCCTGATCGGGATGCGTGGCCATGACCACATGATCAAACAGATGGACCACGCCATCCGTCGTTTCCAGAGTCACGCAATCCCCTTTGCGCCGGATATGCTTCAGGTCCGATCCGAGCCGGACATCAAGAGCGCTGTCTTCGAGAATACGTCTGATATAGTTGCGGCTACCGCCCCTGACCGTTCGCCAAAGGGGCCGGTTCTTGAACTGCAGCATTCCGTGATTGTCGTAGAATTGGATGAAACTTTGCGCCGGAAAGGCGAGCATGTCGTCAGTCGTCGATGACCAGATGGCCGCGCCCATCGGCAGGATGTGGTCTTCGATAAAGGTTTGCGTATAGTTCTCGCACTTCAGGAATTCGCCGAGCGGCGTATCCCTGTGATAGATCCCTATCCTCGTCTTGGCTTCCGAAAAAAACCGTGCAATTTCTTTCAACAGCATCCAATGCCGTATTCGAGCGATATTGCTGCGCTGACCGAAATATCCGTTGGCGCCCGATGCGCTGTACTCGTACCGGCCGTCGTCGCAGGTCAGCGAGAAACCCATCACTGTGTCATCACAGGCGACGCCGAGATGGCGGAAGAGTGCGCTGAGGTTCGGGTAATTCGTATCGTTGAAGACAATGAATCCCGTATCGACGGGCGCCAGACCGTCGCCCGTCATCACATCCACGGTATTTGCGTGACCGCCGACGTAGTCCGCCTTTTCGAAAATTGTGACAGTGTGCTTCTTCGCAAGCAGCCATGCCGCCGACAGTCCCGAAATGCCGCTGCCGATCACAGCTATGTTGAGTTTGGTCAAGAAGGCCTCCGAAAATGTGCTTCGGAAACATTTACGTATCGTTGCGGTGGCCGGATCACCGGAGCGTCGCTATCTGCAAGAAAATCACGGTCAGGTGATCCGGCGGCTTCATACGGCCGTAATGAAATCACCCGCCGATTGTAACGGAGACGCATGATGATCCAGTTTTCAATAGCCTATGTTTTTACCGCGATCATTTTCTTCGCGCTCGATTACGTATGGCTGACCCGGATCGCGAACGACTTCTATCTCCGTCAGATCGGGACGCTGCTTCTCGATCAGCCGAAGCTGGCGGCCGCCGGACTGTTCTATGTGTTCTATGTAGCCGGCATCGTGTTCTTCGCCGTATTGCCGGCGCTCCGGGACCAGTCCTGGACGATGGCTCTCTTCGCCGGAGCCCTGTTTGGAGCGCTCGCTTACGGCACCTATGACATGACGAATTACGCGACCTTGAAAAACTGGCCGCTCGCCGTCGTCTTCGCGGACATAGCCTGGGGAACGACGCTGACGGGCATTTCGGCTCTGGCCGGCTATGGTCTTTCCAGGGCGTTTGGAGGGTAGGCCGACCTCTTGCGCGAAGCCGGCCTTTCACCTTATTCGGTCGGAAAACTGTAATCCTTGAACTGTTCTCGAAGCGCGGTTTTCTGGATCTTGCCGGTCGCCGTGTGCGGAATTTCCTCCACGGTTACGACATCGTTCGGCAACCACCACTTGGCGACCTTGTCCTCGAGATATTTCAACAGGTCGTCCTTCTTGGGCTCATGCCCCTCTTTCGGCACGACGATCAGCAGCGGTCGCTCGTCCCATTTGGGATGCGCGATGCCGATGACCGCGGCCTCGGCGACATCCTCGTGGCCGACGGCCAGGTTCTCGAGTTCGATCGTCGATATCCATTCGCCGCCGGACTTGATGACGTCCTTCGCCCTGTCCGTGATCTCCATGTAGCCGTGCGGATCCATATGCGCGACATCGCCCGTGTCGAACCAGTTCTCCTTGTCGAAAAGTTCCTCGCCGCGGTTCTTGTGGTAAGCCGAGGCAACCGCGGGTCCGCGCACCTTCAGTCGTCCGAACGACTTGCTGTCCCAGGGAAGCTCGTTGTTTTCGTCATCAGTTACTTTCATCTCGACAGTGAAGGGAGGATGGCCCTGCTTCTGCTGCAGGTCGAGCTTTTCCTCTCCTGTCAGATCTTCATACTCCGGCTTGATGGTGCACATCGAACCGAGCGGGCTCATTTCGGTCATGCCCCAGGCGTGGATAACCTCGACTTCATACTTTTCCTGGAAGGTCTGGGTAATTGCTCTCGGACACGCGGATCCGCCTATGACAACCCGTTCCAGATAAGGCAGTTTGTTGCCTGAATTTTCCAGAAACTGCAGCAGCATCAGCCAGATTGTTGGCACCGCCGCCGTAATCGTCACTTTCTCGTCGTTCAGGAGGTTGTAAAGGGATTCTCCGTCCATTCCTGCGCCAGGCAGCACCATCGTGGAGCCGACCAGCGGGCAGGTGAAAGCAGTCGCCCAGCCATTGGCGTGGAAAAGCGGAACGACCGGCATCATCCGGTCGCGCGCAGACAGGTTCATCATGTCCGGCTGGCAGGCGACCATGCTGTGAAGCACGTTGGAGCGATGCGAGTAGAGCACGCCCTTGGGATCGCCTGTCGTTCCCGACGTGTAACACATGCCGGCTGCCGTGCGTTCGTCGAACCGTCTCCAGGCAAAGTCATCGTCGGTCTCGTTAAGCCATTCCTCGTAGCAGACCGCATTGTCGAGCTTCGTTTCCGGCATATGCTCCGCATCAGTGAGCACAAATACTTTTTTGATACTCGGCGTCTTGGCGGCGATCGCCTCGATAATCGGCAGGAAAGTCGTATCGACGAACAGAAACTTGTCTTCCGCATCGTTGATGATCCATGCGATCTGGTCCGGAAACAGACGTGGATTGAGCGTGTGGTAGACAGCGCCGATGCCGGTTATGCCGTACCAGCTTTCCAGATGCCTCGATGTGTTCCAGGCCATGGTGGCGATCCGGTCGCCAATCCGCGCTCCCTCTCTCTCGAGCCGCTTCGCCAGTTTCATTGACCGCTGCCGCAGGTCGCGGTAGTTGGTCCGCGTGACAGGGCCCTCGACCGTGCGGGTTACGATTTCACGATCTCCGTGGAAATTGGCGGCGTGATCGATGATCTTGTGGCACAGCAGCGGCCATTCCTGCATGAGTCCGAGCATATTGTCTCCTCCATTACTGTTCTGTTTTGAATAAGCTGTACGCCAGTATGTCAAGCCATTCGTAATACTGTGTCGCGGCCCCCGGCCGCGCGCCTCCCGCCTGGCAAGCCCATGACCGGTTTCGTCGAGATGAAACTTGCGCCCTATCATACGATTTGCTAATGCCACCGCGGCCCGGTCGACATGACGTTCCGGAACGGTTGACGAAAGCCAGGCCGCTCCGGTCTCGCCGAAATTTGCATTCCGCAATCGATCAAAAATATCTCAAGGCGAAGGCATGATTTCGATCGTCATTCCCTGCAAGAACGAGGCGGAAAATATCCCGCCGCTGCTCGACGAGATCGAACAGCACATGGCGGGGAGAAATTTCGAGGTCATCATCGTCGATGACGGCTCGACGGATGACACCGCGACAGTTCTGGCTGAAGAACATGTTCGCAGACCGTTTCCGCTGAGGCATGTGCGCCATCGTGAGTCCGTCGGACAAAGTCTTTCTCTACGCAGCGGCGTGCTCGCAGCCAACGGCGCGATCGTCGCGACGATCGACGGGGATGGGCAGAACGATCCGCAATACATTCCGCAACTCGTCGACCGGTTGGTTGAAGCCGGTCCCGGCGTGGGCATCGCCTGCGGGCAGCGTGTCAAACGCAAGGATACAAAGCTGAAGCAGCTTTCGTCGCGCTTCGCAAACTGGCTGCGAGGTTCCATTCTCGGCGACAAGACCCGGGATTCCGGATGCGGTCTGAAAGTCCTGCGCACCGACACCTTCCGGAGACTTCCGTTTTTCAACGGCACACACCGGTTTCTGCCGGCGCTCGTCATTCAGGAAGGCTACGACGTGGTGGCCATGGACGTAGTTGACCGTCCGCGCCGGTTTGGAAAATCCAATTATGGGATACTCGACCGCGGTCTGCGAGGCGCGATGGATCTAATTGGAGTTTGGTGGCTGAAGCGCCGCCGCAGGCAAATGCCTGTCGCTGAGGAAGTTCGTTATGACTGATGTTTTGGCGCCACTGATCAACTGGTTTTACACAGTATTCGTCGCGCAGCTTGACGGATGGGTGGTGCTGGGTTTCGTAGCCCAGGCCTGTTTCACGATGCGCTTCGTCGTGCAGTGGATCGCTTCGGAACGCGCCAAGCGAAGCGTCGTGCCTGTCGCCTTCTGGTTCTTTTCGCTGTTCGGCGGCACGTTGCTGTTTATTTACGCCATCCAGCGACAAGACCCGGTGTTCATCGCCGGCCAGGGGATGGGGCTTATCATTTATATTCGCAATCTCTGGCTGATCGCTGCAGAAAGAAAGGCGGCAATGGCTGACACCAACTGACGGCCGCTGGAACGCCATGTCGAATGGGTCACGGTTACGACCACTTCAGGCCATCCTCGTTTTTCTATTCGCCTTTCTGTTGCTTGCGCCCGGCATAGGGCAGACGCCTCCGACCGATCGCGACGAGGCGCGATTCATCCAGGCGACGAAACAGATGGTCGAGACCGGCGACTATGTTGATATCCGGTTTCAGGATGAAAGCCGATACAAGAAACCCGTCGGCATCTACTGGCTGCAGTCGGCTTCAGTCCAGCTTCTCGGCGGTGGCGAGGACGCCTCGATATGGGTCTACAGGATTGTCTCCACACTCGCCATGGCGCTCGCCGGCGTAGCCGTCTTGTGGATTGGCGGGTTCATGTTCGGACCCGCGGCGGGGCTGATCGCCGCCATCATGTTCATCGGCATATTCGGTGTGGCGTTTGAGGGACGGCTGGCCAAGACGGACTCCGTGCTGCTTTTGTTGTCGATCCTGGCGCAAGGCTTTCTGGCGCGCATCTATCTTGCCCGCCGTGACGATGTTCCGCCTGCGGCGCATTGGTCGTGGATGTTCTGGGTCGCGCAGGGGCTTGCGATCCTGATCAAGGGACCGATAACGCCGCTGCTGAGCGGATTGACGGTCGCGACCATCGTGGTTTTCGAACGTGGACGTGCGCGTCGCTGGCTCACGGACCTGAAGCCGCTGCGCGGGGCGCTGCTTGCATTGCTCATCGTGGCGCCGTGGCTGGTCCTCATCACATGGAAGAGCGAGGGCGCGTTTTGGCAGGAGGCGCTCGGTCGTGATCTTTTCGGAAAAGTCGCCGGCGGCCAGGAGTTGCACGGCGCCCCGCCCGGGTATTATCTTCTCACCTATTCGCTTTTTGTCTGGCCTTTTGGGTTTCTGGCGCTTGTCGGCGGCTCCAACGCCCTGCGGCGCATGCGCGCCGATGCGCGGCTGTTGTTCTGCGTCGCTTGGTATCTGCCATTCTTCGTCGTATTCGAAATTATTCCGACCAAGCTGCCGCACTATATGTTGCCCGCCTATCCTGCGATCCTGCTGATGGGGGCCTGGTGTCTCACGCTGAGTGAACAGGATCGATATACGCCTTTGCTTTGGCAGCGTGTGCTGCATGGTCTTGGCGCATTTGGAACGGGCGTCGTGGCTGTGGGTCTCGCCGTCGTTGCAGTCGGGCTGCCGATCTATCTCAAGGCGGAGTTCCAGTGGCAGGGCCTGACGGCTGCGATCCTGATGCTGCTTGCGGGTTGGTTCGCCCTGGTGAACACTTTCGATCTGACGCCAATGCGCAGGATCCTGGTCGCCGCGCTCGCGGCCTCCATTGCCTATTGCATGCTCTTCGCAAGCGTTCTGCCGGGGCTCGACCGGCTGTGGTTAAACCGTCAGATAGCCGAACGTTTCGCCGAGGAAAAACCGTGCGAGGCGTCCGCGCTCGGCTCGCTTTCATTCCGGGAACCGAGCCTTGTTTTTCTGGTCGGGACGGATCGGGTCCAAAATCTGCGTCCCCACGATGTTGCCGAGTTTCTTGAGGAAAATGGCGCGTGCGGCGTTGTCGCCATTTCGGACAAGGACGCCACTTCTGTATTCGCCAGCCTGCCGGGCGGTCGCGACGGTATGATTCCGGGCGGGCCGATTGTCGGCGTCAATTACTCCAAGGGGCGTGAACTTCAGATCCGCCTCTACCGGACAAAACCCTGACGTCCGGCTGTTAAGCCGACGCCACATTCCTTCTGTACTGCGGTTTCAGAGCGCGTATGCTGCAACCTCCGGTGAAGCCTCGCCGGACAAAAGGGAGAGACTTAAAATGACGAAAATTGCGAGTGTTCTTTTAATGGCGTTCCTTGGATTTACAGCTGTCGCCTCTGCGGAAAACCGCATCGACCAGATCCGGCCCGACGCGCCCGAACTGGCGTCTTTCGGAGATTACGAGATTGGCGTGCGGCAGATCAAAGTGGTCAATCCGGGCCAGATCGATATTCTCAATGTTGAAGAAGGCAAGGACCCGCCCACCTATGACCGGCCGCTGACGCTGGAGGTGTGGTATCCGGCTGCAGATGGAACCGGATCGGGCGGAACCTATGAAGGGGTGCTGCTTCGCGACGGCGTTACAGAGGTAAGCCTGCAGGGACGTGCTGTTCGTGACGCCGCGCCGGCGTCGGCTGAAACGCCGTTTCCCCTTATCATCGTGTCGCACGGCTATCCCGGCAACCGTTTCCTGATGAGCCCGCTCGCGGAAAATCTCGCGACAAAGGGATATGTCGTCGTCTCGATCGACCACACTGACAGCACCTATGACAACAAGGCGGCTTTTGGCAGCACGCTCGTCAACAGGCCGTTCGACCAGCTTTTTGTGCTGGCTGAAATCGACCGGTTGTCGAAGTCTGACGACAGCTTTCTGAAGGGATTGGTCGACGCCGGCAATACGGGCCTTGTGGGCTACTCGATGGGTGGTTATGGCGCAATGATTACAGCCGGAGCCGGCGTAACGGAAGCCAGCACCGCCTATCCCTGGGGCGCGCCTGCCGGCACATTGAAAGTGCATTTGGCGGGCAGCGACACGCAGCAGTCTCTTTTCGATGATCGCATCAAAGCTGTCGTCGCCATCGGCCCCTGGGGCATGAACGCCGGATTCTGGGACGCAGCGGGTCTTGCGGGCGTCCGGATCCCGATGCTGTTCATCGCCGGCAGCGATGACGACGTTTCGGGTTATGAAAAGGGAACGAAGGCGATCTTCGAGGGCGCGGTTAATACGGATCGCTATTTGCTGACCTTCGCCTTCGCCAATCACAATGCGGCCGCCCCCATGCCGGCGCCCGCCGAATCCTGGCAGCCGTCGGAACACCTCGATTTCGTGCCTTTCGAGCACTACGCCGACGCCGTGTGGGACACGGTGCGGATGAACAATATCGCCCAGCATTTCGTTTCCGCATTTTTCGGCGAGTATCTGGAGGGGGATGATGAGTTGGCCTCTTTCCTTGACGTGCTGGAGAACTCGGCGGACGGCGTCGTCGCCGTCAATGAGGACGGTACGTTCAAGCCCGAGCACACCTACTGGAAGGGTTTCGCGCCGAGGACTGCCAAGGGGCTGACCCTCGAGCATCGTGATGCGGCGGAATAAGCAGAAACGGCCTGCTGCGGGAGGCGCGCCAACGCTTGCCTCCCGACACTCTCACAGACTGCGCCAGTAACGATCGCTGACGCCGATCGTCATGCCTATATCGCGACGTGCGTGTGGCGACAGATCTCCAAGCGAACTGGAACGACCCGCTGGCCAACGGGTCCTTGCCGTCCCATGGCGTTTGCGGTTGAATTCAATTTTTCCAAACATGCTATGCTCTCCCGAACGTCCGCAACTTCTCATTCTGAGCAGTTGTTGTGCCCCCGGAAGATGCACTGACTGTCTTGCGGTAGATAGCCAACTTACGGTACTGAAAATCTGGATAGTTATTTGCTTTGAAAGCAAAGGTTTGGCTGAATATCCCTTTACATTGGGCCAGCTTTGCAGAATTTACTGTACTCGAGGTCAGGTTGGTTTGATCCATGGGAAAAGGGCAGGAAACACGGGAGCGGCTTCTGGACATCGCCGAGTTGTCGGTGCTCGCCAAGGGCTTCGGCGCAACGTCTATCGAGGAAATCATCGCTGAAGCGCAGATCACCAAAAGCGGTTTCTTCTACCATTTCCGTGACAAGAACGAGCTCGCGCGAGCGATTCTGCAACGCTATCTCGACCGCGAGGACGGACTTCTCGACGAACTCTTCGACCGGGCGCGGGAACTGCATGACGACCCGTTGCACGCCTTCCTGATCGGCCTGAAGCTGCTGGCCGAGAAAATGGCCGATCTGCCGAACGGCCATCCCGGCTGCATGGTCGCGGCCTATTGCTACAATGAACGCCTGTTCGACCCGTCGGTCCGTTCGCTGAACCGCACGGCGGTTCTCGGCTGGCGCGAGCGCTTCGTCGCCATGCTGGAAGAGATCGCTGAGGTGTATCCGCCGCGCGACGATGTCGACCTCCAGTCGGTGGCGGACATGGTGTCGAGCACAGTCGACGGCGGCATCATTTTGTCGAAAGCATTGGGCGAACCCGCGGTGCTTTCCAGACAAATTCTTCTCTACAGGTCTTATATCAAGCTATTGTTCAGCCCGACCGTCAACTGACGGCGCCGTTTCATTTCTTTTCAAATATGGGATATTCCAAATGGACAGAAGACAGGGGATCATCAAGGTCGCCGCCTTGGCGGCGCTGCTGCATTGTCCAGCTGTCGCATTGGCATTGGAAGAAAGCCCTGCCGCCACAGAGGCGGGGGCATGTCCCGGCGCGGTCGGCGCCTATCTGCTTGAGCGTCAGGTGGTCATCAGGAAGCATAACTGGATCGGGCGCATGCTGTTGACCCTGACAGTTGGTGGAAACGCCCTTTTCACGGATTCGGCGCAGAGCGGCATTTATGGATATCAGCCGTTCACCGACGCACAGGGTGTGTGAGAATGTCTCGGCGAAGCAGACGGGTCGGGGAAAGTGCGTGTCATGCTGCTGGATTTCACTTCGGCCACCGCCAGGGAGCCGGAAGCAAAAATCGCCAGGATGGATTTCGAGGCGCATTACGACATGGCGAGTGGCGAGATTGCAGGCGACGCTATCCTGCGCTTGGCGCCGCTTGCCTTAGATCCCTATGACGTGGCGAATTTCAACGCGCCGCGCGAATATTCGTTTTCCGGTTCGCGTCTCGGATTTTCCAGATAAGATCCGTGTCGCCGCTTGGCTTCCTCGGAGGCGGTAATGGATTCTGGCTCGATGGGAGACGAGAAATGACGAGAATTTTCAAGCTTGCCGCCGTTCTGTTCGCTTCGGTGACGGTGACCAGCGCCGCGACCGCTCAGGATGACCTTGATCTGTCGGCTTGCATCGACGCCGTCGGCAGCTACCTGCTCTTGCGAGTGGAGGAAGACGATGGCGAGGAGCGGCTTGGCCGCATGGTTCTTTCGCTAACCAATGGCGGCCACGCATTCTTCAAGGATTCCGCGCAGGTCGGGCTTTACGGAAAGCAGCCCTTTACGGGTGGCGGCGGCGCCTGGAAATGCATCGGCGCCGAAGACGGATTTGCCTCGATCAAGGCCGTGATTATCGACTTCACTTTCTCCACGCCGCACGATCCGCAAGCGAAGATCAAACGGCTCGATCTCGAAGCGACCTACGATGCGCGCCAGGACGTCTTCGAAGGCAAAGCGATCGTGCGTCATACGCCGCTCTCTGGAAATCCGTTTGACGCTGTTCAGATGGAGGACGGCAAGGACGAATACAGCGTCACCGGACGACGTATCGCCGTCCCCGATTGACGCCGGCCTCGCCGGTCGTCAGCTGTCGTCTTCAACCGCGGCAGCAGGCGCGTTCTTGGCTACGCTTGTGGCGCAGTTTACGGCGTTTCGCTTGTCGGTATAGGTTTCGGAAATAACCATCGTCTCACCGTTCGACGCCACGAAGCGGACGAAATACTGACCGTTTTTGCTTTCCACGATCTCGAAACGGTAGCCAGATCCCTTGTCGTCCTTGGTCAAATCCACCACGGCGGCGCCCGGCGCGTTCTTCTTGATCGATTCGATGCAGTTCGTGGCGCTGGACTTGCCCTTGTAGCTTTCGGACCAGACCATGATTTCCGAATTGTACAGAAACTGCACGCCGTACTGGTCGTTCTTGCGTGAAACGATCTTGAATTTGTGTGGCATAAAACCCTCCTGAATTGTGCAATAGCGCGGCATGTCAAGCACGCGTAGCCCACATTGGCAATTAATACTGTTGTTGTACTTTCCGCAACCTGCGAAAATCAGGCTGATTTACAGTCCACAGTATCGCGAAGTCGACAGGGCGCAGCGCTCCTTCACGTTCGGAAGGAAATCATTAACATATTGCCGGCATTTCGGCTTTTCCTCGCCTGTGAAGTTTGCGAGAGTGCGCCTGACCCAAGGCGTCTAGGGAACCGACATAATGAGATTTGCGTATTGCGCCGCCCTGATCGCGGTCATGGCGGGCTTTCCCGCGCTTGTCGCATGCACAACGATCAACGACGGCCAGTCGATCGAGCAGGCGCTTGCGATTACGCCAGCGGCGTCGAGCGCGCAGATTTACATGTATCGCGGCGGCTTCAACGGCGTCTTCTCGACCGGCATCAACGAGATGGCGTCCGATCTCAACAGCAAGGGCGTGCCGGCGAAGGCCGTCAGCTGGTCTGCTAAGGACAAGACGCTGGCGCAGATCAAGGCGGCCCGTGCGCAGGGCCGCGCCAGGCCGATCATTCTCGTCGGTCATTCGCTCGGCGCAAGCGTGGTCATTGCCATGGCCAATGATCTGACCGAGGCCGGCATTCCCGTTGATCTCGTCATCACGCTCGACCCCCTCTACGCCACGACGGTGCCCAAAGGCGTGCGCCGTTTCGTGAATTTCAAGGCGTCGGGGAACAAGGACAATCCGGGCAGATTCTCGCCGGGACCCGGGTTTGACGGCGAGATCGTCAATGTCGACATTCGCAACCTGCCCACGCTCGAAAAATCCAGTCACTGGAACATCGTCAACCAGTCAGATCTGCAAAAGCGCGTCATGCGCGAAATCCGAAACGCCTATCGCAGGCGCGGATGACAGCGAAGACGAGCGGCCGCGACAAAATGGTTTGGCAAATCGGCGCCGATCTTCGCCGTCGCTCATATGCCCTGGCTCAGACGCGATCTGCGACGTGAACTGAACTTCATCTCCGGCGCATTCAATCGCGCCTCCGGGCCGATCCAGGCATAGGCCAGAAGGCAGGGATCGAGATCGGCTGTGGTGATCCGGTGTTCCTGACCGGGCCGGTTGAGGATCAGTGATCCGGGCGCATGCACGGCTGCATCATTTTCGGACCAGGCGCCCGAGACCGAAATGTAGCTCTCCTCTATTTCGTCGTGGCTGTGCTGAGGGTAGGTGGTTTTCGGCGCAAACAGCACGAAGCCGAGCACGAGCCGCTCGGAGCGAACCGGCCCGCGGGAACCGAGAATTTCGCAATAGGCGTATTTCTGCGCCAGCGCTCTGGGCACTTTCTCATAGCCGTATTCCCAGGTCAGGGCATGCGCCACCCTGGAAAGAGCGCGGGACATGCCTGCCATGACGCCGCGTTCGACCAGATCAAGCGCTCGCGGCAAATGGGCCGCAACCGGCTTGGTCTCGGGTCCACGCGAGGCAATTTCAGGATTGGCGTCGATGATATGGGAAAGCGTGTCGCGCACGCGCTTGCGGTGGGAGCGGATCAACCGGCTTCCGCCGGACGAGCCGTGGCGGTAGAGCGCGTCGAATTCGCGCAACAGGTAGAGCCAGTCGGGGCAGTCCTGAAGGCGCGGCGTGGTTTCGGTCGCTGGATCGGTCGGCAAGGTGGTCATGGCGGCAAGTCCCGTACAATCAGCCCGGCTTGCAATTGCCGGCTGAATCATCCGGCGACGGACTATAGAGGAAAGCCGCGTCGCCCGCATCAGCTTCCTTGCGCTCGCATGGCGATATCCGCAACGGCCCGGCGAAGCGTTTCGGCGGAGGGAGTTGCGCGCGCCGGCCATTTTGACATTGCGGAGCGGTGTGACTTGGTTTATGCACCGTGGAGCCGAAGCGGCCCCTGCGCACCCGTAGCTCAGCTGGATAGAGCGCTGCCCTCCGAAGGCAGAGGTCACAGGTTCGAATCCTGTCGGGTGCGCCAATTATTTCAATAGGTTAGCTGATTTTTCGATTGTGTGGCTTTGAAAAGGTAACCACATAGTAACCACATGACGGTTGGATACTCTACTAGGTGGTATCGACTAAAATGTCAGGATGGTGTCTGCTTCGAATACCATATGCTTTCCCGCCTATATCGTTCGTCTTAGACATTGCAGCGGACCAGAAAAAGGACAGGAAGCAGGCGTTCGCTGCATATTGAATAAACGACAGAATTGGGGCCGGCAGGAGACTGTCGGCTTACGTGCTGCGATCGAGATTAGCTGACATTCATCGGCTTTGGTGGCGGTTCCCGCCCCAAGCAGACTTCCAGCGTCAAGCAGCAATACTGCTGTGCGGCCCGTCAAACCAGCCCTTCAGTGCGAAGCACAACTCACTGTCGTTCAGGTTGCCGCTTCGTAGTTAAACCTGCCATCCATCTTGTCGCGCAAAAGGCGGTTGCCGCTCATTTGGGGCAGCTATACCACGCATCCGTTATCGTCACATTCCGCTGTGTGGTCGGATGAGTTTTCGGGCTTTGGAACTGAAGTACCGATTGGCTGACTACCGGCCATTAGCGCGGCAATATCGGCTCCAAGTCGCAGCGACCTGATCTGCCCGAAGTAGTGAGCCGTCAAAGCGCCCCTCCGATCTACGAGAAGCAAGGACGGTGTCCCGCGCAGGCCGTAGCGCTCCATGGAGACGGGCAGAGTGCCCGCGCCGGGCGTGTCGACCCCGACCGGGAAAGTGAGGCGGTATTCGTGTAGGAAAGCTTCAAGCGAGACCGGCGTCATCGCGGCGTGGTGCTCGAAAACAGTATGCAGTCCGATTACCGCCACGTCGTCCCGGGGAAAGAGATCGTGCACCTGTTGTGCGAGCTGCAATCCATGGGCGACGCATCCCGGGCAGAGCATCTGAAAGGCCTCAATCACGACGACCTTGCCGCGCAGATCGGCGAGCGAGATCGATCTAGGTGTATTGAACCACTGATCCACGGACCAGTCGGGCAGGGGGTGATGCGAAGCTTCCATCAGTCTATCCAGTAGTTGTTGGCCGCCGCGACCGTCTGGAAGTGGGTCGCGACGACCGAGGAGGTCGCAATCAGCGCGTTGGCGTCCTTTTCGTAGACGGTGCGCAGATCCTCGCGGATGGCGGGATCCGTCTGCGTCATCTTCACAGCGACGCGTGCCAGTTTCACCGCAAGTGCGTAGCCGTCTTGCGGCGTTTCCGTGAGCAGGGTCGGCAGCCAGGATTCAGTCATCTCGATCTCCAAGTCTTGAAGGGGCCGTCCTGCGTGGGGGACGCGCCCCGGGATCAGTTGAGTGTGCCGGGCAGGCTGAGATCGCCCGACGCGATGTCGAAGACATCCGCCACGCAGAGCAGCGGTGCGTGGATGTTCGCGTTCACCCGCAAGGCCGAGGTAACACCGTCATAGGCGGCACCGCTGACAGCGTCCGGGTCGGCGAAGGGCACGGTGATGGATATTTCCGGTCCGTCGAAGATCGGCGTATAGCCCGGGCTGTCGATGAAGATCGGGAGCCCCGGCCATGTCGCGGGCAGCGCGGGCATGGCACCTTCGGGGATGTCCCGAACACCGAGCGCGTCTTCGCCACAGGCCTCCGTCGGCGTCAAGACCACCCAATGGCTGTGCCACAGAAGCCCGTCATTGGCCGGGTCGCCGTCGTTGTTTTCGTCGAAAAGCGGCGTGTCGTCGAAGTCCGGGTGGCTGGTCGCGGCCAGAGCCAGGATGCCAGTGCCGCCTTCGAACCCGACCGTCGCGGGGTCCAGCGATGTGGGCCAGACATAGGACAGCACCGGCGCACCGCCGAGGGCGCCGATCGGCTCCGGTTGCTCTGCACCGGCGACACCGTTCGTCGTCATGTGGAACGTCACGAGACGGCCGTCACGATGGGCATGGGCGGCAAGGATATCGAAGGCAGCGGTTTTGGAAGCGTCGGCTGCCGAGGTAATTGCCCCGGACTGGTGTATGGCGTGATGTTCATCGGCAAAGGCAGCGCTGGCCAGAGCCAAAGCACAAACGGGCGTCAGAAGGATGCGGGTCATGATGGTCTCCATTTTTTTAATAGCGAGTCGATATCATTAGATCGAAGCTATTGCAATAGTGATTTCGACTCGATACTTTGTGCTCATGACCACAGCCAACCACATCCGCGCCCTCATGAATCGCCTCGCCCGCCTCGACGCCGCCGAGACCTGGGGCGATGACCTGAACCCGGCGCAGATCTCCGCCTTGGAGTATCTGTCATGTGCGAATCGGTTCTCGCGCGCTCCCTCGCAGGTGGCGGAGTATCTGGGCACGACACGCGGTACGATGTCGCAGACCCTCAAAGCGCTTATGCGGAAAGGCTATGTGACCGAAACCAGATCCGATGCGGACAAGAGGTCGATTCGATACGATCTCACCGAGCGGGGCGTTGCCGTGACGACACGACCGGCTGCCCTGGCCGAGGCCATTGATGCGCTGCCCGGCGACTGTCAGAAGAACCTTGCCGACACCCTCTCGACGCTTGTGAAATCCCGTCTGACGGCGCGTGGTGGGCGTGCGTTCGGCTTGTGCTGCGGCTGCGCGCACCATTGCACGACCGCTGACGGTGCGTTTTGCGCACTGCTGTCGCTGCCTCTCGCCCCCGAAGAGGGCGATCAGATCTGCCATGAACAGGTGGCGGCATGACCGCCCGCGTCACCGTTGAGGGTCTGTTCGTCGGGAGCGTCGAAGACCGCTGGCCCAGCAAACCGCCAACGGCGATCGGAAAGCGGTCGCTCTCTCAGACGGTTTTGGTCACGGAAAACGGCCTCGACGGAGATGTGCAAGCCGACCTGACGGTGCATGGCGGCCCGGACAAGGCCCTGCATCATTATCCCGGCGAGCACTTTGCCGTCTGGAGCCATGAATTGGCTCGCGATGATCTTATCCCCGGCGGGTTCGGCGAAAACATCTCTACTATCGGTCTGACGGAAGATGCGGTGTGCATTGGCGACATATTCGCGCTCGGAACGGCAAAGGTGCAGATCAGCCAAGGCCGGCAACCCTGTTGGAAGCTGAATTCGCACACTGGCGACGACCGGATGGCGTGGCGCTTTCAGAAAACGGGACGAACCGGGTGGTATTACAGGGTTCTGGCACCCGGCGAGGTCGGCATTGGCGATGCCCTGACGCTGATCGAAAGGCCCTGCCCCGAGTGGAGCGTCATGAGCGTCACGCGCGCACGATTGACCCGGCGCATCTCACTTCAGGACGCACGGACCTTGGCAACCCTTCCCGAACTCGCCAATGGCTGGCGTGACGCCTTTGCCAGATTGGCGCAAGGCAATCGGCAGGAAGATACCGCAAAACGGTTGCAAGGCTCATGATCCGGACGCTGTTCGTGACCGCATAAGTCTTGTGAGCGGGATACTGCTTTGCTCCACCGCCGGATCTTGTCTGCTTTTTTGTTGGAGCTTTGAGTATGTCGCGATTGCTGTGAAGGTCCGCTTCCCATCCATTCTATTCCTCCAATCAGTATGCAGCGAATGACAGCTTTACAGACCGAACAGAGAACCCGTAAACGACCGAAATGAGGGCGCAAGGCCGCCGATTTTCAAGTTGATAGATGGCCGCAATGGGCTGATTTTGATGAAAAAGTCGCCTTGATTAGGCCTTTGTCGATTGATTCAGTTTCTCAAGTGATTTGGGAGGCTGATTGCGATGATGGGCAAGCGAAAGGAATGTCAGGCGGCACTGTT